>CAJCID010000329.1 GCA_903970305.1 Rhodospirillales bacterium | reverse complement strand
GTGCACGCCTATGGCGGTGTCGTGTTCCACGATGTGATCAACGTGCGCCACGCCCAGAAGGCACTCGAGGCCGGGGTCGACGGGCTCATTCTGGTTTGCACCGGAGCGGGCGGTCATGCCGGCACCCTCTCCCCCTTCGCTCTCGTACCCGAGGTGCGGCGCATTTTCGATGGGCCGGTGATTCTTTCAGGCGCGATTGCCAACGGTGCCTCGGTACTGGCGGCACAGGCGCTCGGCGCGGACTTCGCCTACATCGGCACGCGCTTTATCGCCACGCGCGAGGCACGCGCGGTCGAGGACTACAAGCAGGCGATCGTCGAGTCCGCCGCCGCCGACATCGTCTACACGCCTCTTTTCACCGGCGTGCACGGCAACTATCTGAAGAAAAGCATTGTCAATGCGGGTCTCGATCCCGCAGCGCTACCGGACGCCGACAAGACGACGATGAACTTCAGCTCGGGAGGTGGCGCGAAGGCCAAGGCCTGGCGCGACATCTGGGGTGCGGGTCAAGGTGTGGGGCAGATCGACGATGTTCCAGCAACCGCCGATCTCGTTGCCCGACTGACGTCCGAATACGAAATGGCACGTCTACGCCTCGCACTCTAATAGGGTGCTGCCAGAGTCCTTCAACAGTGTGTGATTCGGCCGCGGCGCGCGCAACTGTGAATTTGTAAATTCCACTTGCCACGCATGGGACCTCCAGAATTCGTTACCAGATGTGACAAATCGACCTAGAAGAGGCTTAGGTCAATGTCCTAGACCGCTCTCCAAACAGAGTCGCCATCACGGACCAGCGCAGTTCAGACGCTTGCGCATCGCGCTTCTCATGAGCGAATAATGCGCGCGATTTCGCGGCATCTAGGTCACACCTAGGGTCTCTAGGAAATCGCATTAGCCCAAGAGATGGGAGGGTAAAACTCCTCCTAAATTTATTGTGAATTCAATTGTGAAAACAAAAATTTGTCGCTAATCTTCACTCGGCCTCAGGTGTCGAAGCTTGTCGTTTCTCCGAAGACATCGCTCATCGCCGCGCCCCTAACCCTTGAGAGATTACGATGGTCAGTCCAATTCAATCCACACGTTTTCGCTCTTTCACATTCTGCGTCTCCTCGATCGCTCTCGCACTCACGCTCGCGGCTTGCGGTGGCGGCGGCGGAGGCAGTGGCAGCTCCGGGAGTTCGTCCAGCGGCAGCGGCTCGACCGAGGCGGCCGCGACCACCTACACCCAGCAGGACGCGACACGACTTGCCGATCAGGCCACGATGGGGCCGACTCCGGCACTCGTGCAGCAGATCATGTCGACCGGTCCCGCGTGGATCGATAAGCAGATCGCCACGCCGCCCACGGGCTATCCGACGATGACGGCCTTGAATCCCCAGACCAATTATTGTCCGAACCCGGCTCTGCCCGGGCAGGACCCGCAATGCTACCGGGACCTCTACACGGCCTTTCCGATCCAGCGCGCGTTCTTCCAGAATGCACTGAATGGGCAGGATCAGTTGCGCCAGCGCGTCGCCCTGGCCTATCAGCAGATCTTCGTGGTCTCCACCGTCACGATCGGCCCGGCCTACGCGATGGGGCTCTACCAGCAGATGCTGCTCAATGACGCCTTTGTCAATTTCCGCCAGATCCTGAATGATGTGACCTTAAGCCCGGTCATGGGTGCGTACCTGAACATGGCCAACAACAACAAGGCCAACAGTTCGGGTACGGTCTCGCCAAACGAGAACTACGCGCGCGAAGTCATGCAGTTGTTCTCGATCGGCCCGAACATGCTCAATGCAGACGGCAGCATCGTGACGGACTCTTACGGGCAGCCGGTACCGAGCTACAGCCAGGACACGATCGAGGGCTTTGCTTCGACTTTCACGGGCTGGACCTACCCGACCTACCCGGGGGCGACACCGCCCCAGTACGGTAACAATTACAACCAATACTTCGCAGGTCAGATGGTGCCCTACGACATCAATCACGACATGACCGCGAAGACCCTTCTTTTGGGGAAGACGCTGCCTGCAGGCCAGAGCTCGGTGCTCGACCTGAAGGAGGGTCTGGACAATATCTTCAACCACCCGAACGTAGGTCCGTTCATCGGCAAGCAGTTGATCCAGTTTCTGGTGACGAGCAACCCCAGTCCGGGCTATGTCTCGCGCATCACGGCGGTCTTTAACAACAATGGCAAGGGTGTGCGCGGCGACATGGGGGCGGTCGTCAAGGCCATCCTGACCGACCCCGAGGCGCGCGGCGACTCGGTCAGCAATCCGAACTTTGGGCGCCTGAAGGAACCGGCTCTGTACGTCGCCTCGACACTGCGCGCCCTGAACGCGACAAGCGACGGCGAATACGCCTTGAACGAATCAGCCAACCTCGGTATGAATCTCTTTAGCTCCGAGACCGTGTTCGGCTTCTATCACCCTGCCGATGTGGTGCCCGGTACGAACCTGCTCGGCCCGCAGTTCGTTCTGACGGGCGTGTCGACCAATGTGAACCAGCTGAACTACCTGAATCAGCTCATCTATTCGCAAAACGGTGTCCAACCGGACACGTCGCTACCGGGCGCGATCGGCACGCAGATCGATCTGTTCAGCTACGCTGCGCTCGCTCCCAACCCCAGTGCGATGGTGGCCCTGTTCAACACCAACCTGCTGCACGGCACGCTGCCGGCAGCTGAGGCGAGCGCGATCATCGCTGCCGTCAATGCCGTGCCCGCGACAGGACCCGACTGGCAGATCGCCCGGGCTCAGGCGGCCGCCTACCTCATCCTCGCTTCACCGCGCTACCAGATCGTGCGCTAAGCGCGCCAGGAGAACCACATGTCCAAGAATAATCGCCATCTGATGAACCCCGGCAGGCGCCGCATGTTGGGCGGCCTTGCAGCCACCACCGCTGGCAGCCTGTTCCCCAAGCTGTGGTTGGGCGACGCGATCGCCGGGCCTGCGGCGAGCTACCAGGCGCTCGTCTGCGTCTTTCTGTACGGTGGCAACGACGGTAACAACATGCTGATCCCGATCAACACCAACAAGAACATGTATAGCGCCTACGGGACGGCGCGCGCGTCCCAGTCCAGCGGCGGCGTGGCCATCCCTCAGGGCCAGCTGCTGCCGATCACGGATTCAGTGACCAACGAGCAGTGGGGCCTGCATCCCTCGATGACCGCGTTGCAGTCGCTCTATAACAGCAAGGCGCTCGCCTTCCAGATGAACATGGGCACGCTGATCGAGCCCATCACGTTGGCGATCTATAACAACCGGGCCACCGCGGACCAGGCGAAGGTTCCTGTCAACCTCTACTCGCACTCGGATCAGCAGAACCAGCAGGCTGCAAGCTCGATCCTTGATCTGTCGAACGGTTGGGGCGGACGGATAGCGGACCAGCTCGGCCCCGTGGGCGGTGTGTCGCCGGTCTCCATCTCGCTTTCGGGGAACGCCCTCTATCTGGCAGGGGCGCGTACCAGCCAGGTCGCGCTCTATACCTACGGGGGACTGAACATCAACGGCCCCTTTGGCACCACTACCGGCGAGGCACAGCTCCAGTCGCTCCTGTCGGCCACGAGTGCGGATTCGACGATGATCACAACGCTCTCGAACATCCAGAACACGTCGATTGGCCTGTCGCGTGTTTTGAACCCGATCCTCTCGGGCACGGCGCCGGCCAGCATCTCCAGCGCTTTTGCTCCGTATTCGACCGGAAATTCGGGATTCTCCCAACAGTTGCAGTCGGTCGCCCGTATCATGGCGAGCACGACGCTCGGCTCGCCCACGCGCCAGATCTTTTTCGTGAGCTTGGGCAGTTTCGACACGCATAACGACCAGATCAACCAACAGGGCGCGCTGTTGCAGCAGCTCTCGGAGGGGATGGCCGCCTTCTACCAGTCGACCGTCAATCTCGGCCTGCAAAACCAGGTCACGACCTTCACGCTCTCGGACTTTGCCCGTACCTTCAAGCCAGCCTCGGGCGGCGGAACCGATCATGCATGGGGCTCACACCACATGATCATGGGCGGCGCGGTCAAAGGCGGGACCAATTACGGTGTCTTCCCCTCGCTCGTGCTGGGTGGCCCGGACGATACGTCCGACGAAGGTCGCTGGCTGCCCACGACCGGTATCGACCAGTACGGGGCAACGTTGGGCGCCTGGATGGGTCTATCCCCCGCGCAACTTGCCACAGTGTTTCCGAACCTGAAGAACTTCAGTCAGACCAACATGGGTTTCGTCTAAGCCACGAGCTGCTCGAAGCGCACCGCTCTGCGCGCGGCCGGTGCGCTCAAAGCGCGCCAGGCACGAGAGTCGAGCGCGGATAGGGCCGGACGGACTGCGGATCAGGCCACAGCCCGGTCACTCACCGGCGACAAGTTGTGCAGCGCTCGACGCCGCTCATACAGATTGCGCGAGAGCCAATAGATGAGAGCAAGAACCACGACCGCGGGCGGGACCACCTCGAGGTTATAGTCACGAAGCGCCTGCGGCACAAGCTGCTGCTGCCCGAGGAAGAATGAAGCGACGGCGATGAAGAGCGCTGTGCACATCCGCCAGAGATGCCTGGCGATGCGTGCGCCCCCGGTGATGCCGCCGGCAAGAACCACCCTGAGATCGGTCACCGTGGCGATCAGCGCGATGATGCCAAAGCCCACGAAGGGCCCGAGCGAAGCCTGCTCGCTCGCTGCCTTGAGGCCAAAAGCAATACACCCCACAGCGATCGTCCACGCAACGGCCAAGCCGATCACGTTCAGAGCATCGACCTTCATTTCTCGGCGTCTGGCCGCAAGCCACGCCGTGAGCACCAGGTAGAGGGTGAAAAAGGCTGCGAGGATGTTCTCCTGCTCGTTCCCGACGATGGCGAGATAGCCGGCATCGCCGGCCATGAACAGTATGGCAATGAAGAAGCCCGTACCGGTCCAGCGGTGCATCCGACCGCCTTTGCGAAACACGAGCGCTGCCAGGCCGAACGCGATCGCACCAAGACCCGCGCTGATGTGCAGCAATACCAGGGGCAGGTAGGGCTTGCGCGGGATTCCGGTCAACTTCGCATACGCGATGGCGGAGGTCTTGAAGTGGGGATCCAAGCGCAGGGCTTCTCCGTAGCTGGCGATAGCCCCCGGGACGTCGCCCGCTGCGGCCTGCGCCTCGCCCAGGCTGTCGAAGGCATTGGGCGATCCGGGGTGCGTTTCCGTATTGAGCTGGAAGATCTTTGCCGCGGCCGTCGCCTCCTTGCGGCCCAGCAGACGGTAGCCCAGATCATTGGTCGCATTCTCGTTTTCGGAAAAACCGGCGAAACCGTCCTGTGCAAGCGCACGATAGCGCGCGACGGCCGCATCCACGCCTTGGGCGTCGATGGTCTGCGCGAGGCTTTCTGCGAGCGCAGGAGCCCCGGCATGCAATGAGGGCAAGGGAATACCGTAGAACGACGCAACCAGACAGGCGGCCAAGATGGCGCCAAGAGCCAACCCCAGAGCGCCCGCTGCAAACGGCCAGCCCCGGCTTCGACGGGCGATAGCGGGGGCAAGCGACATCGTGATGGGCATGATGCCCCCTTTGGTCAGCGGTTTTCGATGATTGATACTATGGCACAGCGCTACGCAATCCAACACGCCCGTGACGAAGCGTCGATATTGAGGGTCAAGCGGGCATTCTCGCCCCAATTGGCAGGCAAGACGCGCTGGCTTGCCCAGTGCTGCCCCTAGAGGTCGGCCCTGGAGATTCTGCATGATGTAGATCATCCAGATGCGCTAAGATGACGCACGAGCGAATCGATATGCTCCCGAGGGTCGGGGAGAACGACGGGTGGGAAGGAGCGCTTCATGACGGCATGGTCAAGCCTCTTCGCTACATTCTGGGGCTCGCTCGGAATCGAGCGGAAAGCCCGGATGCAGCAGCGCGAACCCGCGGCGCTGCAGGGCTTGCCGATGCGCCAGGGATCGGGGCTCTCTTGCACGCCCATGCCCACGCACCCCTTCCGTGTGCTCGCCTGGGCCGCTTTGACGGGTCTCTTCGCAGGTTGCGCGACGCTTCCTTCAGAGGTGCCGCGCGAGGCGAGCGCGGCGATTCCGCTCAGTGCGCAGGAAGAGCTCGGCCGGATTGCGACGCAAAGTGTGCCCAAGAGCGCGAGCTCTGCGTTTCGACCCTTGGAGCTAAGCGCCTACTCGATGGATGCACGTCTCACGCTCGCGCGCCACGCGCAAAAGAGCCTGGATCTCCAGTACTACCTCTTACAGAATGATGTGACCGGACACACGCTGTTGCGCACGGTACGCGATGCGGCAGCGCGGGGTGTGCGCGTGCGCATCCTGGTGGACGACCTCTACACCGCCGATAGTGACCAGATGCTGGTGCAGCTGGCGGCGTATCCCAATGTCGAGGTCCGGCTCTTCAATCCCTTCCCGGCCGGTCGGGCGTTTGCGCTCACCCGCTGGACGTTTGCCTTGGACGACTTCGCTCGCGTCAATCATCGGATGCACAACAAGATGTTCATCGCCGATGGTGCGTTCGCGGTGGCAGGGGGCCGAAATATCGCCGACGAATATTTCTTCAGCAACAAAGAGGGCAATTTCGTCGACTTCGACCTGCTCATCGCCGGGGCGGCCGTGCCGCAAATGGCGGCGATCTTCGACCGCTATTGGAATAGCCGGCGCGTCTATCCGTTGCTGGCCCTTGAAAAAAGTGCCGATCCACCCGCGGCCCTGCGCGCTGCCTTTGAAAAATTGACGAGTGATGCGCTCGCGGCGTACCCCACGCCCCCGCCCGATCAACCCGATCTTCTGGGTTTCCTGCCAGTCAGTGCCGAGTTCGGCAGTGCCCCGCTCAAAATGTATTCCGGGCAGATCGAGGTCTTCTCAGACGACCCTGAGAAAGTGACCGGTCGGGCCGAGAGCGGGGATGACGAGACGACCGTGACCGCCCGGGTGACCAAGGCGATCGCAGCCGCCCGTTCCGACCTCGTGATCGGCTCGCCCTACTTCATCCCGGGAGCGCCGGGGATGGCGAGCCTGCGCACAGCGCGCGAGCACGGCGTGCATGTCGAAGTCGTGACCAACTCCCTTGCCTCCAATGACGAGCCATTTGCGAGTGCGGCGTACGGCCGGTACCGGGTGGAGATGCTGAAGATGGGTGTTGATCTCTTTGAGACCGATTCGCGCCAGTTGAAAAAAGATCCCCTGATCGGCGCGGCCCTGCACTCATCGGTCGGACGCTCACACTCGAAGCTCATCATCTTCGACCGCCGCGTGACCTTTGTCGGATCGATGAACATGGATTTGCGCTCGGCGCGCCTGAATACGGAGCTGGGACTGCTCGTGGACTCTCCAGAGCTTGCAAAAGACGTGCTGGGACTGGCCGACCGTGTGGTCTCGGTGGGAAGCTATCGCCTTCGACTCATCGAGCCGGGCGACCAGCTGCAATGGGTTGCCTCCCATGACGGTACAGAGAAGATCTACGAGAGCGAACCGGAGGTCGACTTCGCCACCAAACTCCAGTTGCTCTTCGTCTTTCCCTTCATCAGCGAAAGCCTCTTATGAGGAGCGCAGCGGCGCGGCAACGGGTCTCTTTAGTGCACGAGCTGATTGATCTCGATGATCGGCAGAAGAATCGCCAGCACGATCAGGAGCACCATCCCGCCCATCGTCAAGACGAGAATCGGCTCGAGTAGGCTCGTCAAGAGCATCGTGCGGCGCTCGAGTTCGTCGGCCTGACCCTGGGCTGCACGTTCGAGCATCATCGGCAGCTTGCCGGTGCTCTCTCCGCTCGCGATCAGGTTGATGAGGACCGAGGAGAAGCCGCTCTTGCTCGTCTGCGGTACCGTCAAGGCGCGCGACAGCGGCACCCCTTCCCTGACGCGGTTGATGGCGTCAGTCACCTGGTCTTTCATCACCATGTTGTCCATCGTGTCGCGCGAGGCCTGGAGCGCTCTTAAGATGGGTACTCCTGCGCTACCGAGGATCGCCATGGTATCGGCAAAACGCACGGTGTTCGTGCGCCGGACGATCGGGCCCACGATCGGCAGGCCCAAGAGCTGGGCGTGCCAGGCCCGGCGCACCGGCGGGCGGGCGTAGGCCAGCCTGACCAGGAAACCGACAACCACCAATCCGATGAGGATGAGCCAACCCCGCTCGCGCAGCAGTTCCGAGACCCAGATCATGACCCGGGTCAAGAGCGGCAGCTGCTGGTGGGTCTGATTGAAGACGCGCACGATCTGCGGCACGACATAGGTCAAGAGCCCCGTGATGACGGCCAGTGCGATGAAGCTCACGATCAACGGATAGGCGAAGGCGAGTCGGACTTTCGCAAGGAGCGCCTCGCGACGCTCGACGTGATCGGCGAGCCGTTCGAGGACAGCCCCCAGATCACCCGACTGCTCGCCCGCGGCGACGAGTGCCCGATCGAGCTCGGGAAACTCGCGCGGATGACGCGCGAGTGCCGAGGCGAAGGGCTGCCCCCCCAGGACGTCTCCGCGCACGGCCGCAAGCACGTCGCGCACCGAGACGCGCTCGGACTCCTCCTGGGCTGCAAGGAGCGCCTGGGCGAGCGGCAGGCCTGCCACGACCATGCTTGCCAGCTGGCGCCACACCATGCCCCGCTCCTGGGCGGGCAGCCGCGAGCGCCAGGACAGGCGCGTGCGCGGCGCCGCAGGGGCCTGCAGACCCGAGGCGCTGCGCGGCAGGCTCTCCGGCAGGCGGTCGTCGGCCGAGGCGAGCGCTTCGACAGCGAGTGGCATCAAGCCGCGCTTGCGCAGGGTCGAGCGGGCACTTTTCGGGCTGTCGGCCTGCAGGACACCCGACTGGACCACACCTTGGGCATCGGCTGCCTCGAAGCGAAAGGCGGTCACGTGGCGCTCCCGCCAGGCCAACGCTGCTGCACGATCCGGCCGGCTCTCATTGCACTGGATCCGTCCTCAAAAGAGTCAGTCGCGCGAGACGCGCACGACTTCCTCGCGAGAGGTCAAACCCTCGGCGATCCAGCGCTCGCCGTCGTCGCGCAGATTGCGCATGCCCCCGGCCCGCGCGGCCTCGCGCAGCACCGGTTCACCGCGCTGGTCGTGGATCAAGCCCCTTAGGGACTCGTCGATCACGAGCAGCTCGTAGACGCCGGTGCGCCCAAGATAGCCCGTGTGACTGCATTGGGCACACCCCACCGGCCGATAGTCGCCCGAGGTTCCCGTCTTGCAATGCGGGCAGAGTTTACGGACCAGTCTTTGGGCTGCGACGCCGAGCAGGCTTGACGCCAAGAGGAAGGGCTCGACGCCCATGTCGGCGAGGCGCGTGACGGCCGAGACAGCATCGTTCGTGTGCAGCGTCGCGAGCACCAGATGTCCGGTCAGGCTGGCCTGAACCGCGATCTGCGCGGTCTCCAGATCGCGGATCTCGCCGATCATGATCACGTCCGGGTCCTGGCGCAGGATGGCACGCAGCGCAGCACCAAAACTCATGCCGATGCGCGCGTTGACCTGGGTCTGCCCGATACCGGGCAGCTCGTACTCGATCGGATCCTCGACCGTCAGGATATTGGTCGTCGAGCCGTCAAGGCGGCCGAG
>CAJCID010000328.1 GCA_903970305.1 Rhodospirillales bacterium | reverse complement strand
GCCGCTTCCTCGGGCCAATCGCGGATGTAGGCCTTGAGCATCTTGTTCTCAAAGCTTTGCGCCTCGAGCACGGCCTTGGCCACGTCGTAGAAGGAGATCACGCCCAGAAGCGTTCGACCGTCCATCACGGGCAGGTAGCGGGCATGCCGTTCGAGCATCATGCGCCGCACTTCCATGAGGTCGGTATTGGGCGTGCAGGTGAGCGGATGATCGTCCATGACGCCACGGATGAGCGTGGCTCCGATCTGGCCCTTCTGACGCGCGAGCGTCAGGATGATCTCGCGAAAGGTCAGCATGCCGACCAGATCGCCGTAGTCCATCACCACGAGTGAGCCGATGTCGTGCTCGGACATCGTCTCGATGGCCTCGGACAAGGGCGTCTCCGGCGTGACCGTGAATAGCGTATTGCCCTTGACCCTCAAAATCTCACTGACCAACATCATGACCTCCTATTGCCCCTTAAGGGCACTCTTCCAGTCCCCAAAAACGGATCGGCCCGAAACTAGCGGTCCCGAAGCGTTTTCATTTTTTCGCAGGCCATGACGAGCGCCTGGGTGATCCCGGTCTCCCACGCCGAGTGACCGGCGTCATCGACGACGACATATTGCGCTCCCGGCCACGCCCTGACCAGTTCATCGGCCGTGGCAATCGGACAGATCATGTCGTAGCGCCCCTGGACGATGACCGCCGGCAGATGCCGCACCCGCGCCAGATTCTCGAGCAGGGCGTTTTCCGGGAAAAACCCGCCGTGCACGAAATAGTGCGTCTCCAGGCGGGCTATGCCCAGCGCCACAGCGTCCTCTTCGAAATGCGCGATCAAGGACGGATTGGGCCGTAACGCCGAGCAGCAGGCCTCGTAGCGGCTCCAGGCGCGCGCGAGCGGCAGGTGAATGGCGGGATCCGGGTCGTGCAGCGCCGTGTAGAACCAGTCGGCCAGCCGGCCGCGCTCGGCGGGCGGGACATGGGACACCAGTTCGCGCCAGGCCTCAGGGAAGATGTGCCGGATGCCGTAGAGAAACCACGACACCTCCTCGGCGCGACACAAGAAGATGCCGCGCAGCACAAATCCAAGGCAGCGCTCGGGGTGGGCCTGGCCATAGGCCAAGGCGAGCGTGGAGCCCCACGAGCCGCCAAAGAGCAGCCAGTTCTCAATACCCAGGTGGCGGCGCAGCCGCTCGATATCCTCGATCAGAAGCGGCGTCGAATTGCGCCGGCTCTCGCCCAGAGGGACCGAGCGGCCTGCTCCGCGCTGATCAAAGAGCACAATCCGGTAGTGCTGCGGATCGAAGAACTGGCGCGCCCTGGGCGAAGTGCCGCCGCCTGGGCCACCGTGCAGGTAGAGAACCGGCACGCCACGCGGGTTGCCGCTCTCCTCCCAGTACATCGTGTGCAGATCGTCAAGCACCATCATCCCCGCCGCGCGTGCTTCCAGCGGTGGATAGAGCTCGGTGCGGGGACGGTCTAGTTCTCTCATGGTCAAACGCTTCGGCACGGACCGTGGCGCGCCACAGGTGGGCGCTTCGTGCAATGCTAACATTAGCAACGCTTGCACTGTGCACTCCTGTCCGACTTTTGCAGCTCCCTGGCCTGACCTTGGGGTTTGTCCTGTCCTGCCTGAGCCTCCATGACGACGAAACGCGATCGAGAAGCCGCCGCGCCTAAGGGATCCCAGGGACCCCAAGGACCCCGCTACCCGGGGTTTGACACCTTGACCCTGCACGCCGGAGCCGCCCCCGATCCCACCACAGGTGCCCGGGCGACGCCCATCTATGCGACGACTGCATTTGTGTTCGAGGACAGCGACCATGCGGCCGCATTGTTCAACATGGAGCGGGCAGGCCATGTCTACTCGCGGATCTCGAACCCCACCAATGCGGTGCTGGAGGAGCGCATCGCCGCGCTCGAGGGGGGTGTGGGCGCGCTCGCGACAGCCAGCGGACAGGCCGCCTTGCATCTTGGTGCCGCCACCTTGTGTAGCGCAGGCAGCCACATTGTCGCCAGCCGGGCCCTCTACGGCGGCTCCCAGAACCTTCTGGCCTACACGCTGCCGCGCTTTGGCATCGAGACCAGCTTCGTCGATCCGCGCGACCTGAACGCCTGGCGCCTGGCGATCCGCCCCACGACCAAGCTGCTCTTTGGCGAAGCCCTGGGCAATCCCGCGCTAGACGTGCTGAACATCCAGGCGATCTCGGCGATCGCCCATGAACGGGGACTGCCGCTGCTGGTGGATTCAACTTTCACCACGCCCTGGCTCTTGCGGCCCATCGAGCACGGTGCCGATCTGGTGTTTCACTCGGCCACGAAGTTTCTCGGCGGCCACGGCGTGGCGCTCGGGGGCCTGCTCATCGATTCCGGACGCTTCGACTGGGTCGCCGCAAATCGCCAGAATGGCCACTTCACCGAACTCGTGGAGCCCTACGCGGGTTTCCACGGCATGGTCTTCGCCGAGGAGTCGACCGTTGCTCCCTTCGCGCTTCGGGCGAGGCGGGAGGGTCTGCGCGATTTCGGGGCGTGCCTTAGCCCCCATGACGCCTTTCAACTCCTCCAGGGCATGGAGACACTGCCCTTACGCATGGCGCGCCATGTCGAAAACACCCGCAAGGTCGTGGCCTTTCTCCACACCCATCCGATGGTCGCCTCGGTCAGCTATCCCGAGCTTGCCGAGCATCCGGACTTCGAACTCGCCAAGCGCCTTTTGCCGCGCGGTGCGGGAGCGGTGTTGAGCTTCTCGCTGAAGGGCGATCGCAACCAGGGCCGCGCCTTTGTCGAATCGCTGGGTCTGTTCTCGCATCTGGCCAACGTGGGCGATGCCAAATCGCTCGTCATCCATCCGGCGTCGACGACCCACTTCCGGCTCTCCGCGGCCGACCTGAAGGGGGCCGGGATCAGCGAGGGCACGGTACGCCTGTCGGTGGGCCTTGAGGATCCAGACGACCTGCTCGATGACCTCGAGCGTGGCCTGAAGGCGGCGGCGAAGGCCGCTCCCAAGGGAGCGAGCTAGATGGAACTGAACGTCGCGGGCCAGACCGCCTATGCCTATTTGGGCGGCAAACCCTGGCGCAAGGAGCTGCCTTCGATTCTGTTCATTCACGGTGCGCAGCACGACCATAGCGTGTGGATTCTGCAATCGCGCTACTTCGCCAACCATGGTTTTAATGTACTGGCTTTCGATCTGCCCGGCCACGGACGCAGTCTCGGGGAGCCCTTGGCGAGTGTGGAGGAGCAGGCCCAGTGGATCTGGAAGCTCGCCGACGCCGCCGAGGTCGGCCGGGCCATCCTCATCGGACACAGCATGGGCTCGCTCATCGCTTTGGAAGCCGCGGCCCAAGAGGCCACGCGCGTGCGCGGTGTGGCACTTTTGGCCTGTGCCTATCCGATGAAGGTCTCCGATACGCTGCTTTGGGCCGCAGCGGAGGATGAACCGGCCGCGCTGGACATGATCAATCTCTGGTCGCACAGCACCCGCGAGGGCGGCTTCTCCCACAAGCCCTCCCATCCCGGGCCCGGGTTTAGTCTGCCCTGGAGCAATCTGCGCCTGATGGAGCGCCAGCGAGCCGGAGTGCTGCACATCGACTTCTCGGCCTGTAACGCCTATCAAAACGATCGGGCGGTGACGGATCTGGCCGCCGACGCTCTCGTCATCGTCGGCGGGCGTGATGCGATGACCCCGGCTCGCGCAGGCGCCGCTCTGGCCGCGCGCCTGCCGCGCCACGAACTCGTCACGATCGAGAAGGCCGGCCACGCGTTGATGGCCGAGGCGCCTGACGCAGTGCTCGAGGCGCTCAAGCGGTTCGTGGCCAGGGTGCCGGCGTAAGCGCCGATGGTCGGTGAGCGCTTTCTGTTGTACGTTGCCACCGAGAGCGCCTTGTCGCTCTCGCCCGGCCCGGCCGTGCTTTTGGTGGTGGCGAGCGCCTTGACGCAGGGAGCCCGGCGCGCACTCTTTGCAACGTTGGGCATCTTAAGCGCGAACATGCTCTACTTTGCCGTCTGCGCATCGGGCCTCGGATCCCTTCTTGCCGGATCGGTTCAACTCTTCGAAGTCGTGCGTCTCTTCGGCGCCTTCTATCTCGTCTACCTGGGCTTGATGGCGATCTGCGGCAAGCCCTCGGCATTCAGCCTCAGCACCAGTCCTAGTCTGGGGCAACGCTCCCCGCTCGAGCTCTATCGTGTGGGACTCGTGCTGCAGTTGGGTAATCCCAAGAACCTCCTCTTTTTCCTCGCGATCCTGCCCCAGTTCATCGATCCAGGCGCCCCCATTGGTCCGCAGATGATCTGGCTTCTGGCGGGATCGGTTCTGCCCGAATTCGTGATCCTCGCAGGCTACGGCTATCTGGCCGGGCGGGCCCGAAGTCTCGCTGCGAAGCCTGGCTTTCTGCGCTGGACCGAACGCCTGGCGGGAGGGCTCATGCTCGGTGCGGCAGCACTTGTGGCCGGTATCGGCCGCTAGTTCGATCGCTGCCAAGGCCAAGCGCAGCACGTGCGCCAAGCGTTGCGGGCAACCCAGAAGAAAGGGTTGGCTAGAGGATCTCGGCGAGCGAGAGCTCGAGCGTCGCGTGGGGCGTGTCCGCGACAATCTGGCGCAACGGATCATCGCGCGCGAAGCCGATCTCGGCGCTCGTCGGTCCGTCGAAGGCGAACAGGCTAAACAGTTTGCCGACCGAAATCCGCGCGGCATCGGCCGTGAACATCCAATGGTCTTGCTCCAAGCTGCGCGACTTGACGGCGACGCTCTGGGTGCGCACGCGGATCACAATCGCATTGGTCTCGAGCTTGACCAAGATCGCCTCGGTCGAATCGACGTCAAGGCGCGCCAGTCCAGCGAGTTCGCGGGCCGTAAGACCCGGCAAGGGACGCTGGCGCGCGCCATTTAATGCCCTGATGACGCGCAGCGCATCGGCGAAATCCTGGCCAGGCGCAGAAGCCCAGTTCCAGCGTCGATCGTGCAGCGTCGGTAACGAGGCGGCAATGGCCGCGCCGGCCAGGGTGATGAACCAGCTGACATAGACCCAGAGCAAGAAAATGGGTAGGGCTGCCAAGGCGCCGTAGATTGCCGCATAGCTCGGAAAGCGGGCGATGTAGATCGCAAAGCCGCGCTTGGCCACTTCAAAGGCGATGGCACCGGCCAGCCCGCCGATGAACGCGTCGCGCCAGGCCACCGAACGATTGGGAACGTAAAAGTACAGACCGGCATAGGCCAGGGTCAGCGCCAAGAGCGGTACGACAGCGATGACGAACGCAACCGGCGGGCTCGGCTGGTTCACGAATCCGGCCGAGGCCGAAGCGACGTAGGAGCTGAGCGACAGACTCACCCCGAGGAGGACCGGGCCGATCGTCAGAACCGCCCAGTAGACCAGCACTCTCTGGTACAAGGGCCGCGCACGCCGCACGCGCCAGATCGTGTTCAGCGCGCGATCGATGGTCAGCATCGTCGAGACCGCGGTCACCGCCAAAAACGACAGGCCAATCAACGTCAAGCCCCGGGATTTCGCCACGAACTGGTTCAGGTACCGAAAAATCGAGTCCGACACGCTGGTCGGCATCAGGTTTTGCAGCAACAAGTGGCGCAGGCCATCTTGCATCTGTTCAAAGATCGGCAGCGCGCTTAAGACCGCGAAGAAGATCGTGAGAAGGGGCACGACCGACAAGACCGTGGTGAAGGTGAGGCTTCCCGCAACCTGGGCGATCCGTTCCTCACCGGCGCGCTGCACGGCAAAGCGCGCCACCTGCTGGACCGTACGCCAGCTGTCAAGTAAATAGGTAGCGGGTGAGCGTCGCGGTGGCTTGTGCATGGCGCCCTATAATACCTGTCCCGTCTCGCGGTCCCCACCATGCTCGACATCCTCGTCCTCTTCTATAGCCGACACGGCGCCACCCGCAAGCTTGCCGAGCGCATCGCGCAAGGTATCGACGGCGTCGCCGGAGCGCAGGCGCGCTTACGTTGCGTGCCCCCCGTGACCACCGTCGTCCAGCCGCTTGAACCGGACATCCCTGCAACAGGCGCGCCCTATGTCGAACTGGCCGACCTGGAAGAGTGCGCCGGTCTCGCACTGGGTTCACCGACCCGCTTTGGCAACATGGCAGCGCCCATGAAGCACTTCCTGGATTCCACCGGAGCACAGTGGTTCGCAGGGGCGCTTGCGGGCAAGCCCGCCTGCGTCTTCACCTCCACGGGAAGTCTGCACGGCGGCCAGGAGGCGACGCTCATCTCCATGATGCTGCCGCTCTTGCATCACGGCATGCTGCTCGTGGGCCTGCCCTACAGCGAGACGGACCTGATGACGACCCCGGCCGGAGGCACGCCCTATGGGGCAAGCCATGTCGCAGGTCCCGACGCCAATCGACCCTTGCAGGAAGCCGAACAGCGCCTGGCTGTCGCTCTTGGACGGCGCCTGGGGTTGATCGCAGTCCAGCTGGCCCGACCGTGAAGGCGCGACTTCTGCACGGCCTGGCCGTGGCAAGCCTCATCGGACTGGTGGCGCTCGGCATCGCCGTCGAGCTCTGGCTTGCGCCCCTGCGGCCCCATGGTAGCTGGCTGGTGATGAAGGTCGTGCCGCTCGTTCTTGCCCTACCCGGGACGATCCGTGCCCGCGTCTACACCCTGCAGTGGTCGTCCATGCTGATCCTGCTCTATTTTGCCGAAGGGCTCATCAGCGCGACGACCGCGCACGGCCCCGCTGTGATCTGGGCGCTCATCGAGATCGCTCTGGCCCTCGTCTACTTTGTCTGCGTCTTGGCCTATCTTTATCCGATCAAGCGCGAGGCTCGCGCGCGCCGCGCCGCGGCCTTCCCACCGGAGTGATGCCGATGCCCCTTACAGCGCAACTCGCGGAAGCCTTCGCCGCCATCGTCGGCACGGCCGGTCTCAGCACGGATCCAGGCGATCTCGCGCCCCATCTGACCGACTGGCGGCAGCGCTACACCGGTCGCGCGCAGGCCTTGCTGCGCCCGGCCTCCACGGCTGAAGTCGCCGCGATCGTACGTCTTTGCCACCAGCACCGCATCCCCATTGTGCCCCAGGGCGGGAACACGGGTCTCGTGGGCGGTGCGACCCCGGATGGAAGCGGTGCCGCCGTGCTCCTCCATCTGGGGCGCATGAACCGGATTCGTGCCTTGGACGCACTCGGCAATACCATCACCGCCGAGGCCGGCGTCGTGCTCGCCACATTGCAGGACGCCGCGCGTGCCGCCCAGCGCCTCTATCCCTTGAGTCTTGCCTCGGAAGGCAGTTGCACCCTGGGGGGCAATCTGTCGACCAATGCCGGCGGCACGGCGGTCTTGCGCTACGGTAATGCGCGCGAGCTGTGCCTGGCCATCGAAGCCGTCACACCAGACGGACAGGTCATCGGCAGCCGCGACGGCAGACTTCTGGGCCTGCGCAAGGACAATACCGGCTATGACCTGCGCGACTTGTTCATCGGGGCCGAGGGGACTCTGGGCATCATCACGGCCGCTGTGATGAAGCTTTTTCCACTGCCCAAGGCGCAGGTGACGGGCTTTGCCGCCGTGCGCACGCCGCAGGCGGCACTTGCGCTGCTCGAACGCGCCCAGGCGGCGTGTGGCTCGACCCTGACCGCGTTCGAATTGGTCTGCGAGGCGGCTCTTGAACTGGTCGAGAAGCACTATCCGGGCAACCGTTATCCCCTGGGTGTGCGCACGCCCTACGGCGTCTTGCTGGAGATCTCGGATCACGAGAACGCGGCCCATGCGACGAGGCTCTTCGAAGGCCTTCTCGAGGATAGCCTCGAGGCGGGCCTGATCGAAGATGCGGTGGTCGCGCAAAGCATCGAACAGTCGCGCGCGCTCTGGAGCCTGCGCGAATTGATCTCTGAAGCCCAGGCGGCCGAGGGCCAGAACATCAAGCACGACATCTCGATTCCGATCGGGCGGATCGCTGCGTTCATCGAGTCCACCGACGCCGCATTGGCTGCCGCGTTTCCCGGCGTACGCATGATCAACTTCGGTCATCTGGGCGATGGCAATCTGCATTACAACGTCTCGCCCGCCCCGGGACAGGTACCGGCAGACTTTCTTGGTCAACAAGCCGCCATCAATCGGCTCGTCTACGACGCCGTGGACGCCGAGGGCGGATCAATCAGTGCCGAACATGGTTTGGGCCAACTCAAGCGCCAGGACATCCGGCGCTACAAATCGCCTGGCGACCTGGCTTTGATGCGCGTCATCAAGACCGCCCTGGATCCCTTGGGCATCATGAATCCCGACAAGGTGCTCTAGGGGCAAGTTGGGCGCGTTCTGTCGGTGCGTTCTGTCGGTGCGTTCTGTCGGCGCGTTCCGTCGGCGCGTTCTGTGGGGCGCCTTCCTCAGGCGCTCTCCGCAAACCCGCTGGCTAGGATGGCCTCAGAGACCTCCCGATGGGCCTCCTCGAGCAAGGCCACATCGTTTTGGGCGAGCCTGCGTGGATCGCTTAGCGTGCGGCGCCAGGTGCGCGCGCCCGGGCATCCTGTGTAGAGGCCGAGCATGTGGCGCACCACGTGGCGTAGCTGTGGGCCAGGTCTCTGGTCCTCTGCCAGATAGCGCCGGCAATAGTCGACCATCAAGGACACGATCTCCGAGCGGGAGCGCGGAGCCGACGTCCGACCGTAGACGCGCGAGCCGACCTGGGCCAGCTTGTACGGATTGTGATACGCCTCCCTGCCCCACATGACACCGTCGAGCTCGCGCAAGATCCGATCCACCTCGTCAAACGAGGTGATCCCGCCATTGAGCACGATCTCGAGCTCCGGAAACTCGCGCTTGAGCCGGAACACGAGGTCGTAGCGTAGCGGCGGGACCTCACGGTTCTCCTTGGGAGAAAGTCCCTTCAGCCACGCGTTGCGGGCGTGCACGATGAAGGTCTGGCAGCCCGCCTGTGCGAGCGTGCCCACAAAGTCACGCATGAAGCCGTAATCTTCGTGGCGATCGATCCCGATGCGGTGCTTGACCGTCACCGGCAGGGTCACGGCCTCGCGCATCGCGTCCACGCAGCGTGCGACGAGTTCGGGCTCAGCCATGAGGCACGCGCCGAAAGAGCCGCGCTGCACGCGCTCGGAGGGGCAGCCACAGTTCAGGTTGATTTCATCGTAACCCCAGCGCTCGCCCAACCGCGCCGCCATCGCAAGCTCACTAGGCTCGCTTCCACCGAGCTGCAGCGCCACCGGATGCTCCCTGGCATCGAAGTCAAGATGGCGCGCGACGTCGCCGTGGATTAAGGCCTGCGCCGCAACCATTTCCGTATAGAGCAGGATGCCAGGCGCGATCAACCGATGGAAGTAACGGCAATGCCGATCGGTCCAATCCATGAGCGGTGCAACGCAAAAGCGATGATCCATGGGCTGGGACTTCAAAGGGGCTCGCATACCGGACGGCGCGTCGTGCGACAGGCCGGAAGAATTTGGTTATAGTCTATTCGAGATGGCATCTGAGCGAATTTGAGAATGAACTGGCTTACGGCAATATTGGGTCTGCTTGGCCTCTATGGTTTGGCCGGACTCATCTACACCTACGTGCAATGGGGTAGCGCGGCAGGACAAGACGGCATGCTCTTTTGGGCGGGCCTCATCATCTTGTGTGTCTTGGCGGCCGGCGTGAACGAATGGCGCGCCCGACGCCGGCGCCCTGCCCTGCCGCCAACCCGACCCGAAGAACACTCCTAACGACGCGCAGGCTCGGGTAGCCTGAGGACGGCGAGCTCGTGTAAGACAAGCCCCCCCAAGACCACCGAGCCGCCCACGAGCGTCGTCATGGCCGGGATCTCGCCTGCGGCCAACCAGGCCCAGAAGACCCCGAAGACAATCTCCAAGAGATCCAGCAAAGACGTCTCGGGCGCCGACAGGTAAGGCACGGCGCGCAGCATCAGGATGCAAGGCACGCCGAGCTGAAAGACACCTAGGAGCGCGAGCAATGCCAGATCGTGTGGCGAGGTGCGCAAGGGCGTCGCAAACGGGCCCGTGACGATGGCCGAGAGCACGCAGCCGATCAGGATGGCCGGCACGAACTCGACGTCGCGGCCCACTTTTTTCATCAGCACCAGGTTGATCGCCGAAGCGAGCGGGACGCCCAGCGCGATCCACACTCCGGCCATCTCTTGCGGATCGAAGCTGCCCGCAAACATGCCCATCAAACCCGCGCTCACGACGGCGATCGCCCACCATGTCCGGGCCTCGATTGCGCTACCCAGCACCAAGGCCGCAAGGAGTGCGGTCAATAGCGGCGAGAGACTATAGACCACGAGCGTATTGGCCACCGTCGTCTTGGAGAGCGCGAACATGAAGCAGCAAAACATCGCACACCACATGAGGCCCGAGGCCAGCGTCAGCGGGGCTGACGACCAGAACTTGCGCAGGTGGTGCGCCCGGTTTTGGGCGAGGTAGACCAAAACGGTCAGCCCGGCGAAGACGCTGCGCCAGAAGGTGATCGAGGGACCTTCAGGACGCTCGAGGTGGCGGGTGACCGCCCCGGCCATGCTCCACATCAAGGTCGCGAGCACCAGCCAGCCCACCGCCTGCGCGTGCCTGCGGCCGGCGAGAGCCGACGCGCTCATTCGCAAGCGATTCCTAGGCGGCTTCGCGCATGGCGCGCTTGCGCTCGTGTTCCTTCAGATGCCGCTTGCGCAGACGAATGCTTTGCGGCGTGATCTCGACGAGTTCGTCATCGGCGATGAATTCCACCGCATACTCGAGCGTGATCTGGATCGGGGGTACCAGCCGTACTGCCTCGTCGGTTCCCGAAGCGCGCACATTGGTGAGCTGCTTGCCCTTGATCGGATTGACGACCAGGTCGTTATCGCGGCTATGGATGCCGATGATCATCCCCTCGTAGACCGGATCGCCCGGCACGGTGAACATCCGGCCCCGATCCTGCAGCTTCCAGAGGGCGTAGGCCACCGCCTCGCCATCATCTTGGCTGATCAGAACCCCGTTGCGCCGCTCGGCCATCTCGCCGCCCTTGATGGGCGCGTATTCATCAAAAATGTGATTCGCAAGACCGGTACCGCGGGTGAGCGTCATGAACTCGGATTGCAGTCCGATGAGTCCACGTGCCGGAATACGGTATTCCAGCCGGACGCGACCCTTGCCGTCCGGTTGCATGTCCTGCAGATCGGCGCGGCGCCGCCCCAGTTCCTCCATCACGGCGCCCTGGTGGGTCTCCTCGACATCGACCGTGAGCAGTTCGAAGGGCTCGTACTTCTCACCGTTGACCTCTTTTAACACCACGCGCGGGCGCGACACGGCGAGCTCGTATCCTTCGCGGCGCATGTTCTCAAGCAGGATCGTCAGATGCAATTCACCCCGTCCGGAGACTTCGAAAACGGTCTCGTCGCCCGTCTCGGCAACCTTCAAGGCGACGTTCGACTTCAACTCCCGCATCAGGCGTTCGCGGATCTGGCGGCTCGTGATGAACTTGCCCTCGCGTCCGGCAAGCGGCGAGGTGTTCACGCAGAAGTTCATCGTGAGCGTCGGCTCGTCCACGCGCAGGAGCGGCAGCGCGTCCGGATGATCCGGGGCGCACAAGGTCGCGCCGATGCTGATGTCCTCGATGCCGTTCACAAGGACGATGTCGCCCGCCTCGGCAACCTCAGCCAGTTCACGATCCAGACCGCGGAAGGTCAGGACCTGATTGATCCGGGCCTTGATCGGCGTGGACCCCGGACCGTTCAACACAATCACGTCCTGCAAAGGCCGAACGCGGCCGCGCGAAATCCGGCCGATACCGATCTTGCCCACGTAGCTGGAATAGTCGAGCGAGGAGATCTGCAGCTGCAAGGGCCCGTCGGAGTTGTCATCACGCACCGGAACGTGCTGGATGATGGCTTCAAAGAGGGCGCGCATGTCGCTTCCCGGATGTTTCGGATCGAGCATCGCATAGCCGTTTAGGGCCGAGGCAAAGACCACGGGAAAATCCAGCTGCTCCTCCGTTGCGCCCAGCTTGTCGAACAGGTCAAAGGTCGCATTGATCACATAGTCCAGCCGCGCGCCCGGACGGTCCACCTTGTTGACCACGACGATGGGCTTTAAACCCTGGGCGAGTGCCTTGCGTGTCACGAAGCGCGTCTGGGGCATCGGCCCCTCGACGGCATCGACGAGCAGCAAGACGCCATCGACCATCGACAAGACGCGCTCGACCTCGCCGCCAAAGTCGGCATGCCCGGGAGTGTCGACGATATTGATATGGGTGCCTTCGTACTCGACCGCGCAGTTCTTCGCCAGGATCGTGATGCCGCGTTCCTTTTCGAGATCATTGCTGTCCATCACCCGCTCGGCGATCTGTTGGTTCTGCCGGAAGGTGCCTGATTGGCGCAGCAACTGGTCCACGAGGGTCGTCTTGCCGTGATCGACGTGGGCGATGATGGCGATGTTGCGAAGGGCGCGGCGCATGCGTGGCTCGCTTTAGAGTAAACGGAGAAGGGTGTCCAACCGCACGACGGGCGGCGGTTCGATAGGTCGGGGTCGAAACCGCGGCCAGAGGGCCCGAAAGTGGCCCAGAAGGCCCGGCACCCGTCGAAATGATCGAACCTCAAACTATCCATTATAACAGGAGCGCTTCAGTTTGGCGGGAAGCGTTGCAAGAATGCCCGCCTCGTGTTGCAGCTTAAAGACCGCTCGCGATGAGCCGGTGGGGCTTAAGCCAGCCGGGCTCGCGGATTTCAGCCACGCCAAGAAACCGGAGAGCCGCCTCGGACTGTCCGTAGACGCGCACGCGGGGCGACGGCAAGCAGTCCTCCACGGACACCGTCTGGCCGTTTTGGAAGCGGCCAACCAGCTCCGCCTCGAGCACCACGCGGGGCAGAGATTGCACGAGCGTGTCGACCGGCAGGAGCCGCTCCAGTCGCGCCGGGCCATCCAGTGCTTCCAGAGCCTCGAGCGTGATGGCCTCGTCGATGCGTAAACTCCCCACGCCAACCCGGCGCAGCGCCGCCAGATGGGCACCGGTCCCAAGCGCGCGCCCGATGTCCTCGGCAAGTGTGCGGACATAGGTGCCTTTGGAGCAGAGCACAGAAAGCGTGAAGCACGCGCCCGCGAGGCGCTCGGCCTTGATCTCATGGATCGTGACGCTGCGGGCGGCGCGCTCGAGGGTCAAG
>CAJCID010000327.1 GCA_903970305.1 Rhodospirillales bacterium | reverse complement strand
TCATCGGAAAGACCCTCCGTGGTTGCGCTCAGTCAACCTCGTCAAACCAATTTGGGATCAGGGATGCGCTTGCGAAATAGCATTGGCCAGCCGTGCCGAGGCGTTCCTCGGCACCGGTCCGCTCGTCTGGACGAGCCGGGCAATGCTGACTCGCATCCATCCCTACGAGCACCTGTTGTCCCGCGTCGAGGCCAAGCAGATCGACGCCCTCATCGAGCCACCTGCGCCCGTGGAGGCCAGTGGCGCCGTCCCGGCTGGCGCTGCGGCCAACGCGATTGAGGCGATCGGGCCCCAGATCACGATCGACGAGTTCGCCAAGATCGATCTGCGTGTCGCGCGCGTTGTCGCCGCGAGCGCCGTGGAAGGTTCCGAGAAACTCCTGCAACTCACCCTCGATTTGGGCGAGGGCCGCCATCGGACTGTGTTCTCTGGGATCCGTTCCGCCTACCAGGCGGAAGATCTGGTCGGACGCTTGACGGTCGTCGTCGCCAACCTGGCACCGCGCAAGATGAAGTTCGGCACCAGCGAAGGAATGGTGCTCGCGGCCAGCGGTCCGGCAGGACCTGGACTCTACCTCCTCGAACTCGATCGCGGCGCGATTCCGGGAATGCGTCTGACTTGAGTGTGTCAGGCGGCCCCGCCCCCAAGAGGGGAGGCTAAGCCAAGAGATGGACGAAGGATGGGCGAAAAATTGTTCTGCGAGGGTGCGCGAGGCCGCAGTATAATGTTTCCGTACACAAGTGCGTGGGAACTCGCCCGATCTTGGCCGTCGCGAGCCAACCCGGGCGCCAGCCACCGAGGAGACGACCGATGAGAGCAGTGCTGTGCAAGGCCTATGGCCCACCTGAGTCGCTGGTTGTAGAGGACATCGCCTCGCTGGAACCCGGTCCCGGTCAGGTCGTGGTGAAAGTCGTGGCCGCAGGGGTCAATTTCCCCGATACGCTGATCATTCAAAACAAGTACCAGTTCAAACCTCCCCTACCCTTCTCTCCCGGAGGCGAGGCCGCGGGCACCGTCTTACGGGTCGGCGCAGGGGTGACCGGATTTGCCCCCGGTCAGAAGGTCATCGCCTTCACAGGACATGGTTCGTTCGCCGAGGAGGTGCTCGCCGACGCGAGCCGGCTCTTGCCGATCCCAAGCGGCATGTCCTTCGAGATCGCCGCATCCTTCGTCATGACCTACGGGACGTCGTACCACGCGCTGAAGGATCGGGCCACCCTGAAGGCCGGTGAGACGTTGCTCGTACTCGGAGCAGCGGGTGGCGTGGGACTGGCCGCAGTCGAGATTGGCAAGGCCCTAGGCGCCAAGGTCATCGCTGCTGCGTCCAGCCCAGAAAAGCTCGCCGTATGCACCGAACATGGCGCCGATGCCGTCATCAACTATGCCAGCGAGGACCTGCGTGAGCGCCTGAAGGCACTCACTGAGGGCCGCGGCGTAGACGTCATCTACGATCCGGTCGGGGGAGGCTATAGCGAACCCGCATTGCGCTCGATGGCCTGGCGCGGCCGGTTTCTCGTCGTCGGCTTTGCCAACGGCCAGATCCCGAGCATTCCCTTGAACCTCACCTTGCTGAAGGGCTGCTCGATTGTCGGCGTCTTCTGGGGCGACTTCGTGCGCCGCGAGCCCAAGGCGAGTGCGCGGGATCTCGAGGAACTGATGGAGTTATTGCATCAAGGTCGACTCAAGCCGCTGGTCTCGGCGAGCTATCGCTTTGATGAGATCGCCCAGGCGCTCAATGCGGTACTGGAACGCAAGGTGACCGGCAAGATCGTCGTTACGCCCTGAACCCGTATTAAGGAAAATCAACATGAATTTTGACTACACCCCCAAGGTCGAAGAGCTGCGTGGCCGCCTCGTCGCCTTCATGAACGAGCACGTCTACCCGAATGAGCATCAATTCCATGCCGAAATCGCCGCCAACCGCGCCAAGGGTAATGCCTGGATTCCGACCAAGATCGTCGAGGAGTTAAAGCCCCTGGCCCGCAAGGCAGGGTTATGGAACCTGTTCCTGCCGTTTTCCAAGCGCGTACCGGAGGGCCTCACCAACCTCGAATACGCGCCGCTTTGCGAGATCATGGGCCGCGTCAACTGGTCCCCTGAGGTGTTCAACTGTTCGGCCCCCGACACGGGGAACATGGAGACTCTCGAGCGCTACGGCTCGGAGGACATCAAACGCACCTGGCTCGACCCTCTCCTGAAAGGGGAGATCCGCTCAGCCTTCCTCATGACCGAGCCCGCCGTCGCCTCCTCGGACGCGACCAATATCCAGTGTCAGATCGAGCGCCAAGGCGATCAGTATGTGATCAACGGTCGCAAGTGGTGGTCTTCGGGTGCGGGAGATCCGCGCTGCGCGGTGTACATCGTCATGGGCAAGACCAATCCAGAGGCTGGACGCCACGAGCAGCAATCGATGGTCGTTGTCCCGGCAAACGCGCCCGGCGTGAAGGTGCTACGTCCCTTGAGCGTGTTCGGCTACGACGATGCCCCCCACGGTCACATGGAGGTGGATCTGAAGGACGTCAGGATCCCGCTCGGCAATATTCTCCTGGGTGAGGGGCGCGGATTCGAAATCGCTCAGGGACGACTCGGACCCGGCCGAATTCATCACTGTATGCGCCTCATCGGTGTGGCCGAACGCGCGCTGGAGCTGATGTGCAAGCGCTCCCTGGAGCGCGTGGCCTTCGGCAAGAAGATCGGTGAGCAGACCGTGACACAGGAGCGGATTGCGCAAGCGCGCTGCATGATCGATCAGGCCCGGCTGCTCACGCTGAAAGCCGCGTACATGATGGATACGGTCGGCAACAAGGTCGCCCGCACAGAGATCGCGATGATCAAGGTGATTGCGCCCAGCATGGCCTGCCAGGTCGTCGATTGGGCGATCCAGGCTCATGGCGGCGGGGGCGTCTGCGATGACTTTCCGCTCGCCCACATGTACGCCAGTTCGCGTACTTTGCGGCTCGCCGACGGTCCGGATGAAGTCCATCGCAATGCGATCGCCAAGCTGGAGCTCGCCAAGCACTTATCCATTCCGAACGCGGCGGACCGGGTTGAGATTCCCATCACGCGCGGCAGCTAGAAGGCGCTAACCAGGGGCCTTTCGCGCCTGGTTTCCTGCTCTGGCCCCGAAAAGCCGCGGCACGCTACCGCTGCAACGGCTGCTGCAACGATGCTTGTGCGCGGGTCGCAGGCCAGGAATCCCCACTAAAAGGCCTTCCTGCGACTAACGGTGAGTGATCCATTCGCAACCTGAGAGCAGCCCCGCACCCGCGCGACGCCGCCGCAACGAGGGAGAATCGCTTCACCAGCGCGGCCAGCCCCACCGTCTGGCACGTCAGCGAACGCGCTGACATTGGCGTGTTCGTCCCGCGAGTGCCCGCCGCTAAGAGCAGTGAGGGTCGAGATCCGCTGGTCTGGGCGATCGATCCACCCCACCTGCCGAACTATCTCGTACCGCGTGACTGTCCACGCGTAGCGTTTCATGTACTGCCCGATTCGAGCGCTGCCGACCGCAGACTCTTTCTGGGTACGCAAGCTCACTTCCACCACGTCGTGGCCATCGAGTCCGCTTGGTTTTCTGCGGCTTCTAACGCCACATTGTGGGTCTACGGATTTGCACCTCAGGACTTCAGTCTCATCGATCCGGTCGCCGGATACTTCGTCTCGCGCTCGACGGTCCGTCCAATTGTGCAGCACCGGATCGAGCATCCCCTGGCCGAAATCGTGGCTTTGGGCGTCGAACTACGGGTCCTGCCCGATTTGCGTGACTTGGCTCAGGCCGTCGCCGCGTCTTCACTGGCCTTCTCTTGCATACGCATGCGCAACGCGTGCAGGGGACCTGCCGGGCTGGACAGGCCCTGACCGAGCGCAGCAAAAGCCCCATTCATCCGAAGTGGGGTTTGGCGTCTTGCCGTCTTGGCCTTCTGAATCCAAGAGAGTGAAGTCAAAGACCTTGATTCCTACAAAAGTCTATATTAAAGTGATATCACTTTAATAGTGCTCGACGGGTAACGGAACCCCTAGATTCCCCCGTCAGCCTTCATTCGGAGTCCGGATCATGAATAAACCCGCTTCGCGCGAAGTCGCGAAATCGACGATCAGTGGCTATGCGATGCTGGTGCTGGGAGTCCTGCTCATAGTGGTCAGTGCTGGGCTCCTCATCGCCGGCCCCCCGGCGATTGGGTGGATCCTGGTTGCGCACCTTTGCATCGCGGTCGCAGTGATCTCGTTCTCGGGGCTGTTTATGCTCCAGCCCAATACTGGAGCGGTTTTGACCCTGTTTGGCAGCTATCACGGCACGGACCGCAGCAATGGACTGCGCTGGGCCAATCCGTTCTATCGCAAGACCAAGATCAGTTTGCGCGCCCACAACTTCACAAGCGAGAAGATCAAGGTCAACGATCAGCGCGGCAACCCGATCGAGATTGCTGCGGCGATCGTTTGGCGGGTGCGCGACTCTTCCCAGGCGCTCTTCGACGTCGAAGACTACGAACTCTATGTCCGCATCCAGGCGGAGGCGGCAATCCGGCACCTCGCGTCCAGCTATCCCTACGACGAGGTTGAGGCGGTCAGCCCTTCCCCATCCGGCCTCACCAAGACGCTACGCTCATCGACAGACCAGGTCACACAGAGCCTCATCGATGAGTTGGGCGCGCGACTCGAGGTTGCCGGCATCCAGATCGAAGATGCCAAGCTCACACACCTGGCTTACGCACCGGAGATTGCCGGCGTCATGCTCCGCAGGCAACAGGCCGAGGCGATCATCTCAGCCCGCGCCAAGATCGTCAGTGGCGCAGTCACCATGGTCGAGATGGCGCTCAAAGGCCTGTCCGAACGCAAGATCATCGAACTCGATGACGAGCGCAAGGCGTCCATGGTCAGCAATCTGCTGGTCGTCCTGTGCGCCGAATCCGAAGTGCAGCCGGTCGTGAACGCAGGCACGCTGTACAACTGAACGCTTTGCAATGAGCAATCGACGCGAATTCTATCGGCATCGCCAGTTCGGATGGTTGATCATCGTCGGACCGCTCCTGGCCATACTGTTGCTGACGATCTTGCTGCCGCGGGCGACCGGACATGCGGCCGAGCTCTTGCCCCAGGCGCTGCGTCCGGCTCTCTACGGCCTGGCGGTCTTCATGATGCTCCTCTTTGGCGCGCTCGAGCTGGCCGTGACCGACGAGGCGCTCGAATGGCGGTTTGGAATCGGACTCCTGCACGGCAAGGTTTTGCTCTCAGAGATCGAGCATATCGCCGCCACGCGTACGACCATGGCCAATGGTTGGGGGCTGCGGCGCACGCCTCGAGGCTGGCTCTACAACATCAGCGGCTTCGACGCGCTGGAGCTGCGGCTGAAGTCGGGCAAACTCGTCCTCTTCGGAACGGACGAGCCCGTGGCGCTACGGCAGGCGCTCGAGAAGGCCGTGGCGACCTACGGCTCATAGCGCGTGGCAAGCCCCACCAAGAAATCCTTCCTGTTGCGCATCGACCCTGCTCTTTGGAGCCAGCTCGAGCGGCTCGCCGCGGCCGAATTACGCAGCGTCAACGCACAGATCGAGTTCCTGCTTCGCGAGGCGCTCGCCAGGCGGCGCGCCCAACCGCCGCAAAGCCCAGCGCCGCCTCCGTACGAGGACGTCTGACCCATCTTGCCTGCGCAGTCCGGTCAGCGCAGCCAGACAAGGGTAAAATAGAGGTGTTACTCCTCCTGTAAAGCCCCGCCATGTACGTCTCCGAAGTCACCCAGTTCCTCTCCGAGTTAAAGCAGAAGAATCCCCACATCGAGATCGACCAGAGGAAGGGGCGGGCGATCTGGTGGGACAAGGAACCGGCAAGCCTCGCCCGCACGGCCCAGATCCGGGAATCCACGATCCCCCAGCAGGGTTACGTCTATCACATCAAGGGTTAAGCAGTGACCGGGTCCGCGTCCGAGGCCGCGCCTTTGGAGTTGCCTCCCGCGCTGCACGATTCCACGCCCGACGTGATCGACGGCGTGGCGTTTGCGCGGCTGTACGGCGAGCCGTTATTCAAATTACCCCAGGATCTGTACATCCCACCGGATGCGCTGGAGGTCTTTCTCGAGACCTTTGAAGGACCGCTAGACCTCTTGCTCTACCTGATCCGCAAACAGAACTTCAACGTTCTCGATATTCCAATGGCCCAGGTGACCAAACAATACCTGGGCTATATCGAGCAGATCCGCAAGAGCAATCTGGAATTGGCCGCCGAATATCTGCTGATGGCAGCGCTACTGATCGAGATCAAATCGCGCATGCTCCTGCCGGTCAAAAAGGGCGACACCGGCGCCGAGGCCGAGGATCCGCGCGCTGAACTGGTGCGCCGACTCCTCGAGTACGAGCAGATGAAGCTCGCCGCCCAAAGGCTGGATCAGCTGCCGGTCGCCGGCCGCGACTTCGTGCGGGCCCAGGTCACGATCGGCGAGGCGCTGGCGACCCGCCTGCCGCAGGTCGATGCCCTGGATCTGAGGGCCGCCTGGGCGGAGGTCCTAAAACGCGCCAAGCTGGGCGCCTCGCACCGCATTACGCGCGAGCAGCTCTCCGTGCGCGAGCATATGACGGCCATCTTGCGCACGCTACAAAATACGCGCTTTGTCGAATTCACCGAACTGTTCGACCGCACCCGCGGCGTGGCTGTGGCGATCGTCCATTTTCTGGCACTGCTCGAGCTCTCGCGCGAGGCCTTGGTCGACATCACACAGGCCGAGGCCTACGCGCCGATCTACGTACGCCTGGCCTACGCACCTTCTTAGTTCCGACGGCCCTATTCGGCGAAGTATTCCTTGACCTTGTCGAACCAGGTCTTACTTTGCGGACTGTGTTTTGCGCCGCCGTCGTGGGTCGAATTGTCGAACTCCTTGAGGAGCTTTTTCTGGTGCTCGGTGAGCCTTACGGGCGTCTCGAGCACCACGTGGCAATAAAGGTCGCCCGGATAGCCCGACCGTACGCCTTTGATCCCCTTGCCGCGCAGGCGGAAGATCTTGCCGCTTTGGGTCCCCTCTGGAATTGAGATGGTCGCCTTGCCCGCGAGCGTTGGGATATCGATGTCGCCTCCCAAGGCCGCCTTGGCGAACGAGATCGGCATCTCGCAATGCAGGTCATCACCCTCGCGCTGAAATACCGGATGGGCCTTGATGTGGATTTCGACGTACAGATCCCCAGGAGGTCCGCCGTTCAATCCCGGCTCGCCGTTGCCGGAGGACCGGATACGCATGCCCTCGTCGATGCCGGCCGGGATCTTCACCTCGAGGGTCTTGTTGCGTTTGATCTTGCCCAGGCCCTCGCAGCTTGCGCACGGATCGGACGTGAATTTGCCCGAGCCGTGGCATTTCGGACAGGTTTGCTGGATCGAGAAGAAACCCTGCTGCATCCGCACCGTTCCCTGGCCTTGGCAACTCGGACAGGTCTGTGGCTTGGTGCCAACCTTCGCTCCCGAGCCATGGCACGTGTCGCATTCCTCCCAAGCTGGAATGCGGATTTGGCTCTCGTAGCCCTGCGCGGCCTGCTCGAGAGTGACTTCCATCGAATAGCGCAGGTCCGCCCCGCGGTAGACCTGCGGACCCCCACGCTGGCGCGCGGCACCGAAGATATCCCCAAAGATGTCGCCAAAGGCGTCCGCGAAGCCGCCCATGCCCGCGCCGCCAAAACCGGCGGCTTGCGCGTTGGCGTCGACACCGGCATGGCCATACCGATCGTACGCGGCGCGTTTGTCGGCGTTCGACAGCATCTCGTAGGCTTCCTTGGCTTCTTTGAAGCTCTCCTCGGCGGCCTTATTGTCTGGATTCCGGTCCGGATGGTATTTCATGGCCAGCTTGCGATACGCCTTCTTGATCTCTTCATCCGAGGCGTTCTTCGCCAGTCCCAGCACTTCGTAATAGTCCCTTTTGGCCATTGTGTCCCTGCGAGGCGGTTGAACGGAAACGCCGGATCGCGGAGCGCGAGCCCCGGGATCCGGCGACGGACTACTTTACAGCGCGCTGCAATCAGCCGCGCTTGACTTCCTTGAACTCTGCATCCACTACATTGTCATCAGCCGCTGCGTGCGCTTCCTGGGCGCCAGGGGCAGCGCCGGCGGCCCCCGCCGCTCCGGCAGCCGCCTGGGCTGCCTGCGCATCGGCATACATCTTTTCGCCGAGCTTTTGCGAGACCGTCATCAACGCCTCGGTCTTCGCTTCCAGATCGGCCTTGGTCGCCGACGTCGACTTCAAGACGTCCTCGGCCGCCTTGATGGCCTCCTCGATCTTGGTCTTCTCGGCCGCATCGATCTTCTCGCCATAATCGGTGAGCGACTTCTTGACCGAATGCACCAGCGCGTCGGCCTGATTGCGCGCCGTCACTAGTTCGAGCTGCTTGCGATCCTCTTCGGCGTTCGCCTCGGCGTCCTTCACCATCTTTTCGATCTCGGCTTCATTGAGTCCGGAGTTGGCCTTGATCGTGACCTTGTTCTCCTTGCCGGTGGCCTTGTCCTTGGCCCCGACATGCAAGATCCCGTTGGCGTCGATGTCGAAGCTGACCTCGATCTGAGGCATGCCCCGGGGTGCCGGCGGAATGCCCTCGAGATTGAACTCGCCCAGGAGCTTGTTGCCTTGCGCGACCTCGCGCTCTCCCTGGAACACCTTGATCGTCACGGCCGACTGATTGTCATCCGCAGTCGAGAATGTCTGGCTGAACTTGGTGGGAATTGTGGTGTTCTTCTGGATCATCTTGGTCATGACACCACCCAGGGTTTCGATACCCAGGGACAGCGGCGTGACATCAAGCAGCAGCACGTCCTTCACATCACCCTTGAGAACACCGCCCTGGATTGCCGCACCGACGGCGACAGCCTCATCCGGATTGACGTCTTTGCGGGGTTCGCGATTGAAGAACTCCTTCACCGTCTCCTGGACCTTCGGCATGCGCGTCATGCCACCGACCAAGATCACATCATTGATGCTCCCCACATCCACGCCCGCATCCTTGATCGCCAGACGGCAGGGTGCGATCGTGCGCTCGATCAGATCCTCGACCAACGACTCGAGCTTGGCCCGCGTGATCTTCAGGTTCAGATGCTTCGGGCCGACCTTGTCCATCGTGATGTAGGGCAGGTTGATCTCCGACTGGGCCGTGGAGGACAACTCGATCTTGGCCTTCTCCGCCGCCTCTTTGAGCCGTTGCAATGCCAGGACATCTTGGCTTAGGTCAACGCCCTGGTCCTTCTTGAACTCGGCGATGATGTAGTCGATGATGCGCTGGTCGAAGTCTTCCCCACCGAGGAAGGTGTCACCATTGGTCGAGAGCATCTCGAACTGCATTTCACCGTCGACGTCGGCGATCTCGATGATCGAGATGTCGAATGTGCCCCCGCCGAGGTCGTAGACCGCGATTTTGCGGTCGCCCTTGCCTTGCTTATCGAGCCCGAACGCGAGCGCGGCGGCCGTCGGCTCGTTGATGATCCGCTTGACTTCCAGACCCGCGATCCGTCCGGCGTCCTTCGTGGCTTGACGTTGGCTGTCATTGAAGTACGCGGGAACCGTGATGACGGCTTCGGTCACTTCCTCGCCCAGGTAATCCTCGGCGGTCTTTTTCATCTTGCGCAGAACTTCGGCCGAGATTTGTGGGGGCGCGAGCTTCTTGCCGCGTACCTCGACCCAGGCGTCGCCGTTCTCGGCCTTGACGATCTTGTAGGGCATGAGGTCCAGGTCTTTCTGGACCTCCTTTTCTTCAAATTTGCGGCCGATCAGGCGCTTGACCGCGTAGATCGTGTTTTGGGGATTCGTCACCGACTGGCGCTTGGCTGGCGCACCGACCAGGATCTCCCCGTCTTCCATATAAGCAATGACCGAGGGGGTGGTGCGGGCGCCCTCGCTGTTCTCAATGACCTTGGGCTGACCAGCTTCCATGATGGCGATGCAGGAATTGGTCGTTCCGAGGTCAATGCCGATGATTTTTCCCATTATTTTCTCCATGCTGGCGCGATTCGCAGGGTGAACCGCCGACCGTTATCGAATTTCCTCTTGAATCTGGTGCAATCCCCTTCGATTTCAAGGGTTATCTGGAGCGATCCCGAAAACTATCCCAGGACCCCTCACAGAAGCGCTGCTGCTATCCGGGTTGCGAGACCGTCACGAGGGCCGGGCGCACCACGCGATCCGCGATGATCCAGCCCTTTTGCAACACGCTCACCACGTGGTTCGGCGCCACATCGGGTGCAGGCTGGGCTGAGATCGCCTGGTGCAGGTGCGGATCGAATTTCGCTCCCACCGGGTTGATCGGCAGCAGTCGGTTCTTCTCGAACGCGCTGGAGAGCTGGCGCAGCGTCAATTCCACGCCTTCCCGCAGCTGGGCCACGTCGGCGCCCGGATCGGCAAGCGCCGCCTCGAGGCTGTCAAAGACCGGCACGAGCGCCTCGGCAAAGGATTCGATGCCAAACTTGCGCGCCTTGGCGACGTCTTCCTGGGCCCGACGCCGAATATTTTCCAGCTCCGCCTTAGTCCTAAGGAAGGCGTCGTAGTGTTCTTCCGCCTTGGCCTGGGCGGCCTGGAGCTCGGCGTTCAGGTCGCGCACCGGGTCTCCCGCCGCCAGGGACGCATCGGGCGTCGCGGCAGGTGCCTGGGCGGCGCCGGTACCGTCAAGATCGGATATTGCGTCGGGTTGGCCCGGTTTCTGTTCTGGTTCCTGCATCAAGGACTCCGCTGATTGTTCTGAATGAAAAGGGCGAGGACAGCTCCTGCGCTCCTCTAAATGGGGCCGATCGCGACCATTTCAAGCGCCAAATCCGCGCGCTCGTGGCCCCCATGGATTCAACTTTCCATCGAACTTGCGTCTGGCGCCCGCCCCTCACCTTGGTCGGCAGATTTGGTTACAGGTTTTACCGATTAGCGGATGGGAACTGCTAGGGTATTCCACTATCCTATGGACATGATCCGTCCAGAGGGCGCGACTCCCCCGCCCCTCAACCGAGAGTAACTCATGCACAGTCACTTCAACCTGTGGAAAGCGACGATCGCGGTGGTGATCTATGTCGCCGTGTGTATGCTCATCCTGTGTTTCTCGCTGCCCGATGACGCTGCCACGCTCACCTCACCTATGCCCTGGGCGGACGCGACGCCCGATATCTCGGGCTCGTAGACCGCGACCCTAGGCGGTCGCACCCTTGGCGAGGGCGCGCTCGCGCTGATTCTTGCGCTCTAACGCTTGCGCGGCCGACGGCGCCGCGGTCGGCCAGCCCGCCATGTGCTCGAGCGCGATCTTCGCGAGCGCCTCGATCCAGGGCGCACTGTCGTTTAGGCACGGTATGTAGCGGTAGTTTTTGCCACCCGCCGCAAGAAAGACGCTCTTGCCTTCCAGGGCGATCTCCTCAAGGGTCTCCAGACAGTCCGCCGGAAACCCCGGGCAGCAGATGTCGATGTCCCGAATCCCCTCCCGGGCCAGGGCCTCGAGGGTAGGCTCGGTGTAGGGCTGAAGCCATTCAGCCCGGCCAAAGCGCGATTGGAACGTGACCGGGGTGACCTCGGGCGCAAGGCCGAGCGCCTCGCGCAACAGCCGGCCTGTGACCAGGCATTCGCAGTGGTAGGGATCGCCCAGGAGGAGACTGCGTTTAGGGATCCCGTGGAAACTCATGACGAGTCGGGATTGGCGTTCTTGCTCCTCCTTATTTCTGGGAATCGGGGGATGCCCGTTGACCTCCCAAAAGGTCTTGATCTGAGCGACCAGTGCACCGATGTAGGCCGGGTGATCATGGTAATTCTTGATGAAACGCAACTCCGGCAGGTTGCGCGTCCGCGCGCACCAGGCATGGATCGCGTCCTGACTCGAAGCGGTCGTTGTCGCCGAGTACTGCGGGTAGAGCGGCAACACCAGCACGCGCTCGGCGCCCTGGGCCTTGAGTGCATCGAGCCCTTTGGCGATCGAGGGATTGCCGTAGCGCATACCCCACTCGACCAAGACCGCGTGACCTTGAGCACCGAGCATCCCCTTGAGCAGCTTGGCCTGCCGCTCGGTGTAGACGCGCAGCGGCGAGCCCTCCTTCATCCAAATGGTCGCGTACTTGGCTGCCGAACGCGGCGCGCGCAACGGCAGGATCACTAGTCTGAGAAGCAGCCACCACAAAAGCTTGGGAATCTCGACGACCCGCGGGTCGGAGAGGAACTCCGCGAGATAGCGGCGCAGCTCGTTGGGTCGCGGCGCATCCGGTGTGCCCAGGTTGACGAGCAAAATGCCCGTGCGGGGAGCACTGCCGTGCGTATAGGAGGGTTCAGGGGAGAAGGCCATCGAGCCCGTATTGTGCCGGAATCACAGCTTGCGCGAGCAAGATGGCGAGCGCGGCGGCTCCGCAACGCGGCACGGCCTGTCCCGCGCGTGGGCCGTCGGGTTTGAGCCGCGCCCCCGATGATGCGCAACAACCGGTGCGCTTGAATCCCAGCATCGGTAGTGGCAGTGGCGGGCTTGAAGTCCGAGTACCTGCGTGCACGCGGACTCATCCGGTCAGGCCAAAGGGCCCCGCGATGCGCCAATTGCGAAGCGGCACCGCCAAAAAAACAGGGCGCGAGGCTCCTCGCCGCCCGAGGCCTAGTGCTGGCTCAAGGCGCTCGAGAGGAGCTTGGCGGTGATGTCGACGATCGGAATGACGCGTTCATAGGCCATTCGCGTGGGTCCGATCACGCCCAAAGTGCCCACAATGCGTCCATCGACGTGGTACGGGGCGGTGACGACGGTCATGTCATCCATCGGCAGGAGCTCAGACTCGCCGCCAATATAGATCTGGATACCCTGCGCGCGGGTCGACACGTCGAGCAATTGCATGAGGCTCGTCTTCTGCTCGAACAGGGCAAAGAGGCGGCGCAGTTGGTCCATGTTCGAGGACAGATCGGCGTTCTCGAGGAGGTTGCGCTCACCTGAGATCACCACGCCCTCGCTCGTCTCGGAGATGACCTCGGAACTCGCCTCGACGGCCGCCTGCATGAGCCGCGTGATGTCGTCCCGAATCTCGTGCAGTTCGAGCTTGAGCCGCTCGCGGATCGCGTCAAACGACAAGCCCGCAAAATTCTGGTTCAAGTAGTTCGCCGCTTCGATGAGCTGCGTGGAGGTGAAGGGGTGGTCCGTGAAGAGGATGCGATTTTGTACATCCCCTTCGGGCGAGACGATGATGAGCAGCACGCGCGAGTCCGACAGGCGCATGAACTCAATGTGCTCGAAAGCGGAAGCTCTCCTGGGTGTCAAGACGACCCCGGCAAACTGCGAGAGGTTCGACAGTACCTGGGCCGCGACCGAAATCACGCGTTGTGGCTGGTCGGGCTTGATCTTCCCTTCGACCTCGGAAGTCGCCTCGCGCTCGAGCGGCTTGACGGTCATGAGGGTATCGACGAAGAAACGATAGCCGCGTGGCGTGGGCACTCTGCCGGCGGACGTGTGCGGACTCGCGATGAATCCCAGCTCCTCAAGATCCGACATGACGTTGCGGATCGTCGCCGGACTCAAGTCCAGTTTGGAGTACTTGGAGAGCGCTCGCGAACCGACCGGCTGCCCATCGGCGATATAGCGCTCGATCAGGGTCTTCAGCAGGGTCTGGGCACGTTGATCAATCATTCTCGTATTCTAATGCCAGAGCCAGCCCATGTAGAGTCCTGCCTGCGAAACCGCGCAAAAGGTGCAAATCGGCCCGAGGGCAATCCAATCCGGCATAATCGCTTCCATGCAGAAGCTGACCATCGCGATCGTAGGCAAATACCAGGCTGAAGGGGTCGACCAGTCGCTCCACGAGATTGCCCGGTTTGCCCAGGCCTTGGGTCACCGGGTGGTCTTCGAGCACGACACCGCGCGCGCCTTGGGGGAAAGCACCTATCCGGCCTGGACTTTGGCCCAGATCGGTACGGGCGCCGATTTCGCCGTGGTCGTCGGGGGTGATGGGACGATGCTGGGTATCGCACGCCAGCTTGCTCCCTATAATGTCCCGCTCGTGGGGATCAACCAGGGCCGGCTCGGCTTCATGACGGACATCCCCATCGAGGACAAGGAGCGCGTGCTAGGGGAGATCCTGGCGGGCCACTACGAGGTCGAAGAGCGCAGTCTCTTGTCGGCCAGCGTCAGCCGGGAAGGCAAGACGATTCTGGAAGCCCTCGCCTTGAATGACGTCGTGGTCGCGCGGGGCTCGGTCTCGGGCATGGTCGAGTTGACCGTCGATGTGGACGGCCGCTTCATGTACAGCCAGCGTTCGGACGGCCTGATCCTAGCCACTCCGACCGGCTCGACCGCCTATGCTTTGTCAGCCGACGGTCCGATCCTGCACCCGCGCCTGGCCGGCATCGTGCTCGTCCCGATCGCACCGCATTCGCTGTCGAACCGGCCCATCGCCCTGCCGGACTCTTCGCGCATCGACATCACCGTGACCGGTGGCCGCGAGGTCAGCGCCAACTTCGACATGCAGTCCTATACCACGCTGCAGCGCGGGGACTGCGTCTCGGTCGAACGGGCGCCGATGTCAATTCGCTTCCTACATCCGATTGGCTATAGCTACTTCGTGACCTTGCGCCAGAAGCTGCACTGGAACCAGCATCCCTTGGGCAGCGAGGCGAAATCCCCTTCGGTCAGTTGAGATGCTGCGCACTTTGACGATTCGCGATTTCGTGATCGTGGATGCCCTGGAACTGGATTTTTCCAGCGGCTTCACGGTCTTTTCCGGGGAGACGGGCGCGGGCAAATCGATCTTGATCGACGCGCTCGCGCTGGCTTTGGGCGAGCGCGCCGATGCGAGCGTGGTGCGCGAGGGTGCAGCGCGCGCCGATATCACGGCCGAGTTCGCACCCCCGGCCGAGGCGCGCCGCTGGCTCATCGATGCTGAAATGTCCGAGGCCGAAGGCCTCATCTTGCGCCGCGTGGTTGACAGCCAGGGACGCTCGAAGAGCTGGATCAACGGGTTCGCGGCGACCCTCACCCAGATGCGTGAGTTAGGCGAGATGCTCGTCGATATTCATGGTCAGCACGCACACCAGCGACTGCTGCGCTCCCAGGAACAACGCGCACTGCTCGATGAGCAGGCAGGTCTTGGTCCCTTGCTCGAGACGGTCGCGCAGGCCTTCAAGCGCTGGCAGACGCTGTCTGAGCAATGCCAGCGTTTCGAGGCGAATGCCAAGGAGTTGCTGCAGGAGCGCCAGCACCTCGAGTGGCAGGCTGAAGAGCTCCAGCGACTCGCCGTCACTCCCGGTGAGTGGGACGAGATCAGCCAGGAACATCAACGCCTCGCCCATGCGGCGGCGCTGATCGAAGGAGCACGGGGAGCGCTTGACAGTCTGGCCGAGTCAGAGAGCGCGCTACTCGACCATCTCGGAGCAATCCAGCATCGTGTGGCGCAACTGGCGGCCATCGATGCAACGCTCTTGCCGCCCGCCGAAGTGCTCGAGTCCGCGCGCATCCAGGTCCAAGAAGCGGTACACGACTTAAACGGCTACCTCGATCGGATCGAACTGGACCCAGAACGGCTGGCCGTTCTCGAGGCGCGCATGGAGGCCATTCATGCGGCTTCACGCAAGTTCAGGCTCGCACCGGCTGAACTGCCGGGCCTCCTCGCCTCGGTCACCGAGCGGCTTCTCGCGCTGGGAGCGGCAAGCGATATCGAGACCCTGCGCAAGGAGGAAGAGGCCGCACGATTGGTCTTCGAAAAGGAGGCCCGGGCACTCTCAGCGCTGCGGACCAAGACCGCTCGAGCGCTCGAGGCCGCTGTCACCGAGGGCATGCAATCGCTCAGCATGCCCGGGGGACGCCTTGAGATCGTGCTCGAACCCTCTACACCATCGGCGCACGGTCTGGAGACCGTGGAATTTCACGTCGCGACTCACCCGGGAGCCACCGCCCGTCCCCTTGCCAAGATCGCCTCGGGCGGGGAGCTCGCGCGCATCAGCCTGGCCTTGTCGGTTGTCGCGAGCACATCGAAGACTGTGCCAACACTTATTTTCGATGAAGTCGACAGCGGCATCGGCGGCGCCGTCGCCGAAGTGGTCGGCCGACTCTTGCGTCAGCTCGGCCATCAATGCCAGGTGCTGTGCGTGACCCACCTGGCCCAGGTCGCAGCCCAGGCCGAGCATCACTTCGCGGTCAATAAGACCTTGTCGGGGGGCCGGACCTCGAGCCAGATCAATGCTCTGGCTGGAGGGGCGCGCGTGGACGAACTCGCGCGCATGCTGGGCGGCATCGAGATCACCCCCACGACGCGCAAGCACGCGCGTGAACTCCTCGCCGCCGTCAGCTAGGGGAGGGTTCCGTCACGGCAGCGCGGCGCTTGCCTTCGCAGTTCGGCTTGGTACAGGTGCCATAAAGACTGAGCGCATGATCCTGGAGGCTAAAGCCGCGCGAGTTGGCGATATCTTGCTGGCGTCTTTCGATCTCAGCATCGTAGAACTCTTCGACGCGGCCACAGACGAGACAGACGAGGTGATCGTGATGGCGCCCCTCATTGAGCTCGAAGACGGCCTTGCCGTTGTCGAAGTGGTTGCGTGCCAGAAGGCCGGCCTGCTCGAACTGGGTGAGTACACGGTAGACGGTGGCCAGGCCCACATCCATGCTTTCGGCCAGCAGATGGCGATACACATCCTCGGCGCTCATGTGACGCTGCTCGGACTTCTGGAAAATCTCGAGAATCTTCAGACGCGGCAGGGTCGCCTTCAGACCCATGGTTTTCAGCTCGCTGGGGCTCGACATGGATAGCCTTTTCGGGAGCAACGGGTGTGGAGGTATCATATAGCGTTTTAGATTCCCCAACATGATCACGATGCCCTCACCTTCGATTCAGCGTAGTGCGCGCCAGCGCCCCATTTCCCGGGGTGCCGTCGTCCTGGCCTGCCTCGGGGCGTGTCTGTCAGCGGGCTGCTCCTGGATCCCTCCTTTCTTGAGCCCAGATTTCAGCTGGACCTATAAGATCGATATCCAGCAGGGTGTCGTGGTGACCCAGGAAATGGCGAATCAGCTCAAGCCTGGGATGACGCCTGATCAGGTGAAATTTGTGATGGGCTCACCGCCCCTCATCGATCCGTTCCACGCCGATCGCTGGGACTATCCTTATCGCTTCCAGCCAGGGCGCGGCACGGTCGAGGAACGACGCTTCACGGTCTTCTTCAAGGATGGCCGGATGGCCAGTAGTGGCGGCGATCCCCTGCCCACGGAGAAGGAGTTCGTGGCCAGTCGGATTCGGATCAACGCCAAGGAAGGCAAGCCGATTCCAGAGGGTGACGACAAGCGCTATGCGCCCAAGCCGAGTTCGAGCGAAAACTCAGGACCCGTGCCAGCCCAACCCGCCTCGAGCGGCGCCGACTCTTCCGGATCGACCCCCAACGAGCAAACCAGTACTGAATCGTCGAGCCCGTCGTTGTGGCAGCGCTTCACGGGCCTGTTCGGCGGCGGCTCCTCCAAGCCTTCCCAGAACGACTCGCCCGCCTCACCTGCCCCACCGCCCGGGGCAGTTCCCACTGGCGCTGGCCCCAACGCGAATCCCTGAGCATGGTCAACATCGCCGTCGCCGGTGCGACTGGCCGGATGGGTCGCATGCTGATCGAGGCTGTGGCCGCCCACTCGGGTTTTCGACTCTCTGGCGCACTTGTGCGCCTCGGATCGGCGGCCGTAGGACAGGACGCCACGGCGTTCCTCGGGCGAACGAGTGGCGTGATCATCACCGATCAGATCGATGTGGCTCTGCAGGACGCGCGCATTCTGATCGACTTCACCGTGCCTGCGGCAACGCTTGCGCATTGCGCGGCGTGCGCTCTGCAGGGGACTGCCATGGTGATCGGAACCACGGGCTTGAGCGATGCCGACAAAAAGGCACTGGCTGCTGCGGCACGCCGCATCGGGATCGTCTTCTCGCCGAACATGAGCGTTGGCGTGAACCTTGTATTCAAGCTTCTGGCCGTGGCCGCGGCGGCTCTCGATGAGAGTTACGACGTCGAGATCGTCGAGGCCCACCATCGCGAGAAACGCGATGCCCCGTCGGGCACTGCCTTACGCATGGGAGAAGTCATTGCCAAGGCGCGCGGCAGCGACTTGAAGGATTGGGCCGTGTTCGGCAGACAAGGCACAGATGCGCGCAGGGCAGAAGGCTCGATCGGCTTTGCGGCGCTGCGGGGTGGCGACATCGTGGGTGATCATACGGCGCTGTTCGCGGGAGCCGGTGAACGCATCGAGATCACGCATCGTTCCGCCTCGCGGGCGACCTATGCCCAAGGCAGCCTGCGCGCCGCACAGTTCCTTGCTGGAAAGCCGCCTGGCCTCTACGACATGCAGGACGTTCTCGGTCTAAGCTAGCGTTCCTCGGGGCTACGCGCGATCAGGATCACGCGCCGGGCGGGCGAGCCATCGGATAACGGACCGGGCCCGCGCTGGGCGTCCGCGTGCGTTGCGCAGGCATTGCACGAATTGCAACTTCCGCAGGCTCCGGCCGTGGCCAGTTTGGACTCGATGCGTAGCGCCAGTTGCGACGATGCGCCCAGGTGGCGCAATGCGGCGACGAGACGCGCAGCCACACGCGCGCGCCAGGCGAGGGGCATGAACCGGAACACCGCCGAGAGCGCCGCCACCAGCACGATCCCGTACACGGCGAGAAGTTCACTCATCTACGCTCCTCCTCCGAGCAGGAGAGCAACCCTGTAGGTCACAAAGGAGGCACCGTAGGCAAGCCCCAAGAGATACCCGGCCATGATGAGCGGATAGCGCCAAGAATTGGTCTCGCGCCGCACCGCGGCCAAAGTCGACAGGCATTGGGGAGCGAAGACGTACCATGCGAGAAGCGAGAACGCCGTCGCGAGCGACCACTGTTGGGCGATCACCGGTGCGAGCTGGTTCGCGACGTTCTCCCCCTCACCGGCCAGTGCATAGACGGTCCCCAGGGCACCCACGGCCACCTCGCGCGCGGCCATGCCCGGTATCAGCGCAATGGAAATCTGCCGGTTAAAGCCGATCGGGGCGAAGACCACCTCGAGCCAGCGTCCGAGAATGCCGGCCAGACTGTACTGGATCGCCGGTCCGCTTGCGCCCGTGGGCGGTGCGGGAAAACTCGAAATGAACCAGAGCACGATCATGAGTGACAGGATGATGCCCCCCACGCGTCCGACAAAGATTCGGGCGCGTTCCCACAACCCGATCACTAAGTTTCGCGGATTGGGCCAGCGATAAGAGGGCAGCTCAAGCATCAATGGATGATGGCGTGTCTTGCCCCGCAATCGCTTCAGTGCGAGGGCTACGCCCATGGCGGCGATGATCCCCGCGCAGTAGAGCACGAACAGCACCACACCTTGAAGATTGAAGACGCCCGCGATCGTTTGGCGCGGCACGAACGCGCCGATGATGAGGGCATAGACCGGCAGGCGCGCCGAGCAGGTCATGAGCGGGGCGATCATGATCGTGACCAGGCGATCGCGCCAGTTGGTGATCGTACGGGTCGCCATGATGCCTGGGATCGCGCAAGCGAAACTCGAGAGCAAAGGGATGAACGAGCGACCGGATAGACCGACCGTGCCCATCAGCCGATCCAGCATGAAGGCCGCACGCGGCAGGTAACCCGAGTCTTCGAGTGCGAGGATAAAGAAAAAGAGGATCAGGATCTGGGGCAGAAAGACCAGTACGCTGCCGGCGCCGGCAATGACGCCATCGACCAGAAGACTCTGCAAGGGTCCCGCAGGAACGATACCCTTGACCGACTCGCCCAAGCCGTCCATGGCTGCCTTGATGGCATCCATCGGCAACTGCGCCCAGCTAAAGACCGCCTGGAACATCAGGAACAGGGCCAAGGCGAGGATGAGCATGCCCCATACCGGGTGCAGGACCACCCGGTCGATGCGATCGTCAAGGCGCGTGGCAAAAGTCGGCTCGGTCACTGCCGCTGCGAGCACGCGGCGGACTTCCTGCTGTGCCGACAGGACGTCCTCGACCGAGGCCGCATGCCAGCTCACTGCGCCCGGAGTCTGCGGTCGATGCTTCTCGAGCCATTCGACCAGTTCGCGTGCCCCGTCGCGCTGTACGGCGACCGTCTCGACAACCGGCACCCCAAGCTCGCGCTCAAGCGCCAGACGGTCGATGTGAATGCCCCGGTGACGCGCGACATCGCTCATGTTCAAGGCCAGCACCATCGGTACGCCCAGTCGCTTGGCCTCGACGACGAGCCTCAGATTGAGCTTCAGATTGGTCGCATCAGTGACGCAGACAATCAGATCCGGGCGGGCCTCTCCGGAGAGCGCGCCAATGACCACGTCACGCGTGATCATCTCATCGGTGCTCATGGCGTTCAGGCTGTATGCCCCGGGCAGGTCCAAGACGCGCACGAGACGACTCGATGCGGTGGTGAAACTGCCTTCCTTGCGCTCGACGGTCACACCAGCGTAGTTCGCCACCTTCTGACGACTACCCGTCAAAAGATTGAACAACGCCGTCTTGCCACAATTCGGATTGCCCAACAGCGCGATGTGAAGCGATGCGGTGTCCATTGGAATTCTCCTTGAGGGGGATACCCGCGCCTGCATTAGCGCGCAGGCTCCTCAAAGAGGGGTACGACGCGGA
>CAJCID010000326.1 GCA_903970305.1 Rhodospirillales bacterium | reverse complement strand
ACGCGGGCTTTCATGACGCGCCGACACTCGAGCGCTTGACCAAGCTCAGCGCCCGGATGCTCGCCTTCGTCGAGGACGCTGTGACGCGCCGCGCTCCCCAGGCGGCGCTGGCCCCCACCGTGCCGGAATCCCCTGACACGCCGAACGCCGTCGAGCATCGGGCACCCTCGCAGACCCGATCGAGCGGAGGATTTCATGTCGCCTCGACCGCCGCCGCATCGGCGGCCCTGGCCGCGACGGTGTCCTACCTCGCCGACCACGAGCCCTCCAACCCGGCACTGCTGCTGATCTGCCAAGCTCAGCAACTCGTCGGGCGCAGCTTCGTCGAGATCGTTCGCTTGATGATGCCCGACGCCATGAAGGACGCCCAGATCGCCTTGGGCAGCGAACAGCAGTTCGTGTTCAAGCTGGATCAGCTTCCCGAGATCAGCTTCGCGCCGGCGGACGGTGCCACGGAGGAGGAACAAACCCCTGGCTTCGACGAGGCGGCGCCCTCCGCACACCCGATGCCGCGATCACGGCAGGACATTCAGGCCATGCTGGACGCGATCGCCGCGTTTTACCGGGAGGCCGAGCCCTCGAACCCGATCCCGTTGTTGTGCGAACGTGCCCGCAACCTCTGCGCACTCGATTTCGCGAGCCTCTTGCGGGAGATGATTCCGAAGAAGCGCTAGCGCGACGCAGCATGAAGGGGCGCCGGTGCGGGCCTCGCAGCAGCCAAGCTCACCATGCCGAACATTGCCTGATCACGAACTTAACCGAAGCCACCTCGCCGAGCGAGTGACGACCGCCCGGTAACTGGAGGTTTGTAGCGCTCGAGCATCGTAGGGTCGAGACCGCGGGCGTCGCACAAATCGCGCCCGTCGGGTCTTCGCGCGGAAGACTCGATCCTGACCTGCGCCAAGGCATCGTGAACCTGCCTGCCGAACTGCGATGGAGAGCGATGTTGGGCGATCGAAGGCGATCGCGCGAAGGGCGTTGCGGACCGAGCTCCGCAACCCACGACGGTGCGTCAAGAAGGGCACCGCAGCCTCGAAGTGATCGAACCCATGCTGCTGAACCCCAGTGCCCCTCGTGGCGAATACGACCCAGATCGTGTCCCAGGACGTGGTGTAGCTGATTGAGGCCACCACGGTCGGCGGCTGGGCCGGGTGTCAGGCTGCCACGAGGGGCAGGTTGACCAGGGGATCATCGCTCAAGCCGTGGAAGGAAAGGTGGTAGGTCCTGGCAGGTTTTCGATCTGCAACTCGGCCAATCGCAGAGAGAACAAGCGGTTCACAGCCGATTACCTTCGTCCGCTCATCCGAAAGGTCAAAGCCGATATCTCGGAAATTTCGACATTTCAATTGCGAGCAGGGAGACAAGGCCGTTTACATACCGGTCAGAGGCATCCTCGTCAGCGTTGTGGCCAGTAATCCGGTTGCTGAAACGCTTTTGGATACCTGCTGCCTCGGCATAAGTGATCCAAGTGTGCCGCCAGGCATGGTTCGGGCTGACTCCATCCAGATTAACCTTTGACTTCAGCCATGAAGCAAGTTCGGCGGCCCGCAACTCCTGTGCCGTGCCTGTGCCGCCTTCCTTGGACGGTCGATCAGCAACGAACAGAAAACCGGAGGATGAGGCCCTCGCGAAGTCCAGGAACCCCTCCTCGATCAGCGCCTCATGGATCGGTACGCGTCGGGCGTGACCATCCTTGGTGCGCTGGAAGTCCAAGATCCAGACGCCACCTTCCTGACGCACGTCCTCTTTGCGAAGCCAGAGCGTCTCCTGAACGCGCGCGCCCGTGTAGGCGCAAATCCAGGGGCACCATCGCCGCGAGCCGGATGCCCTCGGATATCGAGGATCAGGCAGGACCGTACGGGCGAGCTTGAGGACGGCACGGATCTCGGCATCCCGGACCATCTTCTCCCGCTGGACGCGCTTCTTGGGCAAATCGAGGCGGATACCCGCCGCCGCATTTACAGTGGCAAGCTTGCCCCCGCTCAAACCCGTGGCCCAGGCCAGCACGCTGGACACCGCCACAAGGTCATTCCGGTTGACGGTGGCGGGCGAGACCCCCTCCTCCACGTCCGGTACGTCGCCCAGTCAAAGATGTCCTGGTCAGTCAGGGAGCGCCAGTCTCGGCCCCTCGCCCACATGTCGAGGCTCGCGATCGAAGGGCCATAACGCCGGATCGTCGAGGCCGCTTTCGTATCCTGATGGTGCGCGGACCACCGAGCGAAGAGCTTGCTGATTGTTTCCGTAGCCTTCAGGTTTTGACTGCGGCGTAACTGACAGCGCGGTGCCGATGAACTCGGGATACCGGTTTGCTGCCGGATCGGGCACGTAGTCGCCTTCTATGTTGCGGGTCAGCTTTTTCGCTGCGTCGTGGATGGCCTTGCCGTCTCCTTCAGAAGTAGCTTTCGGCTCTTCTCATCGATAAGAACCTGCTTCTCAGCGCAGATCTCGTCAGCATCCGCTCCAAAGAGGTGCTCGAGCGACTCAGCCAAGTTGATCTTTGCGAAGGGCGTATCGACGTCGGTTCCGGTTTCCCAGGCCAGAAGCTGAGGGCCTGATGGTCGCTGCATGTAGGCAAGGAGTCGGGCTTGGTCGATTGTGATCGGCTCATCGCCCTCTTCTCCATAAAACCAATCGGCGATGTCGGTGTCCATCTGCGAGCGGGCAGCTTCAAGCGAGTCAAGCGTTATGGCAGGGTCGTTCTCGAGCCGTTCCGCCCGCCGACGGTAAGCAACGCCGGCCAAGGCCACTGCTTGGCGGTGCGTCAGGGTGACCGGCCCCGCCCGGAGCGCCTGCCAGTACCGGGAAAGGGCGCCTTTCGCCTCGGCGAAACGCACTTTCGCGAGCATGCCCTCCTTCGTCCGAAGGGACATGATCACCTTGTCGGAAGACTTCACGGTGACAACGCGCCCCGCGAGCGGAAGGCGGATGGCCGTTCCCTTGACTTTGGCGGCCAAGTCGGCCGGCACCCTGATGTTGAGGTGAAAGACCCCCGAGGCGAGGGCAATGGGACGGGGCATCGCGAGAGCCATGTGTAAGACCGCTGTGTAAGAGCGGACAGCGCATAAGCTCTGCTAGATCAGCAACTTCTTGATTTTTCAAAACGAAAAAGTGGTGCCCTGGAGAGGACTCGAACCTCCACAAAGCCCTAAAGGAAGCCATCTATCAGAGACTTAGCGCACATCCGCATAGGACGTGTGTAAGAGTGTCGGGTAAGACTTGCATCGGTCGAAGCGCTGGTCAAGTTGGACGGTCAGTTCGGCAAAACGGGGCTGGCTCGGGATCGTTTTCCAAAGTCTTACAGCCCCTCATAGCTGCCTCCCCATCACATGGTCGGCGATGATCCGCTCCAGCAGGTCCGCCAGTGGCGCGGCTCCGGCGCGCGGTCCGAGCCCCACAACCAGTTCGCTGGCCCGGCGCGGGCGAGCGCGTGACGAGCGACCGGTGATCGCGGGCGTGTAGCGGT
>CAJCID010000325.1 GCA_903970305.1 Rhodospirillales bacterium | reverse complement strand
CCGCCGCAGCTCCCAGTCCCGCAGCACCTGCATCGACCCAGAGCGCCGCCGCAGCGATATGCACCGCCCCTGTCGCCGCCGATACGAGCGCCACCACCCAGGTCGTGGGTTCAGGCACGGCGGCCAGTTGTACCGAAACGGCACTCTCCAACGCGCTCGCTCAGGGCGGGGTGATCCGGTTCAATTGCGGTGGGCCCGCGACCATCTTCCTGACCTCCCAGAAGACCCTACGCACCGATGTGAACACCACCCTGGACGGACAGGGTCAGATCACACTCGACGGTGGCGGCAAGACACGCCTGCTCTACTTCTACTCTCCGAACTTCCAGCACACCACGACCCGGGTCACGATCCAGAACATGACGCTGCAGAATGCCCACTCGAGCGGCACGCCGATCCCAACAGCACCGGCACCCTGCTCCCAGGGTGTCATGAACGACGGCGGCGGTGCGGCGATCTACGTACGCGATGGCATCTTGCATGTCGTCAACACGGTCTTTAAGTCCAACATCGGCGCGACACCAGGACCTGATGTGGCCGGCGGAGCGATCTATACGCTGGGCTCCCTCGAGACGACCGTTGTGGGCAGCACGTTCGACTCGAACGAAGCGTCCAACGGCGGTGCGATCGGCGCACTGTTTGGCAATCTCAGCATCTACAACAGCCAATTTAGTACGAATACTGCGACGGGGAACGGAGCAAACTCGATCTCTGGGCAATGCACGGTGAACGGTGGAGAAGTCGGCAACGGAGGCAATGGGGGGGCGGTCTCCATGGACGGCGCAGAAAACTATGCCGTGACGGTGTGCGGCTCGAGCTTCTCTGGAAATACCGCAGGTTCGGGAGCGCTCGGCGGCGCGCTGTTCCGCACACCTGATGCGGCGATACAGACGACGACGATCGATCGGAGTTCCTTTAAAGGAAACTCGGCTCCCAATGGCGGAGCCCTCTATTTCCACAACTCCAACCTGGTCGTCACGGCTTCGACCTTCGCGAGCAATACGGCGTTCGCGGGAGGGGGCGCGCTGTTCTCCGATACGTCCACCCTCACTTTCGTCAACGACACGTTTGCCGGTAACGTCGCCCAGCTCGGGCTCGGGGGAAGCATCTTCCTCTCGGGCAATGGCGGCAGCCTGCGGAACGTCACTTTCCTGGACAACGAATCCCCTGCTGGCTCCGGTTATTTCGGGGCCGCAATCGCCGGCGGCACGTCGCTTTCGATCAGCAACACCCTGTTCTCGGGCAACACCACCAAGGATTGTGGATCGCCGATGACTTGCGCATCGGGTAGCAGTACCGGGCTGGACAACCTGCAATGGCCTGCGCAACACGCGGTCTGTGCCAACGCCGATTCGGCTTGCACGGCCGGCACCAATTTCGCCAACCCCGCGCTCGGCGCTCTCGCGAACAACGGCGGACCCACTCAAACGGCAGCCCCCCTACCGGGCAGCCCCGCGCTGGGAATTGGCCAGAACTGCCCTTCGACCGATCAGCGGGGCGTCGCGCGTCCAGCCAGCGGCTGCACAGCTGGCGCCGTACAGGGAGCGATCGCCCCTTAGCGTCATGGCGCCCGAGCGGTCAGCCTAACTCATCAATTCGTAAGGGCCGCCTTGTTGCAGGGCACGCAGATAGGGCTCGCGACTGTGAATCCGTTTCAGGTAGGCCATGAGCAAAGGGCGTTCTGTGTTCAGTCCGCCCCGTGCTGCCGCGGCCTCGACGGGGAAACTCATCTGGATGTCGGCGGCCGTGAATTCGTCGCCCGCGAACCAGGTGGATTTGCCCAGTTCACCTTCCATGAAATCCAGATGCAGCTTCAATTGCGGATCAATGTAATTTCTTTGGACCCCTTTGCCGATCGCTGCGGCGATCGGGCGCAGCAGAGCGGGCATGGGTGGACTACCGAGGCGGCCAAAGATGAGCTTGAGCAGCAGCGGCGGCATGGCCGACCCCTCGGCGTAGTGGAGCCAGTAGGTGTAGCGCAGCCTCTCGGGAGTTCCCGGGGCCGGAATGAGGCGTTGCTCGCCATAGCGCTCAACGAGATATTCGACGATCGCGCCGGACTCGGCCACGACCTGTGTCCCATCGGTGATCACCGGGGATTTGCCCAAAGGATGAAGAGTCCGCAACTCAGGCGGCGCCAACATGGTCTTTGGATCGCGCTGATAGCGCTGTACCGTGTAGGGCACGCCGAGTTCCTCCAGAAGCCAGAGGACACGCTGCGAGCGGGAGTTGTTCAGATGATGGACGACGATCATCAGCAAGGACGTCGCGTAGGCTGCGACTGAGTAGCGAAGACCGTACTCTACCCCCAATAGCGGCAGAGCAGAGCCGGGGACGGCACGAGTCCTTTCGGTCGCGGACGGCCCGCTGAACCTCGAGGAACGTGCCGCCCGGTCCCGGCGCGGGCTGCGCGCGGCCGGGACCGGTGAGACGCGTTAGTGATGCTCGGGGTGACCGCCTCCTGGCCTCGGCGCTTCCGCATGCTGCTGAGGGGCCGGCGCTTGGGGGTGCGGTGCGACCGCCTCAGGGCGAGGTCCCGCTACCGCAGCCTGCGGGCGCGGGGCGGCGGCGGTGGCTGCAGGGGGGCGGGCGACGGCATGATTCGCGCTCGCCACAGGTCCGCCGGCGGGTCGTGCCGCCCCGGGAGCGCTCGCCGCTGGTCCGCCCGGGGGTCGTGCTGCCCCGGGTGCGCGTGCAGCCTGGACTCCTGGCCCGGTGAGCGCACCCGGTCGCGGTGTTGCCGCGACCGAAGGCACTCCATGGTTGGCCGACGCGTACAGGCCCGGCGTGGCCCGGGCCGTCTCAATATGCTGCGCCTGTGCGGCGGTGGGGGGAACGTGGGGGGCCGCCGCGATCTGCTGCTCGGCCGCGGTCGGTTGGGCGGCTACGCCCCCGGCGCCCCCGTTAAAACTGGTCCGGGCCGCGCCATTGTTCACGACGGTGGTGTTGTAGACGTTATGTACGACGTTGACGTTTACATTGTTGACCGCTCGGTTGTACGCAAACTCGCCCCCGACCCAGTGGCCTCCCCAGTATCCGGCTCCGGTGTAGCCAAATCCATAGTTGATGCCACCATAGAATCCGATATGGGGGCCCCAGTAGCCGTCATGAAAGATGTACACCCCGTCGGCCCAACCCCAATAGCCGGGCGTCCACAGCACCCCGATCATCGGTGGCTCCACCCAGGTTCCCGGAACCCAGTAGTAGCCGCCCTCACCCCAGGCCCAATAGCCCGGTGTCCAGAGATAGCCGGGCGCAGGAATTTCAGGCTGCACGTAGACGGGCAAGGCGGGCGGCGCGATCGTCACTGAGACGCCAATTTGTGCTCTCGACACCGCAGGAGCGATGATAATCGCCAATGCGACCCCCATCGCGGAGAGAAACCGGGAAAACTTACGCATCACGCACCACCTCTCTTAGTAACTGTAATTTTGCATAGGATCTCTTGATTGGCCCCTTGAGTGTGTGACTTAGTTCACGCCGACCCACTCACTGCCACGGTAGGACATCCTAGATCATCAGAAAATTCAATACTTGCGTGTAACCAATTGCATCCGCGGCGTCAAGGCCGCTCTAGGAGGCCGATTTCTAAGGCCGCTCTAGGATGCGCAGCTCCCCGGGCCATAGCTAGAACGCCTGATCGTCACCGACGGATGACGTGGACCGAACGACCCGGCGCGCCGGGCTCCTGAAAGAACGCCTCCATATCGCCCGGCTTAGGCGATCCTTGGGCGCGCAGCGCGCCAACCTGAGAGTTCCGCGCCCGCGTCACGCGGCAAGCGAGAACTGAAGATGGCCGAAGCGACGCTGAACAAAGCCATGCAGGCAAACGTCGGTGGGAAGTCGGTATAGGCGAGATCGTGATGCCCGGCGAGCATCCCAGCGGTCTGCAGAACGATCCCAGCCACGGTGATCCCCATACCCAGGGAGATCTGCTGCACCGTACTGGCAAGGCTCGTCGCCCGGGCCACATCTGCCGCTGGGATGTCGGCATAGGCAATGGCGTTGATCGAGGTGAACTGCAAGGAGGGGAAGATTCCTGCAATCAGGATCAAAAGCGCGATCAGCACATGAGGCGTCGATGGGGAAAGCAGGCCGTAGGCCGTGATCACGAGGGCGACAAGAAGCGCGTTGTAGACGAGCACGTTGCGAAAACCGAAGCGCCTAAGCGCATGGCGCGCAAGCGACTTCATCGTGAGCGATCCAAACGCCGTGCAGCAGGTGAGCGAACCTGACTCGAACGGGTTCATCCCGAGGCCTTCTTGGAGCGCAAGCGGCAGCAGGAATGGTATTGCACCCAATGCCACCCGAAACAGGGACCCGCCAAGCACGCTGGCGCGAAAGGTGGGAATCCGCAACAGGCTCAGATCCAGCAAAGCGTGGGGATTGCGGGTTGCATAGAATCCGTAGACGAGAAGAAGCCCTATCCCCATGGCACTCACGGCAAGCGCGAACGCAGAAGAGACAAACGGCGTATCGAGGAGCGAGGGTCCGAGCATGAACATCGAGGCCCCGAGTGCCGTCAACACAAAGCCCGGATAGTCCAGTGGCTTGGAGTCCGTCTCGCGCACATCAGGCATGTACTGCTTCGCCAGATAGAGCCCGAGCAAGGCGATCGGCACATTGATGATGAAGATCCAGCGCCAATGGAAGAAGGTCGTGATGAACCCCCCGAGCGGCGGACCGAGAACCGGTCCGAGAAGCGACGGGATGGTGAGATAGCTGACGGCCTTCACGAAATCCGACTTGGGAATCGTGCGAAAGATCACGATACGGCCGACCGGGACCATGAGTGCGCCACCGATTCCCTGGATAAAACGCGCCATCATGAAGGGCCATAGCGAAGTGGTGGCCGCACACAAAAGCGAGCCGAACAAAAAAACCAAGATGGCCGACCTGAACACCGCGCGAGCGCCGAAGCGATCGGCGAGCCAGCCCGAGACCGGTATGAAAACACCCAGGCTGACAATGTAGGCCGTCAGGCCGACTTTGAGCGCGACCGGATCTTCGCCGAAATCGCGCGCCATCGCGGGTAAGGACGTCGAGATGACCGTACTGTCGATGTTCTCCATCAACAGAGCGCCGCCAACCAGCAAGGGTAGGAGGACGGTATGCGAAGCGCGAGGGAACATTGAACGGGATGGACGGGCAGGTCACGCTCCTTCCCGCAAGAGAGATCGGAGCGACGCCCGCCACGGGTCGCTGGGGGTCAGGGCTTGGCGTGGATTTTAATCCATCTCAGGAAGCGGGGCCTCGCGTGCGCGCGATTCGGTCGATTCGGCAACCCGCTCTTAGGCTCCGATCCGGTTGAGGGCGTGTCTCAGATCGTGCTTGAGATCCTCGACATCCTCGATGCCCACGGAAAGGCGCACCAAAGCGTCCGAGATACCGAGCTTCTGGCGTGCCTCAAGCGGGATGCTGGCATGCGTCATGATCGCCGGATGCTCGATCAGGCTCTCCACGCCACCCAGACTTTCCGCGAGAGAAAACAGGTGGCAGGCCTCAAGCATGCGACGGCTACCTGAAAGATCCGTCTTCAGGTCCACTGACACCATGCCGCCGAAGGCACGCATCTGGCGTTGGGCCAGCGCGTGCTGCGCATGCGAAGGCAGCCCCGGGTAGCGTACTTGGGCCACCTCAGGCTGGGCCTCGAGCCACCGGGCGATTTCCAGTGCGTTCTCGCAATGGCGCTGCATTCTGATGCCCAAGGTCTTGACCCCGCGCAGCGCGAGAAAACTATCGAAGGGCCCGGCGATCGCCCCCACGGCGTTCTGCAGAAAACCCAGCCGCTCGGCCAAGTCGGCATGACGGCTTGCCCCATTGACGACGGCAATTCCCCCGATCACATCAGAGTGTCCATTCAGGTACTTGGTCGTGGAATGCACCACCACATCAAAACCCAGTTCGAGCGGCCTTTGAACCCATGGGCTTGCAAACGTGTTGTCGGCAACGGCAATAACGTCATGCTTCTGGCAGATCGCAGCCAGGGCCCTGAGGTCGGACAGCTTCAGCAGGGGGTTGGTCGGCGTCTCGATCATGACCATGCGCGTCTCGGGCCGTATCGCCGCTTCAAGGTTCTTCGGATCAGTGAGGTCGACGAAGCTGAACCGGTGCCCGGCGCTACGGCGCCGCACCCGCTCGAACAGGCGGAAGGTACCGCCATAGAGATCGTCTCCGGCGATGATGTGCGAGTTCGCATCAACCAGTTCCAGGACCGTCCCGATGGCGGCAAGGCCCGAAGCGAATGCAAAGCCGGCGCTGCCACTTTCCAGATCGGCCACGCAGCGCTCGAACGCGAATCGCGTCGGATTATGCGAGCGCCCATAGTCGAAGCCCTGATGCACGCCCGGACTCTGCTGCAGATAGGTCGAGGTGGCATAGATCGGCGGCATGAGCGCCCCGGTCGACGGATCCGGTGCCTGGCCGGCGTGGATGACGCGCGTGTCGAAACCAAGGCGCTCCAGGGAGGGCAGAGTCGAATCGGAGGGCTTGTTCATCTGAGGGACCTTCGCAGGTGATTGAGGAAATCAAAGCGGGTGATGAGTCCGTAGAAACCGCTCGCATCGGCAATGATCGCGACCAAGCCGCGATCGAGCACAGCACGCAGGGCCGAGACGCCCGCTGTCGGCGGCAGCGTTTCCAGGGCACGCGTCATCGCCGAAGTCACGGGTGAGCTGAACCGCGCGGGGTCCGCCTGGACCTGCAGCAGGATGTCTGACTCATCGATGAGCCCAACGACGCGACCGGCCTCGAGCACGGGAAGCTGCGAGATTTCGGCGAGGCGCATGCGCTGAAACGCCGTCAGCAAGGTGTCGGCCAACCCCGCGCTGATCACCCCGCCCTCCTCGAACCGGCGCGCAATGATGTCGCGCAGATCTCCGAACTGTGTCCGCTCGAGCAGACCCTGATCGATCATCCAGTGGTCGTTATAGACCTTGGAGAGGTAGCGCGTCCCCGTGTCGCACACGAAGGTCACGACCCGTTTCGGACTCGTCTGCTCGCGGCAGTAACGCAAGGCGGCAGCGAGCAGGGTTCCCGTCGACGACCCACCGAGCAGCCCCTCGGCCGAAAGTAATCCGCGGGCAGTGCTAAAGCTCTCCGTATCGGAGATGGATATGGCACGGCGCACACTGGAGAAATCTGCGATGGCCGGCAGAAAGTCCTCGCCGATGCCCTCCACCGCCCAGGAACCGGCCTGGCCGATATGCCCCGAGCTGATGTATTCGGCCAGAATCGACCCCTCGGGATCGGCCAGCACGAACTCAACGTGCGGGGCGACGCGGCGAAAAAAGCGCGACAGCCCCGTCAAGGTCCCTCCGGAACCCACTCCGCAGACGATCGCATCCAGATCGTGTCCGGTCTGGGCCCAGATCTCGGGTCCGGTCGAGTACTCGTGGGCGGCCGGATTGCTGGGATTGTTGAACTGATCGGCAAAGAAAGCTCCTGGGATGGATTCCGCAAGGCGCAACGCATAGTCCTGGTAATAGTCCGGGTGGCCCTTGCCCACATCCGATCGAGTCGTATGCACCTGCGCCCCGAGCGCCTTCAGATGCAGCACCTTCTCGGAGGACATCTTGTCTGGAACGACCAGCACGATCCGATAACCCTTAGCCCGCGCAACCAGGGCAAGCCCGAGTCCCGTGTTGCCTGCGGTAGCCTCGACGATGGTCCCGTCGGGCTTGAGCCGACCGTCGCGCTCGGCGGCCTCGATCATGGCCACACCAATGCGGTCCTTGATCGATCCGCCCGGATTTTGCGATTCCAGCTTCAAGAAGAGTCGGCACGGACCGGTATCGAGGCGGGTCACCTCGACCATGGGTGTGTTGCCGATCAGGTCAAGTACTGCGGGGCGCGCTCGTGTAGCCATGTTTTCGTGCTCCAGGGGATTGGACGCGAGAGAGCAGCGCGGGCCAGCGCCTTACTGCCGTATTCCGGACGCTACCAGATCGCCTGCGCCCTAACCACCGCAATCGCCGCAACCCGTCGCGAGCCGCCGCGTGCTCCGGGCGAGCAGCCTGCTCGAAACGCCCATTCGGGTCTGCGCCCTGCCGTCGATACCCATCATGGCTAACTGTCAATCTCAGTGATGCCATTGCAACGGTCCGGCCGCGCCGCGCGCGCGCTTCTTTTGACCCTGACGTATTGCGTCGCCACAATCGGGCATCTGCGAAAATGGCGCAAGCAATTCCGGGGAATCAGCAGTATGGCGTATGAGAAGATGGTGGATCTGGTGCTCACGGGCGACCTCTTGCCCGGGCACGGGCTCCTGGAGGTCAAGGCGCGCATGGCCCGCACCTTCAAGAGATCGGCCGTCGAAGTCGAGCACTTGTTCGCCTCGGTTCCATTCGTGGTCAAGAAAGACCTACCCGAGTCGCAGCTGAAAAATTACCTGGATCTGTTCGCCTCGATCGGCGCTGCGATTCGCGTGGTTCCGGCCAGCTCCGTCGTCGCCCTGGTGGGCTCCGAGGTTGCCAGAAGCGCACACGGTCCGAGCGGCGCGCCGCGTGCTGCGCCCCCACCATTCACGTCGACGGAACCATTGGCCCCGGTTGCACCGGGTCCGAGTCGAGGCGATGAGGGTGCCCCCAAGGAACCTGGGCCAGGGCAGATGAGCTGCCCGAAGTGCGGACACGTACAGCCCCAACGCACTCTTTGCTTGGCGTGTGGCACCGACATGCCGCGTTTTCAGAAGGCCCGCGAAGACGCCGGCAGCACGCCAGGCGGCATGCCGGTGGAGGGCTACGCTCCGCCCCGGGCGCCGCTGGCGGAGTTCCCGACCCGTGCACTGCCGCCCGTCATCGCTCTCTCAGTCGAGGGGCGCATCGGCCGCTTGCGCTACCTCGCCTGGGGGATCCCGGCAGTATTCGCGCTGCTGGTCGCCTTGCTTGTGCTGGTGATCGGTGCCGGCAGCGGCCGCGTGTTTGGAGTGTTGATTGGGTTCTTGGCCTCTGCCGGGGGGCTCATCGTGATCCTGCGACTGAGCATCCTGCGACTGCACGATCTGGGCCGCAGCGGCTGGTGGATCGTCCTCTACGTCATTCCCTTGGTCAATCTGCTCTTGCACATTGCGCTCATTGCGCTGCCAGGCGCCGCCGAGCCGAATGAGTACGGGCCGGTCCCGGAGGACAACACGCCTTGGGTCTATGTCGGCGCGGCGCTCTCTGGAATGGTCTATCTGATCGATATCTTTCAGGTTCTGCGGCGGCATCACTGAAGGGACTGCGCCGGCGCGACCCTTGGAGTTCGCCGCGGCATGGCGATGTCTGGGATGGCACGATTTCTGGGATGACTTGAGGCTCGGGAGATCCGGTGATATGGTGAGCGCGCCTTGGGTCGCCCACTCACCCCCACTTCCATCCTCACGCCCGATCCAGGCGTGCGACATTCTTGACCGACGCCACCAACGGGTTACTGCCTGCCGATTGGCCCCACCGCGAGCTGGGCCGATTTGTATCGATCGGCCCCTTGGACTGGCATGTCGTGGTCGCCGGATCTGGCCCCCTCGTCGTACTTCTGCATGGTTCGGGCTCGTCAGCTCATTCCTGGGCGGATCTGGTGCCCATTCTCGCTACGCGCTACACGATTGTCGCCCCGGACCTGCCCGGCCATGGCTTTACCCGAGGGGCGACACGGGCCAGCCTGACCTTGCCGCGCGCGGCACAGGACCTCGCACTCCTGCTTGCTCGGCTGGATCGCGGCCCCTGCGAGCTCATGGTCGGGCACTCTGCAGGAGCGGCGCTGGCACTGCGCTTTGCTCTGGACTCCGAGCGGCCGCCCGCAGCCCTCATGGGATTCAACCCATCGCTCATTCCTCCTCCGGCAGCTTATCTGCACCTCGCCGCACCGTTCGTGACTCCCTTGGCGACATCGATGTGGGCAACTGCGATCTTGGCCGGACTGAGCAGTCATTCCCGGGTGATTGACCGGTTGCTCAATTCGACCCAGTCTGACATTCCCGAACACCAGCGCGCGCGCTATCGGACCCTGTTTCGGGACCCTTCTCATGTCAGAGGTACCATGGGGCTCATGGCCGGCGCCGATCTGGTGTCGATTCTCGAAAGAGGACCAGAAATTATCCCACCCATGACGTTTGTCCTGGGGAGGAACGATCGGTGGGTCCCCGCTGAAGAGCTGCGAAGGATCTTGGGGCAGTACCTGCCCCAGGCCCGCTTGCTCGAATGGGAAGGGGGTCACCTTCTGCACGAAGCCGAACCCCTTCGAGCCGCCGAGTTGATTCAGAGTGTTCTGGACGCCCCGGCCCTGGACGGTGCAAGGACTCGCTTCTAGGCAGACGCGGCAACGAGAGCGACGTAGCGCCGGATCACGTGCTCAATCCCCCATTCGATGCACTCCACGACCAGTGCGTGGCCGATAGAGACTTCAAGAATTCCCGGAATACGCAGGAAATCCTTCAGATTATTGAGATTCAGATCATGTCCGGCGTTCACTCCTAGACCCGCGGCCTGCGCTCGTCCTGCCGCTTGCTCGAAGGCGTGAACGAGGGGCGTGCCATTGTGGTCCTCCCAGGCCACAGCGTAGGGTTCGGTGTAAAGCTCAATACGGTCCGCGCCCAGTTGGCGCACCGTCTCGAATCCCTGCATGGTGTAATCGACAAAGAGGCTGGAGCGAATGCCTGCGGCACGCAAGCGCTCGATCACCGGGCCAAGCAGTGCAGCGGAGTCTTCGACGTTCCAACCGTGATCAGAGGTGATTTGCCCAGGCGCATCGGGAACAAGCGTGCACTGGTCCGGACGATTGCTCAGGACTGCCTCGACAAACTCCGCTGATGGGTAACCCTCCACATTGATCTCGGCCCCGTGCTCTCGGCAGATCGCTTTGAGCTCAGGAATATCACGAAATCGGGCGTGGCGTTCATCCGGACGTGGATGCAAAGTGATGCCGTGTGCGCCCAGTTCAAGACATCGACTGGCGAACGCGGCCACATCCGGATAGTTACGGCCCCGCGCGTTGCGCAAGAGCGCGATCTTATTGATATTGACGGAAAGTCGGGTCATTGGTGCAATGCGAGAAGCGCGGGTGGGATTTCATCTTAACTCCGGGCACCCCCCAGACCAAGCAGGACCGGGGCAGCCCCGATCCTCGCCATGGGTGCTGTAGGCCCTGGCCCTCTGGAAGGCGTATTTGGGCGCGTCTGAATGCCCGTTGCGAAAGAGCCCCGTTTGTCACGCCTACCCGCTGGCAGTGACCCTCCCAGCGGCCATGCGGTCTTGCCGTTCTGCCGGACGCAAAGGCGGGCCAAGAGACCAATTCGCATGACTTGGTCGGCCCGCCTGGAGAGGCCGGCGTAGGCCCGCGCGAGACTAGGTAGATCTACGCAGCAACACGAATCGGACTGGCGCGCCAGTCACGATAGGCCACGATCTGCTGACCAAAGGCGTAGTCCGCCCTCACTTCGAACTCGCTCACGCTCTTCTCTATGAAATAGGCTTCGGGAAACCTTTTCAGAAGATCCTGCAAGTCCACCCGCGCCCTTTGCGCGGGACCAAGATATGTCAACAAATAGGTGCTCATGGCTGCTGTCTGTTCTGTGACGGTAGGTAATCAACGGTCGTCGCTGGTCCCGGTTGACAGGCATCCACTCGGCGAACCTCCATCTGACATCATTGGGCAATCCCGTTTCAGCCCCACAGGCGCTGCACACGACGAGGGTGATCCATTCGGAGGGGCTCTTTCGGGCTAATCGGCTGAGGATCGATGGCGGGCTCGCCGCTGAGCTACCGGTTCGCGACGGCCGGGCCGCCACTCCAATCCCGCGCTTCAGTGCGGATCAAGAGAAGTGCGCGGCAAACCCCGCCGCACCGCGCGGCGTCACCTCAAGAACCCGATCGGCAGATCGCTTGACCCAGCGCAACTCGATCAGCCGTTCGAGGAGCGCTGCCCCCAGAGCCCCCGCCAGGTGATGGCGCCGCTCGCTCCAGTCCAGGCACGCGCGGCACAGCGGTCTGCGCGATTCCGATAACCGGTCGACGTCGATACCGAACTTCACGAGGTGCTTCCGCCCCGCGGCCGTGAGTGTGAGAGCCCTAAGTCCGGTCACGAACTGGCGGCTGCGCAGTCCATCGAGGAGCGCCACACCACACTCTCCTGCCAGATGGTCGTAGCAAACACGTGCACGGCGCAGGGCCGGCTCGCGCGGACCGACGATTCGCTTCGGACGTGCTTGGCGCTCTGCCAGGCCCATGAGTCCTTCGAGGACCTGGCCCACTTCGGGACCCGCAAGGCGAAAGTAGTGATGGCGTCCCTGGCGCTCGATCTCCACCAGGTTCGCGTGATGCAACTTGGCAAGATGACCGCTGGCCGTCTGCAGGGTGACGGCCGCAGCCTCAGACAGTTCGCTAACGGTCAAGGCGCGTCCATCCATCAAGGCGAAGAGGATCAACGAACGGGTCGGATCCCCCATCAGAGAGGCCACGGAAGCGATGCCAGGATGAGCGTGCATGGTTCGATGCTAACCGAAGTGTCGTTGCAGATCAAGGTTTAGCATGTCGCTTCCGATGTAGAAAGATGCTCGCGATGATGCCCATCCGCCCCGCCCTCGAGGTTGTTCAAGGTAAGCCCCAGTCAGAGCGCTTCTGGCTCGTGGTCGGTACGACAAGCGTGGCGTTCGTGGTCACGCAACTCGATGTCACCGTCGTCAATGTCGCCTTACCCTCGATCGGTCTGGAACTCGGGGCGAGCGCACAGGCCTTGCAGTGGGTGGTAGATGCCTACACGGTGGCCCTGTCGGCTTGCATGCTCGCGGCGGGTGCGCTGGGCGATCGTTTCGGGGCGCGGCGAGCCTTTCGATTCGGTCTGGCCGTCTTTGCGCTGGCTTCGATAGCCTGCGGCGCAGCCACGTCGGGTCTCGGGCTCAACGCGAGCCGGGCCGTACAGGGCCTGGGCGCTGCTGCGATGCTGCCCAATTCTCTCGCGCTGCTCAACGAGTCCCTCGCAGACACACCGCATCGGCGTGCCCGGGCGCTCGGCTGGTGGACCGCGGCTGGGGCCGTGTCGATCGCTTTAGGTCCCGTAATCGGCGGTCTTCTGTTGTCCCAGATGGGATGGCGTCCGATCTTCTGGATCAATGTGCCCTTGTGCCTTGTCGGGCTGATGCTCTCCACGCGCCTGGAGGAGACACCGCATCGGCTGCGCGGCAGAGGCATTGATCTAGCGGGCCAGTTCAGTGCAACCTTTGCGCTGATCGCGCTGTGTGCCGCGATCATCGAGTGGCGACCGCTGGGTCTTCTGCATCCGGTGGTCTTTGGCGGGCTCTTGTTCGCAGCCGCGCTCGCCTTATTGTTCGTGAGGATCGAAGGGCGCAGCCGTGACCCGATCGTCCCCCTCGAACTCTTCTCTCAGAGGCGCTTTCGTGCCGCGGTGCTCTTTGGAGTCATCGTCAACTTCACTTACTACGGCACGCTCTTCGTACTTTCCCTGTACTTTCAAGAAGGTCTTGGCGTTTCGGCGTTATCGACAGGGCTTGCCTTCCTGCCCTTGACCGCCGGATTCTTTGTCTCGAACGTGTTAAGTGGACGCTTGGTCGAGGCCTTTGGTGCCCGTGTCCCGATGGTGCTCGGCGCGCTCATCGATCTCGCAGGATTTGTGCTGCTCTATTTCGACACCGGGCAGGCTTCGTCTGGCACCTTGCTGCTGCCCTTCATTCTCATTCCCGGGGGAA
>CAJCID010000324.1 GCA_903970305.1 Rhodospirillales bacterium | reverse complement strand
TCGCCGATGCCACCAATGTCATCGCCGAGGGCGAGGTTCTGCAACTACTTAATGTCCATGATCCCGAAGTCGACGAGCAGCGCTATCTGCAGGTGATCCGCTATAAGACTGCCAAGCTGTTTGAAGCCTCAACCCGACTTGCCGCGATCTTGTGCGAAAGGGAGCCCACCGAGGAGGAGCGCTGGGCTGAGCTAGGGCGTCGTCTGGGCACCGCCTTTCAACTGGTCGACGATGTGCTGGACTATTCGGGCGTGACGGCCGATATCGGCAAAAACGTCGGAGATGACCTCAGGGAGGGCAAGCCGACCCTCCCCCTCATTTACCTGCTCCAGAACGGTACGCCCGCCCAGCGCGCCTTGATCCGATCGGCCATCGTCCAGGGCGATGAAGCCAATCTCGAACAGATCCACAAGGAGATCCAGGTGAGCGGCGCGCTCGAGTACGCACGTGCGATGGCGCAGGCCGAGGCCAATGCGGCGCGTGCGATTGTCGAGTCTCTTCCCGATTCGCCGCACCGGGATTCTCTGCTAGAATTGTGCGCTTTTGCGATTTCTCGGGACCACTAGGTGCGTGCTCATCGGGCGTTAAGGTCAATCCGCAAATCAATCGGGGTGTAGCTCAGCCTGGTAGAGTACTGCGTTCGGGACGCAGGAGTCGGAGGTTCGAATCCTCTCACCCCGACCATGTCAGATAAGGTGCAATAGCCTGTCGCCTGTCGCAATCGAAGGTCGACTTCTCCTTCGAAAATTGGGAAAAGGGGGCGAACGGGAGTGCGACGCGGTGGAGCCCGACCCAGAGAGCCCTTTTGGAACGACCGTTGGCTCTGCCTTAGACAGCCTGGCCGCCGAAGGGCAGCAATGGTGCCGGGGGCTCGGGTTGCCGTAGCTCGCGCTGCCACCAACCGACATCGTGCCACGCGCCCAGCTTGAACCCGACCTTGCGGTACACGCCCACAGGCTTAAAGCCGACGGATTCGTGCAGCGCCACACTCCCCACATTGGGTAGCGCGATCCCGCCAAAGGCCTGAAAGTAGCCCAGTTGGGCCAACTCTTCGAAAAGCCTCAGGTAGAGTCGCCGGCCGATGCCGCGCCCACGGGAGTCCTCGCGAACGTAAATCGTGACGTCAACTGCCCACTGGTAGGCAAGCCGTTCACGATGCTTGCTCGCATATGCATACCCTTCCACCTGACCGTCATCACTCACGCTCACGAGCCAAGGCAGCGTGACAAGGGTCCGTAGAATGCGCTCCCGCATCTCGATGACGGAGGGAGGTTCAAGCTCGAAAGAGATGATGGTCTGGGCCACGATCGGTGCGTAGATCGCGGTGATCGCCTCGGCATCGCGGGACTGGGCAGTGCGGATGTTGATCGCATCGACCACGGTCGCTCCCGAAGGGTCAGAACCTGTAGAGAACTACGGCCAGGCTTTGGCAGCCCAAATTTCTGCGACAATTCTCCTAGTAACTAGGCGGCTCTGCAAGAATGGACCGAGTCCAAGGGGAGCGGAGACGGCCCGTTGGAGACGCGTTGGCGATCCATTTCACGACTCTGGGGCCGGGCAGTTGGAACTCGAACCCTCGGGCCGCAGCCTGATGGCGGCCATGCATATCACTTGGCAGAGGATGGCCTTTTGATTTCCTCGAATATTCGATAGTCGCCCCCTGTGGACGTCATCCCGTTCTGGGTCCAGTGTCTGGGTCTGGTCATCCTCCTATTGCTCTCGGCCTTCTTTTCTATCGCCGAGACCAGCATGATGGCGCTCAACCGCTACCGGATCAAAGCGCTCTCCAAGGCCGGCCATCGCGGGGCGCTGCTGACCACCGAGCTTCTGACACGGACGGATCGCCTGCTTGGCATGATCCTGATCGGCAACAACCTGATCAACGCCGCCGCATCAGCACTGGTCACGGCGATTGCCATCACCCGCTTCGGGAACAACCGGACGGTCCTCTTTCTGGCCACTTCCCTGATCGCCTTTTTGATCATCGTGTTCGCCGAAATCACCCCCAAGGTGATCGGGGCCACTTATCCCGAGCGCATCGCACTCGCGGTCGCTTATGTGCTCAAACCCCTTTCGGTCCTGTTTCAGCCGGCGGTCTGGTTCGTGAATATCTTCACGGGCCAGATGCTCAGGCTCGTCAAGATCACCTCGTCTAGCGGCGAGGACGAACAGCGTCTCGCGCCGGAGGAATTGCGTGCCCTAGTGCTCGAAAGCGGCCACTTCATCTCGAAGAAGCAGACCAGTATTCTATTGAACCTGCTCGACTTGGAGAGTGTGACGGTCTACGACGCGATGATCCCCCGGGCACAGGTTGAAGCTCTCGATCTGGAAGATCCGATCGAGGAGATCATCGAGAAGCTCTCGACGAGCTATCACAACAAGCTTCCGGTTTTCGAAGGGGAGCTCAATCAACTGCGCGGCATCCTGCATGTGCGCAAATGCCTCGCCCTGATGGCTGAGGGCCCCTTGACCAAGGAAGGCATCGAGGCGGCCCTGGCGGAGGCGTATTTCATCCCTTCCGGGACCTCGGTCACGCAACAGCTACAATACTTCCAGGAGAAGCGCCAGCGCCTGGGCATCGTCGTCGACGAGTACGGTGAGGTCCAGGGTTTGGTGACCCTTGAGGATATCGTCGAGGAGATCGTTGGCGAATTCACCTCAAGCATGCCCAGGGCCGACCACGGCTTGCTGAAGTGGGACGAAAGTAGTTCAACGGTCGTCGACGGCAGCAGCCCTCTTCGGGAATTGAACCGCAAGCTCGGGCTAAACCTGCCGCTGGAGGGGCCAAATACCCTCAATGGCTTGATTCTGGAGGAATTACAGGAAATTCCCGAGGCGGCCGTCTCGTTGCGGATCGGCGATTGCGCCATAGAGATCCTGCAGGTCCAAAATCAGGCGGTCAGAACCGCGAAGCTGACCCGGCTGACGGGGTCGCATTCAAGCAACACGTTTTGACGATTCACACGACGGGTCGGCTGAGGGGGGTGAAAAGCTTTACAAACCAAGGTCCTACCGGCATCATCAAATTTGTTTTCTGGAAAAATAATGTGGCGTCGGTCGCTCAAGGCCCGGCGCTTACGCTAGTCTTGACTCTATGGCCGCCGTCACCACACCACCCGCTCCCGGAGCCTCTGCGATCTCTGGCCTAGGCCGCGCCCTAGTGCAGAACGGAAAGCTGCGTCTGGATCAAGCCGATTCGATCGCCAAATCGGCCACAGCCTCCGGTGCCAGCTTCGTCGATCAACTTCTCGCCAGTAAGCTCATGACCTCGCGCGAACTGGCGCTTGAGGCGGCCCAGATCTTCGGTCTGCCGCTCATCGACTTGTCGGCATACGACCCTGGCTTGATGCAGGTGGAGGCGATCGACAAGAAGCTGATCCAGTCTCTGCGCGTCATCGGGCTGCACAAGCGCGGCAACAAGCTCACCGTCGGGGTGTCCGATCCGACCAATTTCCAGGCCATCGATCAGATCAAGTTCCAGACCCAGATGCTCGTCGAGCCGGTCGTGGTCGAGCACGACAAGCTGATCAGCCTGACGGACAAGTTGGCGCAGACCGAGGAATCGAAGCTCAATGAGCTCGCCGGTGTCGAACTGAACCTGGACTTCGCCGACGCCGATGCGCCCGCGACAGCCGAGTCGACCGCCGAGATCGACGATGCGCCGATCGTACGTTTCCTCCAGAAGGTTCTGATGGACGCGATCAACGACGGCGCGTCAGACATTCACTTCGAGCCCTACGAGAAGTTCTACCGGATCCGTTTCCGGGTCGATGGCGTGTTGCGGGAGATCGCCCAGCCCCCGATTGCGATCAAGGACAAGCTGTCATCGCGCATCAAGGTCATCTCCCGGCTGGATATCTCGGAAAAGCGCGTACCGCAGGACGGCCGCATGAAGCTTGTGCTCTCGAAGGTGCGTGCCATCGATTTCCGGGTCTCGACTCTGCCGACGCTGTTTGGCGAGAAGATCGTCATGCGGATTCTCGATCCGTCACAGGCTAAGCTTGGGATCGACGCGCTGGGCTATGAACCTGAACAGAAGGAAACTTTGCTCAGTTGTATTGAGCGGCCCTACGGCATGGTGCTCGTGACCGGGCCGACCGGATCGGGTAAGACCGTTTCGCTCTATACCTGCCTGAACATCTTGAACCAGCCCGGCATCAATATCTCGACTGCAGAGGACCCGGCTGAAATCCAACTCGCCGGGATCAACCAGGTCAACGTGAACGACAAGGCGGGGCTGACTTTTGCTGCCGCCCTCAAGTCCTTTCTGCGCCAAGATCCAGACATCATCATGGTCGGCGAAATCCGCGATCTTGAGACCGCCGACATTGCGATCAAGGCCGCGCAAACCGGTCACATGGTGTTCTCGACGCTCCACACGAATGATGGCCCGACGACTCTTACGCGCTTGATGAACATGGGCGTGCCCACATTCAATATCGCCTCGAGCGTGATCCTGATTACCGCCCAGCGTCTGGCGCGCCGGCTGTGCAGCTGCAAGGAGCCCGCCAACATGCCCGATCACGCGCTCCTGGAAGCGGGCTTTCAGGACGATGATCTGGACGGGACTTGGCAGCCCTTCAAACCGGTCGGCTGCGAACGCTGCAAGGGTTCAGGTTACAAGGGGCGGGTCGGCATCTACCAGGTCATGCCCATCACCGAGGCGATGCAACGGATCATCCTCGACGGCGGCAATGCCATCGCCATCGCCGAACAAGCGAAAAGGGAAGGCGTTGCCGATCTGCGCCGCTCGGGACTGATCAAGGTCATGCATGGCGCGACTTCTCTCGAAGAGGTCGTTGCCGTGACCAATCAATAGCTGATACGCACCCGGAACCGTCTGGGCGCTGCTGTAAGGAGAGTAATCGATGGCCACCGCGACCAACGCCGCTGTAAAGCCCAAGGAATCTGTCTTCGTTTGGGAAGGTAAAGATCGCAACGGAAAGTCCGTGCGCGGTGAGATGCGCGCCGTCGGCGATGCGCTCGTCAGCGCGACCTTGCGCAAGCAGGGGATCCTCGTCACAAAGATCAAGAAACAGAGTTTTCGACGGGGCAAGAAGATCACCGAGAAGGACGTCACTCTGTTTACACGGCAACTCGCGACGATGATGCGCGCCGGCGTGCCTCTTTTGCAGGCCTTCGATATCGTTGGTCGCGGTCACTCGAACGCCTCGGTCGCCAAGCTCTTGACGGACATTCGGACCGACATCGAAACCGGGTCGAGTCTGAACCAGGCGTTCCGGAAGTATCCGCTCTATTTCGACCCCCTCTTTTGCAACCTCGTCTCGGCGGGTGAACAAGCGGGTATCTTGGATTCTCTTCTCGAACGTCTGGCGAGCTACAAGGAGAAGATCCTTGCCATCAAGAGCAAGATCAAGTCCGCCCTGTTCTATCCGATCGCGGTCATCGCAGTGGGCTTTATCGTGACGGCGGTGATCATGATTTTCGTGATTCCGGCGTTCAAGTCGATCTTTGCGAACTTCGGAGCAGAGTTGCCCGCGCCCACCCTGATCGTGATTGCGATCTCGGACTTCTTCGTAGCCTATGCGGTCTATATCTTTGTCGCCATTGTCGGCCTGTTCTATTTTGCCGCACAGGCCTGGCGGCGCAGCCCGACCGTGCAACATTTTGTCGACCGAACCATGCTGAAGATCCCGGTGTTCGGTGATCTGGTTCGCAAGTCGGCGATTGCGCGCTGGACCCGGACTCTGGCGACGATGTTCGCCGCGGGCGTGCCCCTGGTGGAAGCCTTGGACTCGGTCGGGGGCGCGTCGGGTAACTACGTGTATTTCGAGGCCACCAAGAAGATCCAATCGGACGTCAGCACCGGCGTGAGTCTGACCAACGCGATGCAAAATACCAATGTGTTTCCAAACATGGTCTTGCAGATGGTGGCCATCGGGGAGGAATCCGGTGCCCTGGACAGCATGCTGGGCAAGGTCGCCGACTTCTTCGAGCAAGAAGTCGACGACGCCGTCGACGCCCTGTCGAGCTTGATGGAACCGATGATCATGGTCGTCCTGGGTACCCTCGTCGGGGGTCTGGTCGTCTCAATGTACCTGCCTATCTTCAAGCTCGGCTCCGTCGTCTGATGAGGCGGCAGGGTGGGCGCGGCGCGCGCCAGGGATGGCGATGAGCCTACTGGCAGGAGAGCCGGGACTCGTTGCGATCCTCGCA
>CAJCID010000323.1 GCA_903970305.1 Rhodospirillales bacterium | reverse complement strand
CTTCCCGAATCACCCCGCCGATGGCGGCCTTGACGAAGACCGACTGATCGAAGAGCGGTTCGATCTTGATGCCCTCGGGTAGAGTCTTGATGGCATTGGGCAGGAGATCCTTCAGATCGTTGGCAATCTGGAGCGTCGACGAACTGCCGTTTTTCAGAACCGAGATCAGGACACCGCGCAGGCCATTCTGACGAACCACATTGGTCTGGGGTGAATAACCATCGCGCACATGCGCCACCTCGCGCAGGTAGGTGGTCGCACCATTGACGGTCTGGATGGGGATATCGTTCAGGCCCGCTATGCTGTTGGGCGATCCGTTCATGTCGATACCGAACTCGGTGGCCCCGATCTTGGCGGTACCCGAGGGCAACACCAGGTTCTGGGCGTTCACGGCATTGACGATATCGTTGGGGGTGAGGCCCTTGGCGAGCATCGCGGGCGTGTCCAGATCCACCGAGACAAGCCGACTGCGCCCGCCGTACGGATAGGGCACAGCGGCGCCGGGAATCGTGATCAGTTGCGGCCGAAGAGTATTGATCGCGAGATCAAACAGACTCTGCTCCGAGAAATTGTCTCCCGAGATCCCCAGCTGTATGACCGGTATGCTCGAGGCCGAGTACTTGATGATAAGTGGTGGTGTGATTCCGGGAGGCAGCTGGCGCAGTTGCGCCTGGGAGATCGAGACAACTTGTGCGATGGCCGTCTGGATATTCGCATTCGGCTGGAAGAAAATCTTGATGACCGAGGTCCCGAAGAGGGACTGGGATTCGATGTGTTCGATGTCATTGACAGTGGTCGTGAGACTGCGCTCGCTGACCGAGGTGATGCGTTGACCCATGTCCTGGGCCGACAATCCACTGTAGTTCCAGATGATGCTGACCACCGGAATGTTGATTTCCGGAAAGATGTCGGTGGGGGTCTGCAACAGCGATAGCGGCGTGGCCAATAGGATAAGCAGCGCCATGACGATGAACGTATAGGGGCGGCGCAGTGCAACGTCGACGATCCACATCGTTAGAGGCCTTCGTTCAGGTGAGATTTGGTGCGCCGCAATGGAGCGCCGTGGAGCCTCCTATTCTAGCCCGCACCCAATGAGCGTGCTGGCACCCACTGACTGGGTAAAAGTGGTGCAATATTGCAGTGCAGCGAGGCTCACCGAGTCCGGGAAAGCGAAATGCATGCCCGCCTGGGGGAGCGGTCTGCAGCCCGCGATATTGTGAAACGGATTTCTGACATCGGGCCGCGCAGGCCGGGCGGGAAGAAGGCCGCGAAGCGCGATCGCACACCCGAGAGAGACGAGCAGCGCCTGGCTTCGGACGAGGACTGCGAGATCCTGACCCGTCCTGTCCTAGACGACGGTGCGTGCTCCACCTGATCGTTGGGTAGGACCCTCGATACTCAAAGACCTAATTTGCAGTCCAGGCGAAGAAGGGGCCGGCGGGCGTGGTGTTGGTCTCAAGACCCGTGTAGACATTCTTGCCAAAAAAGAAGGGGACACCGATGTCGAACGCATCCGGCAGCGTCGAGCCAGCAGGCGCAGCCAGATCGTTAAAGACCGCAATGTTCGAGCTCGAGGTGTTGAACAGATAGGTTGCATTGGCGATCTGGGCGGTCGCCGCGATCGAATTACCGGCGCTTCCGGTAACGGTCAAGGCAAGATCCTCCAAGGACAGGGCCGCGGAACTGCCCGGACAGAGATAGGCGCTCGCAACGCTGGAGGACGGACATGAGGGGATGCCCGCAGAGTTGAAGAAATACACCGACGAGCCGCTGTCGAGGAAACTCTCGGGATACGCCGCGCCTGCGTAGGTGACGTTGAAGAATCCCGCCGAGGTGCCGGTATCGGGCACGTTGATGACGCTCGTTGCGCCCAATTGGTTATTCGTCTGGGTGTTGATCCCAAAAACGATCGTCGCGTTCACGGAAGGATAGCCCGTGTTGGGTATCGCGGGGACCTCTAGTATGACCCCGTTGTTATCGACGGCAAAGGCACTCACCGGATTGATCACCTGATTGGCGAGCGCGAGAGTCACAGGTGTGCAGGTCGCCGCATTGGTCGGACAGTCGAAATACTGCGCGGCCGGCAAGGTGCCCACGCAACCTTGTCCGCAATCCTGCACGAAAAGACCAACACCAAGGATGCCGTTGGCGCCGACCGCGGCGACCGTCTGCTCGGGCGTGCCCTGATTGGAGCAGTCCGTGGGAACCGACGGGGTGGTTGGGCTATTGTCGAGAATCACCTGCACGGGGATATTGCTGGCCACCTCGCCCGCCACCTTGACATCGGCCCGCGCGAGTTCACCCCACACGATGCCATCGGCGAATGCGCCGCATTCGCCCACCGGATTATTGTTGCCATCGAGCACCGGCTGCAAGCCCAGCGAGGCGACCTGGGAAGCGAAGATGCGCAAGCCGCTCGAGCCCGTATCGACCTGGATGTTGGGAATCGTGGTGCAGGTTGTCGTGCTACCCGGTAAGCAGACCGTGACCGATATCAACACCACATTGGTGAAATTACCCGTCGGCCCCCCCGAGACGCAGATCGTCTGGGAATTGGTGCTGTTGACCACCGTTGCGCCGCACGTCGCCGGCGTGGGATTACTGGTCGTCACTGGAGGTGTGGTCGTCGTCGACTTGCTACTCGAACCTCCGCCCCCCCCACCACCGCACGCATTCAGGAGGACGGCCACCACAGCGCAAGCGACCCATTTCATCATACGCATGCCATTCCCCTATTGGATCTCGTTGGCCGACACACCCGCAGGCATTAGGCGCGCCACCACCGCCCGGCCGGAGAAGGCGCGCATGCGGCCGCGCGATTCGATCAACACCTCACCATCGGACACCTGCAGAAAACGATGGTCAGGATGGGGTTCAAGACCCGCTGCGACCAGTCGCGCAAAGTAATTGCCGAGAATCTGATTCAAGTTCGGCTTGAAGGGACCCTTCCAGGTCACGCCGAAAACAGATCCGTTGGGCGCAACATATTCCCGGATCATGACCCCACTGGAGAGTTCGAGCTGGTGGACCTGGTAGAGGTTGCGGACCTCCACATGACGCACCGCCCTCAAGGCCAGGGTGTCGGCCTCCACCGAGTCACGCACCCCACCCAAAGCGGCCCACGCCGGCGAAGAGAGCACAAGGAGACCCGATAAGAATGTCAAACAACAACCTGAAGCAAGTCGCATGGTGATGATCCGCAAGGTCTCGATGGCTCACTCTACCCGAAGTTCCCGTCTGGACAAACTCCATTGGGCCGACTTGCGATGCCAGTGCAACGCCCGGTAACCAAATGAAACAATTTCGGATCATTTGATACGCCCAAACGAGAACGTGACCGCGCCACCTTCCTTTCGACCGAGAATGCCGAGCACATCGGCAAGTTGCTCCTGCGCATCGGGTGCAGCTTGCGCCTTGCCGCGCAACTCGATGCCCTCGCTGCTCACGCTGCCCTGCGCATCAATGAGCAGGGGGCCTGTGTCCGTTGTCACGTCGAGCGCGACCACACTGGCCTGTCCGTTCAGAGTGAGCCGGTAGCTGCCCAGCGGACGTACGGCGGACAAGCGCGACGACAGATCGACCAGGCGCAGCTCTGCATGACCCGTGGTTCGCGCCGCCGCGATCTGCCACGGACCCCAATCGCAGAGCAGTCCGCCGGAAAAGTCGAGCGTGTTGAAAGGAGCTCCCAAGGCCCGGAAGAGTTCGAGCGGCACGCTCAGGTGTCCCGGACCGATCGACACCGTGTTGCGCTCGACGACCACGACAACCGGCTGCGCAATGATTTCGGGAGCGCGCAGTTCGACCGCTAAGCGACCCGAGATCAAGCCGGCCGGACTCGCGCGCCAAGAGAGCCTGCCAGGCAGTTCGCGGGCCGCGTCGACATCGCCCGCGGAACCGACCACGAGTTGTCCTGATCCGCTCCAGACGGAACCTTCTACATCACGCAGACTAAGGGCCCCGCCGGTGGCCTGGCCGAGTTCCGGCGCGACCCACGCGGCCGGCAGGACAGCGCAGAGCGTGACGCCAATCGACACGAGGGCGACCACAGCCCACAGAACGAATGATCCCAGCCCCGCCCTGAAGCCAGGCATCGGACTAAGGAGGACTGAGCGTGGCTGTGAGCTCGACCTGGCCGGGTTTGAGCGCCTTCACGTGGGCCTCGCTCACCTTCACATGCAGCTGGGCGTGTACTTCGTCGAGCCAGGCGACCCAGTTGGCGAAGGCGACGTCGTGCAGCTCGATGCGCACTGCGCCGCCCGAGGCAACGAGGCTCTTCGAGTCCAGCCCATGTTCGTGCAAGGACTCGGCGAGCGCCTCGCGCAGCGCCTCTCCGGTGGGAGGCGCGATCACACCCTGGGCAGCCAAGCGCCGTGCCTCGCTACCCTGGCTTTCCATCGCAGCGACCTGGCCCCGCAGCGCTGGCAGGCTCACTAGAAGGCTCTGCCGGCCCTGGTAGGCCGGTTCGACGAACAGCGCGAAGATGACGACGCTCGCGAGCACCAAAAGGGCCGCCTGAATCCAGCGCTGCTCGCGCGCATCCCGCTCCTGCCACCAGGCCCACATCGCCTTCATGCGAGACTCCGGATGATCCACTTGCCCCCCGACGATTCGGCTTTCAAGCCGACTCGGGCGAGCCGTTCGGGCCACTGTGGATCGATCTTGACTCCCGGGGCCAAGGCGACGGTCAGCGCGTGGTCGGCATAGTCGACCGAGGCAAGCGAGGCCGGCCCCATAGGTCCGAGGGCACGCGCGAGCCTGTCACAGAGGACCAAAAAATCGCCCGACTCGGATTCGCCGGCCCGATTACGCAAGCCATCCAGCTCGCGGCTCATCTGAAGCGGCGCATCCAGCACGACCTTGGTCTTGGGAAAACTCGTCAAGAGGAGCTCCGTCGCTCGCGCGTCGAGCCCCTGTCGCTCGCGCGCAAGGAAGAGCCAATCGATATTGAGGCCCAGCACGCAGACGACGGCGATGGCCGCTGCGAGCGCGATCGGCACGCGCCAGCGCTTCAGGTTTGAGCCGCCGCGCTGCCAGACCTGCGCGGCAAACTCAAACTGGCACAGATCCAAGTCTGCGCTGAGCGCATGGCGGGCGAGCGCTGCGAATTCGAGACTCTCAAGGCGCGCGGCCCAGCTCGCCTCGTCGCCCATCGCCCTCTTGCGCACGACGGCCTCGGGGCTCGCCAGCCGCCGCAAGACGATGGGTCGGGGCCCGGCGAACTGTTCCGCGGTCGATTCGAGATCTCTTTGGTTCACGCGCAGACCACACGCCCCGCGTGCATCTTGCAGGGCGATCTCGCAGATGCGTCCGTCCTCCAGATCGTTCTCGCCCAGCGGGCTAAATTGGGTCAGTACGACCTCACCGGCGGCGACGGCCGGCAGACAGATCAGGGAAGGTACGACACGCAGGCCGCCGCGCTCTTCGGCCACAAAGCGCTCCAGGATAAAGCGCATCCAACTGCGGTCCACGACGGCGACGAGGCGCTCTGCACCCGCCTCGAGAACGGGACCGACCGCCACATGGGAGCGGGCCGCATCGGTGACGAGCTGTTCTTCAATCAGATTGGGCAACGCAAGCCTGAGGCGCGGCCCCTTCAGGGCAGGTACGGCCGTGCGGAGCAGCACCACGTCCGACGGGGCGACCAAGAGAATGTGGCGCCGCGCCGCGGGCATCAATGCCAGGCTCGCCCGACCTGCCTGGAGTTGCTGGCCCGACTCGGAGAAGAGTACAAAGGGCAAGGTGCCAAGTTGCCAGTCGCTCGGCTGGCGCCCAAGGTCCCGCGGCGGAAGGAGTAAGACCAGGGTTGTCACGTTGGCTTCCTATCTCCAGAGGTCACGTTCAAAAGGCGTCTCGGCTACTGATAACCAGCGTGGAATTCGGCACCACACCCGTTCGAAACACGAGCGTATCGCGATTGACTTCGGCGCGCTCGTGTCGCACGCGCGCGTGCACCGCAAAGAAATGGCTCCTTACATCCAACGACGAGGCGTCGCCGGCGGTGACCCCGGCGGCGCGCAACACGTTGCTCAGATCCCCGGTATTGCGGAAGTAGGCTTGGCCGCGCGCGGTGATCGCGACCTGGGCTGCGCTGAGGCTCAACCCCGGGATCAGGGCCGCAAGAACCGGTGCCGAGGTGGTGTTCGCATTGACGGGCGTGGGCACCGGCAGGATGGTCACATACGGGCCGATCGCGGCGATGATGGCTGGCGTATAGCCGGGCACGTCAAGGAGCTGGTCGAGCCCGTCGATGACGAGCGGCACATCGCCTGATTCCGGTGCGGCCCCGGCGCTCGCCAGGGCCTCGGGCGAGCCCGACAGGCTCGTACCCGAGGCCTGGATGCTTTGGCTTAGGGCCGTCACGCGCATGTGCTCGGCCGTCAGGCGCGCCAGGGTCGGGTCGATCCCCAGGAGCGCCAAGAGGCGGCCATAGGCCGCCACCGCATTGAGATTGATGGTACTCACCCCCGGTACGCCGCTCGTCACGAGATTGCGCAGATTAAAGCGTGCCTGGAGGTCCTCGACGTTCCCCGAGAGGTAGGTTGCAGCGCCCTCCTCGGCCCGCACCGCGCCGATCTGGGAAAGAAAATCGGAGAGCCGCGTCTGGGCGATCGGAAGCGACCAGACCTGCCCAATATAGTCGACCGTAGGTGCCGCATCGCCGGTCGAGCGCAAGACGACGCGCGACCAGTCCACCGCGCCGCGTTCGATCCATTCGGCCTGGTCGGACAGGCGTTGCGCCTCGACACGGCGGATCTGCACATCGGTGCGCCAGATGAGTCCGGCCACGAGCAGCGCGGCGAGCGTCATCACCAGCATCGCCGCGACGATCGCTGCGCCCTCTTGGCGCGCGCCCGGGTGAGCCCACGCTCGAGGAAGGCGCTCTGAGCCGAAAGCGCTCATCCGCCCACCATGACGATCCGGGTGATCGGGTTGTGCATGTTCGCTCCTTGGATCTGCACCTGCAGACCCGTCACGGTACGCGTGGTCGGAGTGGCGACGGCCGCCGACAGATTGGGCAGGCTGCGGTTGGCCTCGATGGCTGCGATCACGTCAACCTCGCGGTTCGTCCAGCCGGCTCCCGGCACCCAGACACGCAGCTGTGCCATGGCCAGGGGCGCGTCCAGCGGATAGACCGACCAGTTGTCTCCGGCCTCGAGCGTGGCCCCCAGCATCGCATGCACGGCGTTCAGCGTCGCCAAGGGAAGGGACGCGTAACGCACGAGACGCTCGCCGTCGAAGCGGTAGCGCACGACCTGCAGCCGCGGCGCGGCCTCGGGCTGGTAGAGATGTCGCACGAGGAGCAGTTCATTGGTGGCCAGTTGGACTGGGGGGTCGTTCACATCGCTATCGTCGACGATGCTGTCTGCATCGTAGCGCAGCTGATCAAAGAACTGGGTTGTCGCACGTTCCTCGCCCATATAGCGGGTGATTGCATCGCGCGCACGGGCGACCTGGTCTAGTCCGCGCCAGGCGAGCACCGTGACGATCGCCAGAATCGCCATGGCCACCAGGAGTTCGACCAGGGTGAAGCCCCTGCTTAGCGGCCGGCTAGAGCGGACGGGCCAGTTCATTGGGGATCAGTCCCACAAGCTGGGTCAGATCGGCGTCAGGCCGTTGGGCGTCGCGCACCTTGACCACGATGCGCCGAAACACAGGATTGGGAGTGGGCTCGACCGTCTCCACGCAGACCAGATCGACATTGCCTTGCGAGCAAGCGAACTCGCGTGTCCCGACATCGGGCCACTCCTGGCCGAGGCGGATCTGGGCCAGGCGGTTCTGCGCGCTCCATCCGGCTACGAGGCGCCGGTGCAGCGCGTCGGCCGCCTCCGAGAGATTATCCACCGCCTTGATCGCCGCAACCAGGGCGATGGCCACAATCGCGAGCGCGACGAGCACCTCGATCAGGGTGAACCCCGACTCAGCGGGCTTCATAACGGCCATCGCCCAAGGCGAGCACACTGATCGATTTCCCTTCCCCCTCCAAGGTGACGACAATCGGCAGATCGACCGACTCCAATCCGAAGGGTACCTGAGCCAGCGCAGCCTGGGATCCATTGATCCGGATCGCGTAACCCTTCAATCCCTGCGGCCACTTCCGGGGCGCGAAAGGCGCCTCGGTCTGAGGCACCCAGGCGCCATCGCGCCTCTCGAGGAAGCCATAGCCCTGGTCGTTCGGTTGCCACGCCCAGGGATGCTCGCGCAGATGGGCCTCGTCGCTCGCCGATTCGAACAGCTGGGCCAGCCGTTGGCCCTCTTCCTCGAGATCTCGTGCAGGGTTTCGGCCGATCCCGAGCGCTGCGAGCGAGACCAAGATCGCAGCGATGACCACGACAACAAGCAGTTCGAGCAGGGTAAAGCCACTTGCCCGGCCGCGTCGATCCATCGGCACGCTCATCTGCCAGCCACGCTATTGCCAGGATCCGATGTCGGCATCGTTCGCCTCACCGCCGGGTTTGCCGTCCGCACCATAGCTAAAGACGTCGATCTCGCCGTGAACTCCGGGGTTCAGATACTGATAGGGGTTGTCCCAGGGATCGTTGGGCAGGCGCTCCAGGTATCCCCCGGGCTTCCAATTGTTCGGCACGGGTTCGGAGGTCGGCTTCTCGACCAGGGCCTTTAGGCCCTGGTCCGCCGTCGGATAGCGTCCGTTGTCGAGCCGGTAGAGCTTGAGCGCTTGCATGATGGTGGCGACGTCCTGCCGGGCGGCGACACGGCGCGCCTCGTCGGGGCGGCCCATGATCTTCGGAACAATCAAGGCCGCGAGAATGCCCAGGATCGCGATGACGACCAGAACTTCGATAAGGGTAAATCCCCGTCCTTTGCGCAAAGGAACGCGTGGGGCCGGGGCAAGACAGGTTTCAGGAAGCGACATGGTGAGGTGGGAGTGAGTAGAAAACAACAAATCGGATGCTTAGAGGCCCGCAATGCGGGTGCCAGTCAGGCCGCTAGCATGAACCGCGCGGCACGCCTTGTCGAATTGGCCTGCCGAGATCGTACAATACCTGCATGTCTACCCTTGTCGTGCGGCTGGTTTCCCTGATCCTGTTTGCGGCGCTCTGCGCCGTGGGGACCTTTTGGGTTACCGTCATCATGGGACGCAATCAGACAGCACCCGCTGCGGCCCCGCTCTCGCCTCCACCTTCGACCCAGGCGGCCGCTGAGCTCTTCGGGGGTAGTCCAGCTGTCATCGCCCGCCAGGAATTCAAAGTGATCGGGATTCTGTCCTTGGGCCCCGGCAAGGGGTCGGCCGCAATCATCGCCTCCACTGACGGTCCGACGCACACCGTCGCTGCGGGGCAGCATCTGGACGGGGACACGCGCTTGTCCGAGGTTCGCCAGCGTTCGGTGATCCTCGAGCGCGGCGGGGTGAAAAGTGAGATTTTCCTGCCGGTGGCGAACCAGGCAAACGGCTATCTTCGGTAGCGCCCGGCGATTGGATCACGGCACCTCGCGCACGAGCTTCCAGTCCTTGAGGATCCGGACGATGCGCTGTGCGTAGTGGTCGCGCAGTTCCGGCGACTCGGAGTGATAGGCGCCCACCGCCGCCAAGGTATTGCCATACTTGTTCATCTGGTGGCGCAGGTGCCAGGCTGCGACGTAGACATTCGCGCACGGGTCCATCAGGGTCTGCGTGGAGATTCCATACTGGCCCAAGGCGGGAAGATGCACCGAGTTGATTTGCATGACGCCGTAATCCATCGTGCCGTTCGGATTCTGATGCGTTGCGAGGGGCTCGTTGTGCGATTCGGCCCAGGCGATCGCGCGCAGTACGAGCGGGTTGACCTGGTGATATTGGGATGCAGCGTCAAAGCAGTCCGCGTGCGCACCAGCACAAAAACCAAACAAGACCGTGGCGCCAGAGCAGGCAGCGCGCAGGCGGCGGAAGTTTCGATGGCGCAACATCATGGACTTGGGTATCGAGGGGCCTTCACGAGATGATCCGGCACCTGTGGAGAGCCTCAAATGGCGGCCCCAAAACCTTATCCTACAGCGAAACGATGACGCCCGGTGGCGGCACCGAGCCCTTGGCGAGCGGTGTGGCCAGGCCTCCAAAAGCATTAAATGTTGCACCAAAAACTGGTAATGTCTGTGGCCGGCGTTGAACCGGCGCAGGCGCGGGCCGCCCGACAATCCGTTTTCCTATGGAAGCTATGAATCGAAACCTTCTTGCGCGCGCGCGCCTGGCTCTAGCCGGTCTCGCGCTCTATTGCGTGTGCGTGCCGTCGGTCCACGCGCAGGTCACCCTGAACTTCGTCAACGCCGATATCGACCAGGTCGCCAAGGCCATCGGCGCGGCGACCGGCAAGACGATCGTGGTGGATCCACGGGTCAAGGGTCAGATCAGCTTGGTCTCGGAGCGACCAGTCGATCAGGAAGTCGCTTTCAAGACGCTGCAGTCCACGCTCCGGATGCAAGGCTATGTCCTCGTAGACGACCACGGGGTCTACAAGGTCGTTCCCGAAGCAGATGCGAAGCTCGAGGGTGTCCCGATCGGAGTGGGCAACACCCCAGTCTTCAAGGGTGATCAGGTCGTCACGCAAGTCTTCAAACTGCAGTACGAGTCGGCCAACAACCTCCTGCCCGTGCTGCGGCCGCTCATCGCACCGAACAACACGATCACCGCCTATCCGGCCAACAACACACTGGTCATCACCGATTATGCGGACAATGTGCGCCGGATCGCCGCGATCATCGCTAGCATCGATGGTCCGAACGGCTCCTCGATCGATATCGTTCCAGTACACAACGCCAGCGCGAATGATATCGCGACCATGTTGCAGAAGATGCTCGACCCGAACGCCACCGGGGCCAACGATCCCACGCTGAAGATCGCGATCACCGCCGACCCGCGCACGAATTCCATCATGCTGCGCGCGAGCAATGGGGCGCGGGTCGAGGTCGCCAAGAATCTGATCGCCAAGCTCGATGAACCAAGCCACGGTACCGGCAACATCCACGTGGTTCACCTGCGCAACGCCGACGCCGCCAAGCTGGCCTCGACGCTGCGGGGAATCTTAGGCTCGTCCCAGGGTGGGTCGGGCAACGCGCGGGAACCGGGCTCTGCCTCGGGCGCATTGGGGGCTTCAGCGAGCTCCACGGGAACGCCCGGAGTGCCACCGTTGCCTTCCGGACTGCAGTCGACGACCTCAAGCTCCGCTTCGGGCTCATCTGGCGCGAGCTCTGCAGGTCTGGGCAGCGGCGGCCCGAGCTTTGCCAGCACTGATACCGAGCAGAACCAGGCTGGAGGCATCATCCAGGCCGATACAGCGACCAACTCACTCATCATCACCGCCCCGGATCCGGTCTATCGCAACCTGCAAAACGTCATCGACGAACTCGATGCGCGCCGTGCCCAGGTCTACATCGAGTCGCTGATCGTCGAGGTGTCGAGCGACGATGAGGGGCAGCTCGGTGTCCAATGGCAGGGGATACTGACCAACAAGGCCAACAATACGGGTCTCTACGCAGGCACTAACTTCAATTCAGGTGGCTCGAACATTCTCGATCTGACCTCGGGGGCCGAGGCCGCCAAGGGGGGCAATGCGAGCAATCTGGTGCTCCCGTCGCAGGGCCTGAATGTCGGGCTATTGCATAAGTTCGGCAATCTGCTGGGTATCGGCGGCCTCCTGCAGGCGCTCGAATCCCTAAGTGGCGTCAATGTACTCTCCACACCGAACCTCATCACACTGGACAATGAGGAGGCGAAGATCGTCGTCGGCCAGAACGTGCCCTTCATCACCGGCTCGTACGCCCAGACCGGAACCACGGCGACCGTGACCCCCTTTCAAACCTATGATCGCGAGGACGTGGGCATCACGCTACGCGTCAAGCCTCAGATCACCGAAGGGGGCATCGTCAAGCTCCAGATCTATGAGGAGTCCTCGAGTGTCGTGGCCAACACCGCCAATGATGCCGGAGGTGTGACGACCAACAAGCGTTCGCTGCAGTCGACCGTCCTGTGTGACAACGGTCAGATCATCGTGCTGGGCGGCCTCATCCAGGATTCCTACAGCACCTCCAACGGCAAGGTGCCCTTTCTGGGCGATCTGCCCTACGTCGGGCCCTTGTTTCGCTATGAGAACAAGTCCCACACCAAGGACAATCTGATGGTGTTCTTGCGACCGGTGGTGGTGCGCGATGCCGCCGACAGCGCTTCGATCTCACAGAACCGCTACGACCTGATGCG
>CAJCID010000322.1 GCA_903970305.1 Rhodospirillales bacterium | reverse complement strand
TCATCGGCCGCCTCTTTGGGCCGATCATGGTGGTCTGGTTCCTGACCATCGGTGCACTGGGAGCCGTAGGCATCCTGACCCATCCGACCATCCTGTTCGCGCTCGATCCGCTGCACGGCTTAAGGTATTTGGCCTCGCACGGAATGACCGGATTTACTGTTCTTGGCGCGGTCTTCCTGAGCGCGACCGGGGCCGAGGCGCTCTATGCGGACATGGGACACTTCGGTGCGAGGCCCATCCGGCTCAGCTGGTACGGGCTCGTCTTGCCGATGCTTCTCCTCAATTATGCGGGCCAGGCCGCACTGGTCACGGCAGGTTCTGTTCCTGCGGGCAGCAATCCCTTCTTCCTTCTCGGTCCGGCATGGCTGCAATTGCCCCTCGTCGGGCTCTCCACGGTCGCAACCATCATCGCCAGCCAGTCGATCATCAGCGGCGTATTCTCCATGACTCGGCAGGCGATCCAGCTCGACCTTTGTCCACGCCTGAATGTCACGCAGACCTCCGAGACGGGCTATGGCCAGATCTATGTGGGAGTCGTGAACTGGCTCCTGATGATCTTCACGATCGGCCTCACCCTGGGGTTCGGCTCCTCGGACAATCTCGCTGCGGCGTTCGGCATCGCGGTTTCCCTGACGATGCTGCTCACGACCCTGCTGCTTTACAAAATGATGCGCGAACAATGGCATTGGAGCCTGGCGCTCGCCCTGGGAGTCGCAGGACCATTGGCCATTGTGGATGGTGCCTTCGTTTGCGCAAATCTGACGAAGGTGGCCGAGGGCGGCTGGGTGCCGCTGCTGGCCGCCGCGATCGTATTCACGATCATGGAAGCGTGGCGGCTGGGCCGCCGAGCGATGGCCGAGGAGCTCGAGCGGGAGACCATACCGCTTGACGTCTTCATCGGGTCGATGACCAACGAGCCCCGGGTGGAAGGAACTGCCGTCTACCTGTCGCGGCGCATCAACCAGGTACCGGTGGCGATGCTTCACAACGTCAAGCATTACCATGTGCTGCATCAGCGCAACATCATCCTGAACGTCGAGACCGAGCATGTGCCGCGCGTTGCGCGTAGCGCGCGTCTGGAGGTCAACCCCTTGGGCAGCGACTTCTACCATGTCGTGCTGCACTACGGCTTCATGGAGCACCCCCATGTGCCGCTTGCTCTGGTCGAATGTCCTTGTGGAGACCAGGGTTGGGACATGATGCAAACGAGCTTCTTTCTATCGCGCGTGATCGTGGCTGGTTCGGGGACCGAAAGGCGACTCAATCCCGCGTTTCGGGGCCTGTTTGCCTGGATGCACCTCAATGAGACCGATGCGACGGAGTTCTTTCACATCCCTCGCAATCGTATCGTCGAGCTGGGCGCGCGCATCGAGATCTAACCGGGGCCGAAGCGGGCCGCACGACCAGGGCATGGCTGCGCCCTGGGTCTGGCGCACGGGGATGTCCGACGGGTCGAGATCGGCTGGAACCGAGGTCAATCGGCTGGTAGTGATCACCGAACCTTACGGAGGGTGGTCGATGACCACGTAAGGAGGAGCGATCACGAGACTGGATGGAGTCACCATCTTGGGCTCGATCCGCGTCGACGGCCGATCGGGGGCTTAAGACTTGATCTCCTCGATAAGCTTGGCATCGATTGGCGGCTTGAGGACGTACACCATCTTGCTGGCGCGGCCCGAGAGGAGCGCGTGGATCAGGACCAGGTGCAACAGCGCCACCACACTTAATCCGGCCCAATTCCTGTTCGCCGGCCGCGAGACGGTCAGGTTCATTCTCGGTACTCCGGTGGGCTGCAAGAAAGCAGTTCAACCCAACCCTTTGCCGTAACGCCACAACTCTTCTGGAAGGGATCTCTTGGTCACCTTCCCCGGCTTGCCTTATCCGCACGCGCCCAGGTATCCGCATTGCGTGCAATAGTCGCACCCGTCCTTGCGGATCATGGCGTGCGCACCGCATTCGATGCACTTGCGCCCGGCCATCATCACAGGCGCAGTGACGGCCTGGAGATCCTCCGCGGGTGACGGCGCGAGGTCCTCGGGATGTCTCTTCGTATGCAGCGCGATGATGTTCTGGATTGCAAAGGCGATCGCAGCGACTTCGGAATCGTGCCAGCGCGGAACATGGGTACCATCGGCCTTCTCGTAGGTGCCCAAGCGCACTGGCCCTCGGTCCCAGGCCACCTTGCGCATATCGCTTAATGCGCGATCGAGAAATCCGCCGCGCGCGGCCAGAGACAGCAGGCGCATGCTCGATGTGATCCACTGCTGCGATTCGCCCTTCTGACCGACAGGCATGAAGAATTCGATCGCCCGGTCGACGGTGGTGCCATCCTCCCCGAGCGGCACCGGCAGGAACGAAACGACGAGGTAAAGAGTTCTACGCCCCTCTTGGGTCCAGTACTCAATCTTCTCGGCAATCGCAGAAAGCGCGCCTTTCGGCCTGCTGGAGATGACCCCGCGCATCGGATCCAACAGGCGCGTATCGGCTTCTCGAACGAGGGCGGCGCGATCGTTTTCTTCCAGAACGGCACCCAAGACGGTGTTGGGACGGTAGGTCGCAAGCCCCTTCAGTTGCAGGCCGAATGCCTGCCGATAAAGATCCTTGAAATCGTCATAGGCGTAGTCGGCCGCCACGTTCACAGTCTTGGAGATGGCCGTGTCGATGAAAGGTTGCACGGCAGCCATCATGGCCAGATGATCGCTCGCGCTCATCTGCAACGCCGAGACGAAATACTCAGGTAGATTCTCGACGTCGCCACCCAGGGCGCGATAGAGTCGCCAAGCATGATCTTCGACCGCATATTCCTTGGTGACCCCGTCCGACTCGCGCTTCTTGCGCCGGTAGCTCCAGGAGAAGGCAGGTTCGATCCCATTGGAGGCGTTATCGGCGAAGGCCAGGCTGACCGTGCCCGTCGGGGCGATCGACAGCAGGTGGCTGTTGCGAAGGCCATGTTCTCGAATTGCCTGCTGGAGTCGCTCGGGTAGCCGGCTTGCGAACGTCCCCTCGCGCAGATATCCATTGGCCTCAAACTTCGGGAAGGCGCCCTTTTCGCGGGCCAACTCGATCGATGCCCCATAGGCGGCGTCACGCATACACTCGGCAATGCGGGCGGCCATAGTCCGACCCTCGGGTTTGTCGTAGCGCAAGCGCAGCATCGCCAGGACGTTTCCAAGACCCGTGAAGCCCACGCCGATACGCCGTTTGGCGATCGCCTCGGCATGCTGCTGCGGTAGGGGCCAGTAGGTGAGGTCCAGTACATTGTCGAGTGCACGAACCTGGAGCGCGACGGCGCTCGAGAATCGTTCGAAATCGAATTCTGGAACCCCACCGATCCCGAATGGATGCGAGACGAAGCGGGTGAGAATGATGGGTCCGAGGTCGCAACACCCGTAGGGCGGCAGGGGCTGTTCACCACAGGGGTTTGTGGCCTCGATCGACTCGCAGTAGCCGGCGTTGTTGTCGCGGGCGATCTGATCGAGAAACAGGATTCCCGGTTCGGCAAAGTCATACGCCGAACGCATCACCATGTCCCAGAGTTGACGGGCCGGGCAGCGGCGATAGACCCACATGCCGTCATCGCGTTGGAATGCGCCCGACGCCATCTGGGCGGCTCCTGGGCGTGCCGAATGGATCAGATCCCAATCGCGGTCCTGCAAGAGTGCTTCCATGAAGGCGTCCGTCACGCCAACGGACACATTGAAATTGTTCCAGCGCCCGGGCACCCGCTTGGCGGTGATGAACTCGCCTACATCAGGGTGATCGATGCGCAGAACGCCCATCTGCGCGCCCCGCCTTGCGCCCGCGCTTTCCACAGTGGCGCAGGACTGGTCGAAAACATTCATATAGCTGCAAGGCCCCGAGGCGACCGAAGCAGTCGTCTTGACCGCGGCGCCGCGCGGGCGGATGCGCGAGAAATCGTAGCCCACCCCTCCGCCCCGGCGCATCGTCTCGGCTGCCTCACGCAGCGCTTCGTAGATCCCTGGATAGCCACCCGCATCGGCGCCCTGGATACAGTCTCCGACCGGCTGGACGAAGCAATTGATGAGCGTGGCCTGAATAGAGGTGCCGGCCGCGCTCATGATGCGCCCAGCGCCGATCGCGCCGTCGTGAAGATTCTTCAGGAACAGGGCCTCGTAGCGGATGCGCTGACCTTCGGGCTCTACCGAGGCAAGGGCCCGCGCAACCCGGGCGAAGAGGGCGTCAATGTCCGCCTCGCCATCCTTCAGGTACTTTTCTTTCAGCACATCCAGACTGATTGGCTGGGCCTGGTTGATCGTCACTTCAAGCGGCTCGAGCGGCATACGATTCCTCCTTCGGGCGGTGTCGGGAACTCCCCACCCTCGAAAATGCCCTGGATCCCTGGTCAGCGCAGGCCAGATTTGCGCAAAGGTCAGGATTGCGCAGGCAAAATCTCGCACAAACCTCACTATCTCACACCAGGCACGGATCCATCGGCATGCAAGAGGTCGCGCCGTGGATCGACCATAGCCCCCCATTCGATCTCCGAGGACCTCGCAGCGGGGTCGAGAGAGAGTCCAGCGCGATGATCTCAGCGAGGCGATGATCGGGCGAGGGACGCCATCCATTCCGTGCGCTGGCGCCCATGCAGCCCGAGCGCGAGAACGAGCCTAGGTCGAGTGCAGGTCGAGAGCAGCTCCAAGGCAGGTCACCTCGCTCGCGTGCAGCACGTGTTTGCACGGGACAAATCTCATGCGATACTCAATTATTGTCTTTTTTTGCTAAATAGCCATGTGGGCCCGGCCTTCGAAGCCCGTAACGATACATCCCTCTCAGCTCAAGATCGGTCTGTACGTCTGGCTCAATATTCCCTGGGATGACCATCCCTTCCTCTACAACAAGTTTCGAATCTCGTCTGAGGAGCAGATCGCCCAGATACAGGGGCTAGCCCTCGAAGAGATCCACTTCTTCCCGAACAAGAGCACGGTTGAGCCCGGACCCTTGGACAAGAGCGCCCCGCATTCCGGGCCCTCGGCGACCAGGAGAACAAGGATCCCAGTCGTAGGGGCTCCCGACGAGAAGCGCGAGCGGTTGCGTCAGCAAAAGGAGGCCGCAGCGCGCGCCGAACGCGGCTGGGAGAGAGCTGCAGCGACCGCGCGCGAGGCCATCATCGGACTGGCGAACAACCCCAAGCATGCGGGGGAGCTCATCTCCGATCTGTCGCGTGAGACTGCCTCGCTCATCTCCCGCAACGAGGAAGTATTGCTTCACCTTCTTGGCGAGAAGCGCGGGGATGGTCTGCATTTTCACGCCCTGAACGTCATGACGCTGTCGATGCTTCTGGGCAAGGTGATGGGGCTGTCTGAGCCGGAACTCGCGGAACTGTCGATGGGAGCCGTGGCGCACGACGCCGGCAAGGCGCGCATCCCGCTTCATGTCTTGGAGACCCGTGTGCGCGCCAGACATGAAGAGGAGTTCTATCGCCAACACCCGAGCTACGGCGTCGAGATGGCGCGCGAATCGGGGGTATTTGGCCCGATGGCGCTCGCCATCATCTCGGATCATCACGAGTTTCTGGACGGATCGGGATTCCCCCAGGGCAAGCGCAATCTCAGCTTACCGGTCCGGATCGTGGCTCTGGTGAATCGGTACGACCGGCTCTGCGGTCCCGAGTCCCCGCAGCAGCGCGGCATGATGCCCTCGGAAGCCCTGGCCAACCTTTACAGCAAGGAGGCCGATAAGTTTGATGGCAAGCTGCTCAGTACGCTGGTACGCCTGCTTGGCGTCTATCCTCCGGGCACACTGGTGCAGCTTAACGATGGCAGCCTAGGGCTTGTCGTGTCTCCGGGAAGCGACAGTCTGAAACCCAAGGTTCTCATCTATTCTCCCGAACAGACGCGCGAGGAAGCCCCCGTCGTTGATCTGGGTGAGGTGACCGATCTCAAAATCATCGAGGCATTGCGTCCGGCCTCACTCCCGGCTGACGTGCTCGAATGGCTCAGTCCCCGGCAACGCCTATCCTACTTTTTCTCTGCACAACGCAAGACTCCCTAGGCATGAGCCGGGAGCGCCCTATCGTGTAGAGCACGCTGACTCCGGACTTTTGCGCCCTTCGAGGCCATTGGGCGCTCGATCCGGAACGGCGCAAGATGAAAGGGCTGATCTCCCCAAGTCTGCGGAAAAGGGGTCTAATAGGCGTGTCGTCCTGCCGCGCCGAATCGACATGGACAAATCTCCGCCTTCTAACGTTGACCTCCTTGCCGAAATCCGATCGCTCAATGATCGGGCCGAGGCACTCATCGCCTCCAACCCCCGCGAAGCGCTCGGCCTGGGCAAGTTGGCCCTGGACAAGGCTGTCTTGCTCGGATTTGCCGAAACACAGGCCGCCAGCCTTTGGGTGCAAGGCATTGCGCTGGGTCACCTCGAAGAGGTCGAGCAGAGTGACCAGCTCCTGAATCGGTCCGCCAAGGCCGCGGAGGATCAGGGTCAGGTACAGATCCAGTTTCGCGCGATCAATGGCCTGGGCACCAATGCGCATCGTCGTGGCGAGTACGGGAAGGCCTTCGCGTACTACCACCAGTGTTTGGCCTACGCCCGTAAGGCCGGGGACCGGGTGGCCGAAGGTCGAGCCCTGGGCAATATCGGCGTCCTCTTCTCGGAGATGGGCGAGCTGACGCGCTCGCTGGAAATTTTTCAGCAGAGTCTGGCGATCGGACTGGAACTCGACGAGTCGTGGCTGAGCGTTGTGAGCGCCATGAACATTGCCGACGGAAAGCTCTCCCAGGGAGAGTGCTTAGAGGCGTTAGAGATCATCGAGCGCTGGAGACCGGTTGCGCAGAGGGAAGGTCTTTGGGTGCAAGACGCCATGATGCTCGGCAGCCGCGGTGAGGCCGGCCTCGGCCTGGGCCGCACCGAGGAGGCCTGCCGCGACCTCGAAGCTGCGGTCAGCGCCGCCCGCGGCCTCGGGGACTTCCACGAAATCTGTTGGCTGCTGATCTTGCTCGGTCGGGGCTATCTGGCCACGGGCCGCGACGTCGAGGCGCTGACGGTGCTCGACGAGGCCTTTGAGCGGTGCGAGAAGGTCAAGTCGCTCGCCCTGCAACTGAAGGCAAGCCGCGTCCTGGTCGGTTTGCATGAAGCGGCTGGCCGCATCGACCAAGCGCTCCGCTATGCGCACACGGTCATGCGGGTCCAGGAGCAACTCTACGCTGAAAGATTGAGCCGGCGGACCGAGGTCCATGCGGTGGAGTTCGAACTCGAGCAATTGCGTAACCAGACCGAGTTCGAGCGCCAAAAGACAGAAAGCCTGCAGAAGTCCAATACCCTGTTGCTGCATCTCCAGGAGAACCTCCAACATGAGGTCACACATGATTCCCTGACGGGCCTATTCAATCGACGCCATTTCTTGGAGATGCTCGAATCGATTCTGCTCGCGAGCGCTTCGCGGCCGACCCGGCTGGGTATTGCCTATATCGATCTGGACGGATTTAAGACGGTCAATGACACGCACGGGCACCAGGCGGGCGATGCACTCCTGGTGGAGATCGCCCAGCGCTTGACGCAGGCGACCCGCTGCGAAGACGTCGTCGCTCGGTTGGGGGGCGACGAATTCGCCATCATCTTCAGTTCCATTCGAGACGGCGAAGATGGGGAGACCCAAGTGGGGCGCCTGGGCCGGGCGATCATCGAACCGTATCTCTGGAACGGAGTGCGGCTTCAGTGTTCGGCCGCGATCGGCATCGCGATGTTCCCCGAACACGGTCAAAGTGCGGCTGAGCTGCTGCACCGAGCTGATTCGGAGATGTATCGCCACAAGCGTGCCAACCTCTCGAGCCGGTGCGCCTCGCCCACGGCCGTGACCACCGAACCAAGTGGCACCCGGGACGGGGTGTCCTAGGCGGCCCGGAGATCCGCCGACCGGGCCCGGCCCCGCGTGCAGACGTCCGAGGCAGACTATGTGACAATAGCTTGGCGAGCAGACCTGCGGCTCTCGCCTCGACCCGCCTGACTGCGCCTGCGAACCTTCGCCGCGGACCTCGGTCCCACCCAGGCACTCTTTCCCGAAGGAATTCTCTTGAAAACGCCCAAGCGGCTTCAACCTCTCGTTGAAGAGGGCTTAATTGACGAGGTCGTCCGGCAGCTCATGAGCGGCAAGGAGGCGGTCGTCTACGTCGTGCGCTGTGGAACCGAGGCGCGCTGCGCGAAGGTCTACAAGGAGGCGAACCGGCGCGGATTTCGCCAGGCGGCTCTGTACCAAGAAGGGCGCAAGGTGAAGAACAGTCGTCAGGCGCGCGCCATGCAGAAGGGGACGCGCTACGGCAGGCAGGCCCAGGAGGAGGCGTGGCAAAGCGTCGAAGTTGACACGCTCTACCGCTTGGCCGCAGCCGGTGTGCGTGTACCCAAACCCCATGGTTTCTTTCAAGGTGTCGTCCTCATGGACCTGCTCACGGACAGCAACGGGCACGCGGCTCCACGCCTTAACGACGTCGACCTGACCGAGGGCGAGGCAGTCGGCTACCACCAACTACTCGTTGGCGAGATCCAGAAAATGCTCTGTGCGGGGATCATCCATGGCGATCTTTCCGAATACAACGTGTTGCTTGATCAGAATGGTCCGGTGATCATCGACTTGCCCCAGGCGGTCGATGCCGCGAGCAACAATAACGCCGCAATGATGCTCAAGCGAGATGTCGAGAACATGAGGACCTACTTCGGGCGTTTCGCCCCTGCCCTGCTTGCGAGCCGCTACGGTGATGAGATCTGGTCGCTCTACCAGAAGGGAGAACTGACGCCCGAGACGGTCCTCACCGGGCACTTCAGGAGTGCTCCGGTGCGCCCCGACGTGCGTGGCATCCTCGAGGAGATCGATGCTGTCCGGGACGAGCATGCGGCGCGGCTGCGGCAACTTGCCGAGCGCGGCTGACTTCGGCCCGCCGCAGGCCAGGCTGAACCGCCGCTCGAGCCGGCTTCCATGAAGTAGGACAAGACGCCCCCGGTCATGACCCATCCGCAGCCAACACCCGTCTCGCTGGTACCGGTACTCGGCCCGGGCGCCGCTCCCCCGCTCGGTCCAAACCCAGTCAAGTCCGAGACGGATCCTGTGTGCGGCATGAAGGTTGCGCCGCGCGCGGACCGCGCAGTCGAACATGCGGGGAAGACCTACTTCTTCTGTTGTCCGGGCTGTGCGACCAAGTTCTCCGCTGACCCCGAGAAGTACTTGGGCATGGGCGATCCGGTCCAGAGCGCGCCAGACCCGAGCGCGCGAGCCGCCAAGGCCGAAGAAGGTGTGCTCTACACCTGCCCAATGGATCCAGAAGTACGGCAAAGCGGGCCGGGTAGCTGCCCGATTTGCGGTATGGCGCTCGAACCCCTGGTGGCCACCGTAGAAGTCGATCGCAGCGAACTCGACGCGATGCGGCGCAGGTTCTGGATCTGTGCGGTATGCGCCCTGCCGCTGGTGGTGCCTGGAATGCGTGACATTTTCCCAGGAGTCGCGCTGGAATCCGGTATCCGGGAGTTTCTCGAGTCGCGCGTGGTCGGGGACATCGAAGCACTTCTCGGCTCGATCGTCGTCCTCTGGGGTGGTCTCCCCTTCTTCCAGAGAGCCTGGACATCATTGCGCACCGGCAAGCTCAACATGTTTAGCCTCATCGGCCTTGGAACCGGCGTTGCGTTCCTATTTAGCTGGCTCGGCCTCGTGTTCCCGGGCGATCTGCCCGACGCCTTCAAGATCAATGGTGTAGCGCCCCTCTACTTCGAGGCAGCCGCTGTCATCATCACGCTGGCTCTGCTCGGACAAGTGCTCGAACTGCGCGCCCGCTCCCAGACGAATGCTGCGGTCCGATCCCTGATTGCGCTTGCGCCTCATACCGCCGTGCGAGTGAACGCGACGGGCACAGAAGAGGAGGTCCCTCTCGATGCGGTGCGGCCAGGGGACGTGCTGCGCGTCAAGCCCGGAGGGCATATTCCGGTGGATGGACTGGTCACCGAGGGTCATTCGAGCGTGGACGAGTCGATGATCACCGGAGAGTCCCTTCCGGTACTGAAGCAGCCGGGCGCCCAGCTGCAGGCGGGTACATTAAATCAGACGGGATCGTTTCTCATGCGCTGCGAGAAGGTCGGAGCGCAGACGCTCCTCGCCCAGATCGTCAGGTTGGTCAGCGAGGCGAGCCGATCGCGGGCGCCCATTCAAAAACTGGCCGATCGGGTTGCGGCGTGGTTCGTGCCTGCGGTTCTCGCGATCGCTTTGCTCACTTTTCTCGTTTGGACCCTGTATGGTCCGCAGCCGGCGCTGGCCAACGGCCTTGTCGCCGCGGTCTCTGTGCTCATTGTGGCGTGTCCCTGTGCCCTCGGCTTGGCGACGCCGATCTCGCTGATGGTGGGGATCGGGCGCGGCGCGACCGAGGGGATCCTCCTGAAGGACGCCGAAGCGCTCGAGACCATGCGCAAGGTCGATACCCTCGTGTTTGACAAGACCGGCACCTTGACCGAGGGCAAGCCTCGGGTAGAACAAGTGGTCGCCGCCGCCGGATTCACCGAGGACGACCTGATTGCGCTCGCCTGTGCCTTGGAGCGGCGCAGCGAACATCCCTTAGCGCGGGCCATCCTCGACTATGGCGCCGCGCGCGTGCGGCTCGAGCCGCCGGTCGAGGATTTCAGGGCGATCGCGGGTCTCGGCGTGGAGGGCCGGGTCGGGGGGCGCAGCGTGTCGTTCGGCAATGCCGCCCTTCTCGAGGCGAAAGAGGTCGACTTCGCCATCGCCGCTCCAAAGGTCAAAGAGGCCCGCGCCAAGGCGCAGACACTGATGTTTCTGGCCGTGGATGGCCGTTATGCAGGATTCATCGCCGTCGTCGACCCGATCAAGACCAATACGCGCGCCGCTGTGTCCGAACTCAAATCGCAGGCCTTACGGCTGATCGTTTTGACCGGCGATAACCGAACGACCGCGACCTCAGTCGCCCGCCAGGTCGGCATCGATGAGATCGAGGCCGATGTCCTTCCGGAGGCTAAGTATCGCTTCATCGAGAAGCTGCAAGGGGAAGGCCGCGTCGTGGCGATGGCTGGTGATGGGATCAACGATGCGCCCGCCTTGGCGCGGGCCAACGTCGGGATCGCCATGGGCGACGGCACGGCGATTGCCCTGGACAGCGCGGGCATTGTGCTCGTCAAAGGCGACCTGATGGCCATCGCACGGGTGAGGCAGCTCAGCCAGGAGACGATGCGCAACATCCGCCAGAACCTGTTTTTTGCATTCTTCTACAACCTGGTTGGCGTTCCGCTCGCGGCGGGCATTCTCTATCCGGAATGGGGCATCCTGCTCAATCCCATGCTGGCCAGCGCGGCGATGGCGCTTAGTTCAGTCTCTGTCATCTGCAATGCGCTGAGGCTGCGCGGCTCGCTGCGCCCCGGTGACCCATCGCGCCAGATCGGCCCACTACCGGTCGTCTCGGGCAAAGGCTGCCACTGAGTGCGGCCGAGCACTCCACCACCTGCGACGCGGACCTGCCTTGCTCGACATTTCTGAAAGCCCTACTCATGACTCGCCCCGTCCCGCAGCCGATACCCTCTCTCGTCCCGTGGCTCGGCTACGGAGGATTGATCCCTTTCGTCACCCTCGCGCTGGCCGTCTTCTTGGATGGCGCGCGCGCCACGTTCTGGGAACGCGCCCTCGTCGGATATGGAGCGCTCATCCTTGCCTTTGTAGGCGCCCTTCACTGGGGCTTCGCCATGACGCTGACAGAAATGCCTGAGCCGGACCGCGGAGGCCGCTTTCTCTGGAGTGTGGTACCTGCTCTGCTTGCGTGGCCCGCGCTGCTCCTACCGAGCCGCATGGGTGCCCTGCTTCTGGTCGCGGGATTCCTTCTGCACTTTGCGCAAGACCGCATGCTGGCGGCCACTGTCTCTTTGCCCGGCTGGTACCTTCCTTTGCGCATCCGGCTGACCTCCATCGCTTGTCTGGCGCTCTTGGCGCCAGCGTTCGCAGGGTCCTAAGAAGGCGTCGGAGAGACCTTAGTCAAGTGTTTCCTTGAGCAGCCGTTCGAGTTTTCCGATCGAGCGGCTCGCGGCTCGGAAGGCCTTGTCTTCGGCTTCCCGATAGAGCGTGATGACCGTCTGTCC
>CAJCID010000321.1 GCA_903970305.1 Rhodospirillales bacterium | reverse complement strand
ATCAAGCCCGAGGAGGGTAGCCGCCGCACCAAATTTGACTTTCCGCCGCTCAATGTCGAGCGGGCCTACGGATGCATCGAGGCGATGCGTGCGATTGCCGAGAAGAAAGGCGTCTCCGTGGCGCAGATCGCGCTGGCGTGGCTGCTGCACCAGCCGGTGGTCACCAGTGTCATCATCGGTGCCAAGCGCGTCGACCAGTTGGACGACAACCTCGCGGCGACCTCGGTGCGCTTGAGCGCCGAGGAACTCGCGTCGCTCGATCAGGTCAGCGCTCTTCCGCTGGAGTATCCAGGCTGGATGTTCGCGCGTCAGGGTGAGTACCGGCAGAAGCAGCTCGCGGAATCTCACGGCGCTTGAAGGCGTTCCAAGCTTCCCTGCTGCGCAAACCGAAACGTTGAGGAGCCTGCTCTGCGCTCCTCGACGCCGGGTCACAATGTGGAGCCGTGGTGCACTGTAGCGCTCCTTGCCGGCCCACGATCGGGGAGCGTCAAATTCAGTTCGATCCGGCACGTCGGAGGCAGCGACGCGTTCGGAATGTGTCGCCCTGCGTTGCGCGTGCTTCAAAGAGCCATCAGAATGGCGATCCCGAGAGGCCGCACCGCCCCGTTTCAGGATCGAGGATGATCACCACTATGAACACGCTACACATCAATGGAGAGCCGATCGCTGTCACCGCCGATGCGTCTACTCCGGTCCTTTGGGTGCTGCGCGATAACCTTGGGCTGACCGGCACGAAGTTCGGATGCGGCATCGCGGCCTGTGGGGCGTGTACGGTGATGGTTGATGGACAGGCCGTGCGCTCGTGCGTCTTGCCGGTCGGTAGCATGGCAGGCAAGCGTATCCGGACCATCGAAGGTGTCTCGGCGAGCCGCGCCGGACGAGCGGTCCAGGCCGCTTGGATCGCCCTCGATGTCGCGCAGTGTGGTTACTGTCAGAGCGGCCAGATCATGAGCGCGACCGGATTGCTGGAGCAGAATGCGAGGCCCAGCGACGCGCAGATCGTCGAGGCGATGACCGGCAACATCTGCCGTTGTGGGACCTATCAGCGGATCCGTGCAGCGATACATAGGGCCGCCGAGTCGCTCGCCTAGGCCCCTTATGAATCCTTCGTGGGTCACCAAACGCCTCGCGGGAGCAAGACAAGCGCCGGCAGGCCATCGCAAGTTGAGCCGACGCGGTTTTCTTCAGCTCACCGCGCTCGCCGGTGGAGGTCTTGTCGTCGCGTGGACCTCACCTCGCCTTCTACGATGGGGCATGCGAAGGTTCGTGGGAGCAACCCCGAGCCGTTCCGAGCCGAGCGACTTCATCAGGATCCACCCCGATAATTCTGTGGAGATCCAGGTGAATCGAATCGACTTCGGACAGGGCGCACTCACTGCTCTGCCGATGCTTGTGGCCGAGGAGTTGGATATCGACATGGATCAGGTGCGCGCGAGCCTCGCGCCGGCGGGCGAGGCCTACAAAGATCCCGTCTATGGGATCCAGATGACCGGGGGGTCCAGTGGAGTTCCCAATTCCTGGATGCAGTACCGGGAGATCGGTGCGGCGACTCGGACGATGCTTGTGGCCGCGGCGGCTGCCAAGTGGCAGGTCTCTGCCGATTCCTGCACCACCAGTTCGGGAGTCGTTCGATCCGGTCCGCACAGCGCGACCTACGCATCCCTGGCTGCCGATGCCGCAAGGCAACCTGTGCCTGACAAGGTCACCCTCCGATCGGCTGCCCAATTCAAGATCATCGGCAGGGGTCAACCGCGCCTGGATGCCGTCGCGGCGAGCCAAGGTAAGAAGATCTATGGGTTGGACGTGCGCTTGCCGAACATGAAGACCGCTCTCCTCATGCGCGCGCCCCGATTTGGGGGCCGGGTGGAGAGTTTTGATGCCGCCGCTGCGCTCAAGGTAGAGGGTGTGATCGATGTGTTCCAGGTACCTACGGACCGCGGCGGGAGCGGCGTGGCCGTGATCGCGGAGGGCTACTGGCCGGCAAAGGAGGCCAGGGACCGGGTTCAGATCACCTGGCAAGCGGGGGCTGGCGGCACCGTTTCAAGCGAGGATCTGATCGAAGCCTATCGTCAGGCGGCCCAAACCCCCGTTTCAACAGCTCTGAAGGCCGATCCGAGTCCCTCGGATGGCGCCCCCAGGAATCTCATCGCGCAGTACTGGTTTCCCTACCTCGCGCATGCACCGATGGAGCCGCTGAACGCAACATTCGAGATGACCGACACGGGAGCGAAGGTCTGGTACGGCGCGCAGTTCCAAAGCACGGATCAACTCGCGATCGCGCAGACCTTGAATCTGAAGCCAGAACAGGTGAGCCTCATCACGCTTCCGGCCGGCGGCAGCTTCGGACGTCGCGCGACACCGACCTCCGACTATCTACGCGAAGGAGCGGCGATCGTGAGAGTCTGGGGCGAGCGACTGGGGCGGCGCCCGGATCCCCTTAGAATGATGTGGAGCCGTGAGGATGACATCAAAGGAGGATACTACCGTCCGGCCCACCTGCACGAGGTCAAGGTGGCGCTTGATGAACAAGGTCAGATCCTTCTTTGGGATCATGTCATCGTGGGGCAATCCCTATCCAAGGGTACACCTTTCGAGTCCTTCATCATCAAGAACGGAGTGGACAGTACGATGATCGAAGGAGTCGTAGAGAACATCTACGCGCTACCGATGCGGCTACGGGTTACTCATCCGGATACGCCCGTACCCGTACTCTGGTTGCGCTCGGTCGGCCATACCCACACCGCCTACGTTGTGGAAACCCTGGTCGACGAAATCGCCCGCGCCGCCGCAGTCGATCCTGTCGCATGGCGGCTTGCGCGCTGGTCGAAGCATTCGCAGCCTCGGCATGTCGCAGCGCTCGAGCTGGCGGTGGAGCAATCGGGATACGGACAGGCGCTCCCCGACGGGCACGCCTGGGGCGTCGCAGTCCATGAATCATTCGACACGGTCGTCGCTTACATCGTTGATGTATCCATTGCCGACGGTCGCCCTAAGGTTCACCGTGTCACCGCCGGCGTTCACGCAAACCAGGTGGTGAATCCGACCGCTGCGGAGGCGCAGATCCAAGGCGGGGCACTCTTCGGACTGGCCATGACCCTGCCGGGTTTCGAGATCACGCTCAAGGATGGCGTCGTGCAGCAGTCCCAATTTACCGACTATCCGCCACCTCGGATGGCGGATGCGCCGAGCGTCGCGGTTCATTTCGTTCCAAGTGTCGAGCCGCCAACTGGATTGGGAGAGCCCGGTGTCCCACCTATTGCGCCCGCGATGGCCAATGCGCTCGCCCAACTGACGGGAAAGCGATTGCGACGCTTACCCTTTGATCTGTCGTAGCAACGGCAATCGGGGGGCAAGACGCAGTGATCAAGGTCTTACGTCTTGGCTGGCCGCGACTTGAGGTGTGGCGCGCTCTTCGCGTTTGGATCACGCTCTCGTTGCAGGCAGCGTGACTCGCGCCGTAACATGGGTCGCCACCGAGTAGCCCCCCGCAAATGGGCCATGAACAGATCCAGATTCACGCGATAAGCCAAAAATGATCAATGCCGTACGAAGAATCAAGAACCGACTCTGGAAACGTCAGCGCGTGCGAAAGTTCCACTTTATCGAGGACTACCGATACCTCGTTCGCACACTCTTAGACCAACTGCCTGTCGACGAGGCGATGTCGCGAGCAGTTGGAGGCAACTCGGATTACTTTGGAGAAGTCGAGAAGCAGATTCTCATAAGGCATGGATTGCGGGCTAGCGATACGCTCGTCGATATCGGCTGCGGATCGGGGCGGCTTGCCAGGGCGCTTGTGCCGTACCTCTCAGATGGAGTGGTGTGGGGTACCGACGTCGTTCAGGAGCTCCTTGACTACGCCAAGAAGGGTTGTCCGACGCACTGGCAGTTCAAGCTCGTCCAAGGTATCAAGATTCCTTTCCCTGACGACTCAGCGGACTTCGTGTGTTTTTTTTCCGTCTTCACGCATCTGTTGCACGAGGAGACATACTGCTATCTGCTTGAGGCTCGCCGCGTGATGAAGCCTGGAGCAAGGATTGTGTTCTCGTTCCTGGAGTATGACGACATCTGGTCCGTCTTCCAGAAGACCTATGAAAACACCCTCTCCGGCAAGGGCAACGATCACCTCAATATGTTTATCGGACGAGACGCGATCCAGGCCTGGGCCTCGCATCTGGGGATGGAGATCATCCATATCAGCGCTGGCCAAGATAAGATCGTCGAGCTTTCCAGACCAGCAACCTTTGACGACGGGCGGCGTGTCGAAGGGCTGGCCGCCCTCGGCCAATCTCTGTGCGTCATGAGAAAGGCCTAAGCGGCGCGGAACCATCCACCCATGCTTTGCTCGAGTGGCTCAAGGATTGCTTAGCGCTTGCGAGAATCCTCCTCCGCGCTGGGAATGCGTCAGCCAACCCCGCGAGCAACCGCAGCACTCGTTTTACATCAACTAAACTGTCAGTCACATGCGGAGTCAGACTGCCCTTGCGAGGTGAACATGAACGGTGTCGTGAATCTGCAAGAAAAGCTATCCGGTTTTACCGAGCTTTGGGCCCCCCGGATTGTCGGTAGTTTCAATGACAATGACGTCATGGTGGTACGGGTAAAGGACGAGTTTGTCTGGCATAGCCATCCTGACACCGATGACCTCTTCCTTGTCCTCGAAGGTGAGCTTGACATCGAACTGAGGGACAGAACTGTCACGCTCCGCAGGGGTGAGTTATTTGTGGTGCCACGTGGGGTCGAGCATCGACCGGTCGCTCGCAGGGGAGAGGCACAAGTGCTGATTATGGAACCGAAGGGGACACCAAACACTGGCGACGAGACAACGGCGACGAGAAAAGTAAGCATCTGAGCCAGCGCGCTATTCGGCTAGCCAATCAGGCGTAGGGCATTCTTGTCGCGCGGCGCATCAAGCGAGCTCGCTCGGACTGATTATTGGGTACGTGAAGGCCCATAATCTATCCATTCCTTTCATCGATTGCGGGTTCATGATCAGCGTCAGACCTGCTGATAGCTCGTCGATCTGTGCTCATTGACCATCATGTAGCGCTCGCCGCGCACCTGCCAGAACAACGACCTAGCGAACAACGATGCCCTGGGGTTGTACATCCGCCAAAAGATAGTCTGCCGAGTTCTCGCCCATACGGCGCTCTAGGCCTGATGCCGCTGCGGAAGCTCCCTCCAGAACTCATCCAGAAGTGCAATCGCATCCTGCCCTTGCAATCAGCAGGCGTGACCGCTTTCCCTCCACTTTCGTGTCTTCTCTGCGGGAGGGAGTCCGTTTGCCGCTATCCACTCGGGTTTCTCATTGGTTTCGGTTTGCCACGCGCGCGTCGAGCCAGACATGCCTGGGGATGAAAATGCTCATAACCCACTTTCAATATGTCACGTAACCCCATCATTTTCCACACTATTGATAGGAAGAAATTGCCTGAAGTTAGGCCCCTAAGTCTTTGTTCTGTCGGAAAAAAGCCGAATTCTGGACTTGACCGTCCTATTCCAATCACTTAGAGTGGGAAAATGTGGGGAGAAGTGGGAATTTCTGTCGAATTGTCCAGATGTCTTGGGTTGGTGAGATCAACGCTATTGGTGGTGCGATATGTGGGCTTGGCCTAATCGTAGCAGCGCCATGAGGGGAAAGGGTGTTTCAGGGACCGTCGCTGCTGAGTCTGGATGCGAAGGGGAGGATAGCCATCCCCGCTCGACATCGCGACGACCTCCAAACGTCCTGCGAGGGTCGGTTGACGCTCACTCGCCATCCTCATGGTTGCCTCTTGCTCTTCCCCCGTCCAGTTTGGGAGGAGCACCGACAGAAGATCGCAGCTTGGCCGATGTCGACGCGCGACTGGCAGCGGATCTTCCTGGGTAACGCGATGGATGTGGATCTGGATGGCTCGGGGCGGGCCCTGATTGCTCCAGAGTTACGCAATGCAGCGCACTTGAGCAGGGACGTGATGCTTCTGGGTATGGGCAGTCATTTCGAAATCTGGGATGCCGACACCTTGGCCGAAAAGGAGGCGCGCGTCGTCCAAGCCGGGATTCCCGATGTCGTCTCGAACTACAGCTTCTGAAACCCGAACCGGAAAGGGAGTCGCCGGTGTCGACTCTCGGACACCAGACGGTCATGTTGGGGCAAGCAGTGGAGGCGCTGGCAATCGATGAAGCGCGTGCCGCAGGGGTTTACGTGGACGGAACATTTGGTCGAGGTGGCCACAGCAGGGCTATTCTCCAGCGACTTAGCGCTGGAGGGCGCCTGATCGCCCTCGACAAAGATCCGGAGGCCATCGCCGCCGCGCGCACGATCGACGATCCTCGCTTCGAAATCGTTCATGCCAGTTTCTCGACGCTAAGAGAGGTGCTCTCTGAGCGCGGCATCACTTCAGTCGACGGGATTCTCCTGGACCTGGGAGTGTCGTCTCCGCAGATTGACGATCCTGCTCGGGGCTTCAGTTTCAGACACGACGGACCGCTCGATATGCGGATGAATCCGCTGCACGGCTTGTCGGCGGCGCAATGGTTGGAGCGCGCCTCACAAGAAGAAATCAGGGAGGTCATTCGCGACTATGGGGAAGAACGGTTTGCTCTTCAGATTGCAAAGGCGATTGTTGCTCGCCGCGCAGAACGACCACTTTCGACCACACGAGAGCTTGCCTCACTCGTGGCGGGCGTCGTCCGCACCCGCGAGAAGGGCCAAGACCCCGCAACGCGCACGTTTCAAGCTATACGGATTTACATCAATCAAGAGCTTGCGGAGCTCGAGCAAGGACTAGTCATGGCGATGGATGCCCTCGGGTTAAGGGGGCGTCTGGTCGTCATCAGCTTTCACTCTCTGGAAGATCGGATCGTCAAACGCTTCTTGCAGCGGCTCGCCCGACCTGTGGAGCCGCCGCCTTACATTCCGATCAAGGCGCGCGACCTGCCCTTAGCCTCGGTCCGCCTTCTCGCCCGGCAATTGCCCGCAACGGACGAAGTCGCATTGAATCCCCGGGCCCGCTCGGCCGTCATGCGCGTGGCGGAGCGGCTTGCGCCGAGTGGACCATGACCCGCGTGAACGCTTTTCTCGTCGCTGTTTTGGTGATCTGTGCGCTCTTGCTGGTCTCAACGCAGTACCAGGCGCGCCGTTTGCACGTCGATCTCGAAGCCGCTCAGGACACGACCCGCAAGCTCGAAGTCGAATGGTCGCAATTGCAGCTGGAACAGGCCAGCTTGTCAAAACATGCGTTGATCGACGCCGCGGCGCGCAGGGAACTCGATATGCTCCCGGCGTCCCCTGCCCGTACCGAGTACATCACGCTGGCCCCAAGGGGAACAATGACTGCCCCGGCCAGCGCTCCCGGGGGAGCGCCATGAAGGGGATCCGGTTTCACGCGAGCCCAGTCCTGGAGATCAAGCTACCCGCCTGGCGTTCGCGCCTGGTCATGCTCGTCCTCTTCGCAGGCTTTCTGGCGCTTCTCGTGCGCGCCCTCTATCTGCAGGCCTTCTCCACCAACTTTCTACAAAGTCAGGGGGAGATGCGTTATGCACGCACTCTGGAGATGCCCGCCACGCGCGGCAAGATCATGGATCGCAACGGCGTGGTTCTGGCCTCGTCGCTACCTGCCTGGGCCATCTGGGCTCTGCCTGAGGATGTCGATGCCAACCCGGATCAGTTGAACTCCCTCGCCCGGCTGCTGGACGTGCCTGTCGGAGAGATCAAGAAGAAGACCAATGATGAAGAGCGAAAGTTTGTCTATCTGAAGCGGCAGGTCAGCCCCGAACTGGCCGATCAGATCGAACATCTGAACCTCTCGGGAATCCATGAGCGAAAGGAGTTTCATCGCTTCTACTCCCAGGGCGAGACCACCGCGCACCTGTTAGGTTTCACCAATGTCGAAGACGTGGGCCAGGAGGGGATCGAGTTGGCCTGGGAGAAGGATCTGGCCGGTCAACCCGGCAGCCGCCGCGTGCTTCGGGATCGGCTTGGTCGAGTGATCGAGGATGTCGCGAGCATCCGGGTACCGCATGACGGGCAGGATCTTACGCTCTCCATCGATGGGCAGATTCAGTATCTCGCCTTCTCACAGCTGAAGGCCGCCATCGATGCCCACCGGGCCAAGGCTGGGGCCATTGTGGTGCTCGACGTGCGGACGGGTGAGGTGCTGGCGCTCGCCAACTGGCCTACCTACAACCCCAATGACCGCAGCGATCTGACTGGCGCCCAACTGCGCAATCGGGTTCTCACCGATACCTACGAGCCGGGTTCGACCTTGAAGCCCTTCACGATTTCCCTCGCCCTGGAGAAGGGCGTCGTCACGCCCGAGACGATGGTCAACACGTCTCCTGGGAAGCTGACGATCGGCACGGCGACCATCAGCGATTCGCATGCGCACGGAACGATCAGTGTCGAGGACATCATCAAGGTGTCCTCAAACATCGGAACCGCAAAAATTGCCCTCAGGATGGATCCGAAGGACATGTGGGAGATGTACACTTCGGTCGGTCTCGGACAAGCTCCCCATTTGGGCTTTCCCGGGGCGGTGGCGGGACGCCTGAGGCCCTACAAAGCATGGCGTCCGATCGAGCAGGCAACGATGTCCTACGGCTATGGTCTTTCGGTATCCCTGATGCAGATGGCGCGCGCCTACACCATCTTTGCGCGAAACGGGGATTTGGTGCCACTTACTTTGTTCAAGGCAGATGGTCCGCCGCAATCGGTGCAGGTGCTTCCCCCTGGCATTGCAGCCGAGATGCGCCACATGTTGGAGCAGGCTGCAGGCCCCGGAGGCACCGCTCCGAAGGCTCAGGTCGTGGGTTATCGCGTGGCCGGCAAGACCGGCACGGCTCACAAGCTCGTCGACGGAGCCTACTCAGAGAACAAGTATGTCGGGTCTTTCGTCGGCTTTGCGCCGGTCTCGAATCCGCGCATCGTCGTCGCAGTCATGATCGACGAACCCGGCGACGGGATCTACTACGGCGGGGACGTCGCGGCACCCGTGTTTTCGGCGGTCGTGGGAGGGGCTCTGCGCAAACTCAGTGTCGAGCCCGATTCGCCGATCAAATCACTCATCATTCCGAGCGACGCCCTGTCGGAGAGTCCATGAGCCTGGGCGAGCACGATACGACCGTGGCCTGGATAAGCTCGGTTGCGGCGACGTCGGCCGAATTGACCACGGACTCGCGCACCGTTGCGCCCGGAGATGTGTTCTGCGCCTATCCGGGCGCCGTCACCGACGGTCGGCGTTTCATTCCGGAGGCGATCCGCCGAGGAGCCGCAGCGGTGTTGTGGGATCCTGCGCAAGGGTTTGCGTGGAATCCGCAGTGGCCCGTGGCGCACCGTCCGGTCGCCGATCTGAAGGCCCTCTGCGGTCCGATCGCGGCACAGTGGTATGGACATCCCTCGAAAACGTTGTTCTCGATCGGCGTAACCGGAACAAGCGGCAAGTCATCGTCGGCTCTCTGGCTGGCCCAGGCCTATGAGGCGCTGGGCCGTCGTGCCGCAGTGGTGGGCACTCTCGGTGCCGGGCCACCCGAGGCGCTTGTCGATACCGGTCATACCACGCCGGACCCGGTTCGACTGCAGCGACTCTTGGCCCGATTCGTGCGCGATTCCATTCAGGTCGTGGTGATGGAGGTCTCCTCAATCGGCCTCGAAGAAGGTCGAGTGAACGGCATGCACTTTGACCTTGCCCTCTTTTGCAATCTCTCGCGGGACCATCTTGACTACCACGGGACGATGGAGGCCTATGCAGCCGCGAAGGCCCGACTGTTCGCCTGGCCCGGGCTGAGCCACGCTCTGCTCAACCTGGATGATCCAAGGGCTCCGCAGATGGCAGAGGTGGCGCGGTCTCGCAATGTGACAGTCCACGGCTTTAGCACGCTCGCTGCACCTGGCGCTACCTTTCGGGCGGACCACGTGTCTTATGCGGCCCTCGGCATGGAATTCGACCTTCATGGGCCGTTTGGGACCCGGCATTTCTCGACACCCCTCATTGGAACCTACAACGTCTCCAATCTCCTGGGGGTTTTCTCGGCTCTGGTGGTCGGCGGTATCGATACGGATCTGGCCCTTCGCGCGATGGCTCGGCTCACCCCCGCTCCGGGGCGCCTCGAACGGGTACCCAGCGATGTAGGTCCAATGGTGCTCGTGGACTATGCGCACAAACCCGATGCACTCGAAAAGGCGATCCGGGCCTGTCGTCCGCTGGTCGAAGCCCGGGGTGGACAGTTGACCGTGGTCTTCGGATGCGGAGGGGATCGCGATCCCGGAAAACGTCCGCTTATGGGCTCAATCGCGGCGGAACTCGCAGACCGATTGGTTGTCACGAGCGACAATCCACGTTCGGAGGACCCTGCCGTGATCGCAAGCGCCATTCTCGAGGGCATCCCTCCGGGAGCTATCCCGTTCGTATTGGAGCTCGATCGCAGGATGGCGATCGAGCGGGCCATCAGCGAGGCGAAAGACCGGGATCTCGTCCTCATCGCAGGCAAGGGTCACGAGACCTATCAGGAGACCTTGGGGGTCAAGAGCGCCTTTTCCGACGTCGCCGAGGCGCGGCGTGCGCTGCAAGCGAGCTTTGGAGTCGGCGCATGTTGACCTTGGGCGATGCGAGCGGATTCTGCAGTTCTGCCGAACTCCATGGGCCGCACGAGTTGCGCTTCACGGGTGTCTCGACCGACACGCGCACCATTGCGCCCGGGGACCTGTACGTGGCCCTGCGCGGTGAGCGCTTTGACGGACACGCCTTCGTTTCTGCCGCACAGCAAGCCGGTGCGGTGGCCGCGCTACTCGAGCATCCCGTCGGCACCTCGTTACCCTCGATCGTGGTTCCCGATACGCGCCTCGCGTTGGGGGAACTGGCGATGGGATGGCGCCAGCGCTTTGACGTACCCGTGATCGTGGTCGTGGGCAGCAACGGCAAGACGACCACCAAGGAAATGATCGCATCCATTCTCGCGGCGGAGTTCGGCGAGGCAAGACGCTTGGCCACGCGGGGGAGCCTGAATAACGAGATCGGCCTGCCCTTGACCTTACTGAGCTTGCGCACGGCGCATCAGGCCGTAGTGCTCGAGTTGGGCATGAACCACCCTGGGGAGACCCGTTGGCTGGCCCAGGTCGCGCAACCGACCATCACGCTTGTCACCAACGCGCAAAGGGAGCACCAGGAATTTATGAAGACGGTAACGGCCGTGGCGGGTGAACATGCCCTGGCCATCGAGGCGCTCAAGTCCGATGGCATCGCGGTCTTTCCCGGGCGCGATCCGATGGCCGCGATCTGGTACGCAGCGGCCGGCGCACGCCGGATCGTGGACTTTACGCTCGAGAAAATGGCCGAACCTCCCTGCTCGGTCACCGCGGTGGTCCATCTGGAGCTCTTCAACACGGTCGTTCATCTGGACACGTCCGAGGGCGCGGTCAGCGCAAGACTTGCCACGGCAGGTCTGCACAATGCGCACAATGCGACCGCGGCGGCGGCTGCGGCCCTCGCCGCCGGGGCGCGTCTTGAATCGATCCAGCGCGGCTTGGAGCAGTTCGCCCCGGTCAAGGGCCGACTCGTGCCAGGTCATACCGCCTTGGGAGCGCTCGTGATCGACGATACCTATAACGCCAATCCAGACTCGATGCGGGCGGCCATCGAAGTGCTTGCGGCCTGCCCGAAACCGCAGTTACTGATCCTGGGCGACATGGGGGAGTCGGGCACTTCTGCCCACGCCTTTCACCTGGAGATCGGCCGCTTCGCCAAGGACAGCGGGATTGGGGAGCTCTACGCGACGGGCGTGCAGATGGAGGCGGCGACTGGCGCCTTCGGGGCCGGTGCCGTCCATTTCGAGTCCGTTGCCCAATTGACCGAGGCCGCGCGCGCCTGGCTTCTCGCGCCTGGGCGGGAGAAGCCCAGTGTGTTGGTCAAAGGTTCGCGTTTCATGGCGATGGAATCGGTTGTCAAAGCCCTGCTCGAGTCGGACGGTACGACAACACCTGCAGGAACCCTCTGAATGTTACTTGCCTTGACCCACTGGCTTGCCCAAGACGTGCGCTTCTTCAATGTGTTCACGTACATTACCTTGCGTGCGGTGCTCGCGACGATGACGGGACTGGCGATCGGAATGATCTTCGGCCCGGCCGTGATTCGGCGGCTGACTGCGATGAAAATCGGCCAGGCCGTGCGTGTCGACGGACCGCAGACCCATCTGATCAAATCGGGTACCCCGACCATGGGTGGCGCGCTCATCCTCCTTTCGATCGGAGTCTCAACCCTCCTCTGGTCCGACCTGACCAACCGCTTTGTCTGGGTCGCGCTCGTCGTCACGCTCGGCTTCGGGTGGATCGGGTGGGTCGACGACTATCGCAAGGTCGTGCATAGAAATCCGAAAGGGATGTCTTCGAAAGAGAAGTACTTCTGGCAATCGGTCGTCGGACTGGGCGCTGCAATTTATCTGGCCTTCGCCGTCTCGGCTGCGTCCAATAGCCAAGTGCTGGACTTGTTTGTCGCGTGGGTGCAAAGCGGTTTTAGTCTGAGTTTGCCGCCCAAGGCGGACCTGTTTGTGCCGTTCTTCAAGAATGTCGCCTATCCCCTCGGGGTCGTGGGCTTCATCATCCTGGCGTACCTGGTGATCGTCGGCACGAGCAATGCCGTCAACTTTACCGACGGCCTTGACGGGCTGGCCATTTTGCCAACTGGCATGGTGGCTGCCGGACTGGGCGTTTTTGCCTATGTCGTCGGACGGGTCGATTACTCCAGCTATCTGTTGTTCCCCTATATACCCGGTGCCGCGGAGCTGATGGTGTTCTGTGGGGCGCTGTTCGGTTCGGGCCTGGCCTTCCTATGGTTCAACGCCTACCCGGCCCAAGTCTTCATGGGCGACGTCGGTGCACTCGCCCTGGGCGGTGCCTTGGGTACGGTCGCGATCATCGTCCGTCAGGAGATTGTTCTGTTCATCATGGGAGGCGTGTTCGTGGCGGAGACGCTCTCAGTCATGGTCCAGGTCCTGTTCTTCAAGTACACGCGCTGGAAGTATGGGGAAGGGCGGCGCATCTTCCTCATGGCCCCCCTGCATCACCATTTCGAGGAATCCGGTTGGAAGGAATCGCAGGTGGTCGTGCGCTTTTGGATCATCAGTCTGATGCTGGTCCTCCTGGGTCTGTCGACCCTGAAGCTACGCTAGGGGCGCTCCATATGGACCTCTCATCGAAAACTGTGCTGGTGATCGGCCTGGGTGAGTCGGGCCTGGCGATGACGCGCTGGTGCGTCCACGAAGGGGCCAATTGCGTCCTCGCCGATACGCGTTTGGCCCCACCGGGGGCCGAGACCATTAGGCGCGAGTTTCCCGATCTTCCGATCCACACCGGCGGGCTTCCAGTGAGCCTACTCGAGGGAGTCGATCTGGTCGCAGTAAGCCCGGGTCTCGCGCCGGCAGACGAGCCGCAAAGGACACTCTTCGAGGCGGCCCGAAGGCGTGCGATTCCCGTTCTCGGCGAGATCGAACTTTTCGCTTGCAAGCTCAACTTGCTATCGGTCACACTCGGCTATACGCCTGCGCTCATTGCGATCACCGGTACCAACGGCAAGACCACTGTGACCGAACTGACGGGCTTGTTGTGCGAGCGCGCCGGACTGTCCACCCGTGTCGCCGGTAACATCAGCCCGGCAGCGCTCGATGCACTGCGCAAAGCGCTCGGTGAGTTCGAGCACGGCAGACCCTTGCCCCAAGCCTGGGTACTTGAGCTCTCGAGCTTCCAGCTTGAGTCGACGTCAAGCCTCGCGCCACAGGCTGCGGCGATCCTCAATATCACCCAGGATCATCTGGACTGGCATGGCAACATGGAGGCCTACGCCGCAGCGAAGGCGCGCATTCTCGCGCGAGCCGACTGCGCAGTGCTCAATCGGGCCGATGCCGCGGTGCTCGCCCAAAGAGGAGCAGCCCCAGGACGCGTGATGACGTTCGGCATGGATGCGCCCACCGAGCCGGAGAGCTTTGGCGTGGTCGAGGATGCGGGCGTGCGCTGGCTCGCCTATGCCGATCCCGAGGAGTCCGATGAACCGGTACGGCGCGGCAAGAAAGCCGCCCCTCTCGTGGCGACAATCAAGCGGTTGATGCCTGTAGATGCGCTACCGATTCGCGGCGATCATAACGCCGCGAACGCGCTTGCCGCGCTCGCTCTGTGTCACGCGATCGGATTGCCACTCGCCCCGCTGTTACACGGGCTGCGCAGTTATCGTGGTCTACCCCATCGTGTCCAGACCATCGCAACCCTGGATGGGGTCGACTATATCGACGATAGCAAAGGCACCAATGTCGGAGCGACGGTCGCTGCGCTCCAGGGTTTGGGGCAGAAGATTGTGCTCATTGCCGGAGGCGAGGGCAAAGGCCAGGACTTCGCGCCTCTGGCCGAACCCGTGGCGCGCCATGCCCGCGCCGTCGTCCTGCTCGGCCGCGATGGCCCCGCCCTGCGTCGGGCCATCGAGAGCCACGCCAAGGCACAAGGAGTCGAGATCATCGAAGTTGCAACGCTTGAGACCGCTGTCCTGCGGGCAAGCCAGTTGGCTAAGGCCGGGGATGCAGTGCTGCTCTCTCCGGCGTGCGCGAGCCTGGATATGTTTCGCAACTATCGACACCGCGCCGAAGTGTTCAGAACCGCCGTACAGAGTCTCTCCAATCAGCGCGACAGTGCAGGGGGAGGCCGATCGACGTCCCCGGATAGCGCGGAGCCCGGACCTGCACTCGGGGGAGCCGGCCGCACCGACGAGCGGGGGCGCTTTATAGAGGGAGTCTCACTGCCATGCTGAACCTCGCCGGTCTAGGAGGCTCGATCCGAGAGACGCTTGTTGGTGTGAGGCCGGGCTCGATCTCGGCGGTCAAGCCCACCCGCTCGGCAATGCTGCGCTGGGATCAACCGCTTTTCTGGGTCAGCGTGGTCTTGCTGCTCTTTGGGCTGGTGATGGTTTACTCCGCCTCCATTGGGCTCTATGACGCACCGCAATACAATAACTGGCGTCCCACCTACTTCCTGCTGCGCCAGGCGGTGTTCATTGTGATTGGGCTCTTTGCCGGCCTCTTGGCGTTTCGCATGCCCACGCGAACGTGGCAGGTCGCCGCGCCCTACCTGTTCATGGCCGCCATCGTACTCTTGATCGCCGTGCTCGTTCCTGGCATCGGCAAGGGCGTGAACGGCGCGCGTCGTTGGATTCCGTTGTGGATCATCAGCTTGCAACCCTCTGAATTGATGAAGCTGTTCGTCGTCCTGTATGCCGCGGACTATACGGTGCGCAAACAGGAATGGATGCACAAGTTCTCCAAGGGATTTCTCCCGATGGCAGCGGTGATGGTGCTGGTGGGTTGCCTCTTGCAGGTCGAGCCGGACCTAGGCGCCTTCATGGTGATCGTCGCCATCGCTTTCGGGATCCTCTTTCTAGGGGGCGTCGATGCGCGTCTGTTTTTCGGGCTGATCGTCGTGCTTCTGACGAGTTTCTCGCTGCTCATCTGGCTTAATCCATGGCGGCGCGCGCGCATTTTCGCCTATCTGGATCCCTGGGACGATGGCAATTCTCTCGGGAAGGCCTATCAGTTGTCCCACTCTTTGATCGCCTTTGGCCGGGGCGAGTGGTTCGGCGTCGGCCTCGGCGGAAGTGTCGAGAAGCTGCACTATCTGCCCGAGGCCCATACCGACTTCCTCCTGGCAGTCATCGGTGAGGAACTCGGATTCGTCGGTGTAGCGATCGTCATCGTGCTGTTTCTCTGGGTCGTCAGGCGCTGCTTTGAGATCGGAGGCCAGGCGATCGTGCTCGAGCGCTTCTATGCGGGGCTCGTGTCCAAGGGATTTGGCATCTGGATCGGAGTCCAGGCTTTTATCAACATGGGTGTCAATCTGGGGCTTCTGCCGACCAAAGGCTTGACGCTTCCCTTGATGAGCTACGGCGGCTCGGGAATCCTCGCGAACTGCCTGGCGATTGCAATCGTCTTGCGGGTGGATTATGAGAACCGCGTCTTGATGCGGGGGGGACGTCGATGAATCCGACGCTCTTGATCGTAGCCGGTGGCACGGGCGGCCACATCATGCCCGGACTGGCCATCGCCGATCTGATGCACGCGCGCGGCTGGACGATCCGCTGGCTCGGAACGAGCCACGGCATGGAAAATTCGCTCGTGCCCAAGGCAGGGTGGACTCTTGACACGATCGCGTTCGCGGGGCTTCGGGGCAAGGGGCTCGGCCATATGCTGCGGGGCTGTATTGGCCTCATCCGCGGCATCTGGAAGTGCTTCGCGCTGGTTGGCGCGATCCGGCCCCAGGCGGTTCTGGGTATGGGAGGCTATGTCACGGTCCCCGGGGGACTTTCGGCGGCCTTACGGGGTGCGCCACTCGTCTTGATGAATAGTGATGCGACTCTGCTCCTGTCGAACCGCCTGCTGCTGCCCTTTGCGCGCCGCATTCTCTTCGGACTTCCCGGGGAGGCTTCGCGCATCGGCGCGAGGGCGATCTGGACCGGATGCCCCGTGCGGGCCGAGATCGCTGCACTCGAGCCTCCAGCGCTGCGTTTTGCCGACCGCGAGGGGCCTCTACGCATCCTGGTCGTGGGTGGCAGTCTTGGCGCAGCGGCGCTAAACCGTGTCGTTCCTGAAGCACTCGCGCTACTGCCTGAGAGCGACCGACCCATCGTCGTGCACCAGTCCGGTTCCGCCCATCTTGCCGCCCTCGCGGCCCGCTACCAAGGCCTGGGCGTTGTGGCCGAGGTGCTGGCCTTCATCGAGAACATGGCAGAACGCTATGCAGCGGCCGATGTGGTGATCTGCCGAGCCGGGGCGATCACGGTGAGCGAACTCACTGCCGCAGGGGTGGCCAGTGTCCTTGTGCCCCTGACGGTCTCGACCACCACGCATCAGCGGGACAATGCGCTCTATCTGGAGCGGGCCGGTGCTGCAGTCTATCTCGCCCAAGAGAGCCTGACGGCAGACCGGCTGGCTGGATTGATTGGGGGGCTCAACCGTAGCCGGCTCGCCCAGATGGCCGGTCAGGCCCGGGCTTTGGGTAAGCCGATGGCGACCGCTACGGTCGCAGATGTACTCGAAAACGTGGCCAAGAAAGATCGATCCGCATGAAGCACAAGGTCAAGAACATCCATTTTGTCGGCATCGGCGGCTCAGGCATGAGCGGTATCGC
>CAJCID010000320.1 GCA_903970305.1 Rhodospirillales bacterium | reverse complement strand
GGCAAATAAGAAGACGAAGGCTAAACCCAAGGCCTCCTCGCACACACCGGTGGCAAAACAGGCAACGGCAAAAGCTACGCATACAACGCCCGCGACGCCCGCCGCGCCGCGTCGGGGACATCCGCCGCCCGCGAGCCCTGCGCCGCTCGACCCCGATGAGGCGCGCGCCCTGCAGCAGGAACAGGCCGCCCAGCGCCAACAGATGCTCGATCGTCTCGAGGCGCTGCGGCGCGACATCGCGGCCGGCGAAGCCACCCGCTCCGAGGTCGCCGATGCGCTCGCGGGTTCCGAACGCGCGATTTCCGAGGCAAACCGCCAGTTGCACAACCTGAACCTGCAGCAAGGCCAGGTGCAAGCCCAGCTTGCCGATATCGAACAGCGGCGGGCTCGGACGACTCAGGCGATTTCGAGCCAGCAGCGCCAGTTGGCCCGGATGATCCACGATCAATACCTGGCGGGGAACCAGGATCCCTTCAAACTGTTGCTCTCGGGAGACAACCCGAATCGCATCCAACGGGACTTTCAGTATGAAGGCTATGTCTCGTTGGCCGTGACAGGAATGCTGCACGACCTCCAAGGCAGCCTCGCTCAGCTGCAGGATCTTTCCGTCCAGGCGCAGGCCCGCAACGACGAACTCGCCCAGATCGCCGCGCGTCAACAGGGTGAGCGGGCCGATCTGCTCAAGGACGAGGACCAGCGCCGGATCACACTTGCCCAGATCTCGGAGAAGCTCCAGTCCCAGCGGGCCGAGGCCGGGGCGCTCGAGCGCAACGAAAAGCGCCTCTCGCAGGTCGTCGAGCAGTTGGGCAAACTCATCGAAAAGCAGGCCCGCGAGGAGCGCGAGCGGGAGCGCCAGCGTGTCATCGCCCGTGAGCGCCAGCTCGCTCAGGAGCGTCTGGCTGAAAAGCATGCAGACAAGCCCTCGTCCGATCTCGAGACCAGGAATTCCACCTCACCGCCTGCCGAGGCCGCCTCCGCGGCCCAGCCTCAGGCGGCGCGCCCCGAGGCACCCGTCGAGCCCCCGTTTGTGGGCAATCTCGTCGCCTCCCGCGGCAAGCTGCGGCTACCGTTACAGGGAGAATTGGCCGGTCGCTTCGGCGCGACCCGGCCTGAAGGGGGCCCCTCATGGAAGGGCCTGTTCATTCGCGCCCAGGCAGGCTCGGAAGTCCACGCCATCGCTCCGGGTCGGGTTGTCTTTGCGGAATGGCTAAGGGGATTCGGAAACCTCCTCATCATCGACCATGGCGACCAATATCTGTCGATCTACGGTAACAATGAGTCACTGCTGAAACAGCCTGGTGACATTGTAAAAATGGGAGATGTTGTCGCGACGGTCGGCAACAGCGGAGGCAATCCGGAAACGGGTTTATACTTTGAAATGAGGTATCAGGGCAAACCGTTTGACCCGATGACCTGGGTTGCGGGGCGATGACGGCGGGCACACGTGCAGGCAGACGTTTAAGAGGGTTTCCATGCGGATTTCGTTAAAGAATGTCGGATTGGTGGCGATGGGAATCGTCGGTGGCGTGGCACTGAGCCTGGCCATCAGCGCGACCGCGCAGCGCATCGCCGATGCGCACAGTCCGTTGCCGGTCGATGAGATTCGCCAGTTCGCCGATGTCTTCGGAGTCATCAAGAGCAATTACGTTGAGCCGGTCGATGACCGGAAGCTTCTGACCGGGGCGATCAATGGGATGGTGGCCGATCTCGACCCGCACTCGGCCTACCTCGACGAGAAGGCCTACAAGGAGCTCAAGGAGCAGACCGTGGGTCGATTCGGCGGTCTGGGGATCGAAGTGGGCAGCGAAAACGGCTACCTGAAGGTCATCTCGCCCATCGAGGACACGCCGGCATTTCGGGCGGGCATCAAGTCAGGTGACCTGATCATCAAGATCGATGATGCCGACGTCAAGGGCATGTCCGTGAGCGACGCGGTCCTGAAGCTGCGGGGCGCTCCCAAGACCAAGGTGACCTTGACGATCCAGCGTGCCGGCGAAGCCAAACCCCTTGTGGTTCCCCTCATTCGTGAAGAGATCAGGGTCCAAAGTGTGCGCGCCAAGTTGATTGAGCCAGGCGTCGCGTACGTCCGGATCATCCAGTTCCAGGACCCAACCGTCGAGGATCTGGACAAGCAACTCGAAACCCTCGAGAAATCCGGCCCGCTGAAGTCGATCGTCTTGGATCTGCGCAACAACCCGGGCGGGGTCTTGCAGGGAGCAATCGGCGTCTCGGCAGCGTTCCTGCCGCCCGAGAGCCTCGTGGTCTCGACCAAAGGTCAGATGGCTGAGGCACAGATGAAGTATCTCGCGACCAAGGACGAATACCAGCGCGGTGGCGAGGACGCCCTGCGTGGCCTGCCCACAGAGGTCAAGACCGTGCCGATGGTCGTGCTCGTCAACGGCGGATCGGCCTCTGCCTCGGAGATCGTTGCGGGCGCGCTGCAGGATTACAAGCGGGCGACGATCTTGGGTACGCAAACCTTCGGCAAGGGTTCAGTGCAAACCATTTTGCCTCTGCCGCCAGACCGCAAGACCGGCATCAAGCTGACCATCTCGCGTTATTACACGCCGAACGGTCGCTCGATCCAGAACACCGGCGTCACCCCGGACCTGGTCGTCGACGATACGGCCCAGGGCAATGTCTTCGATTTCCCGCGCGAATCTGATCTCGAGCGGCATCTGGCCAATCCGCTCGTGCAAAACTCCCCGGACAACACCAAGAAGGCCGTTGAAGGGGCCGCCAAGCCAGCTGACGGAGGTGTCCTCACAGAAGGGGCCGAGCCAGCCAAGAAGGCGCCGATGAAACCGATCGAGTTTGGCTCAAAGGACGATTTCCAGCTGCAGCAGGCCCTCCATTTCTTAAAGGGCGAGCCGGTCGAGACGGCGAAGATGACGGCTGACGCGTCGGGCACGACCGGATCGGGCGCTCCGGTCGCACCGAAGTAAGAGGCGAGAAGCGACGGCCACCCGGCGCGGGTGGTGGGAGTTGGGAGTTGTTCGCCTTGCGGACCTCGAAGGATTTCGGGGCCCCAAAGCGGGCACGAACGGGACACCCCATGGCTCTGCATGACCAAGAATTGGGCGATGCCCAACTCCTACGCTACTCGCGTCATATTCTCCTTGACGAACTGGGCATCGAGGCGCAGCGACGTATCCTGTCTGCCCGCGTTCTGATCGTAGGGGCCGGCGGTTTGGGTTGCCCTGCCGCCCTCTATCTCGGCGCGAGCGGCGTTGGCCGGATCGTCATCGCCGATCCGGATCGCATCGAGTTGACCAATCTGCAGCGCCAAATCCTCTACCGAACGAGCGACCTGGGGCGGTTTAAGGCCGAGCAGGCAGGAGCACAGCTGTTCGAGTTAAATCCTGAAGTGCAGTGCGAACCCTTGATTGAGCACCTCTCGGGTGAGCGCCTCGAGGCCGAAGTCGGCAAGGCCGATGCCGTCTTGGACTGCTCGGATAACTTCGCCACCCGACATGCCCTGAACCGCGCCTGCGCCGCCCGCCAAAAGCCCCTCATCTCCGGGGCCGCTTCGCGCTTTGACGGCCAGATCACCGTCTTTGATTTTCGCCGCGACGATGCGCCGTGTTACGCCTGTCTCTTCCCTGAAAACCCCGGCGTGGACAGCGGGCCCGAGAACTGCGCAACCATGGGAGTCTTCGCACCGCTGACCGGGATCATCGGTACGATGCAGGCGGCCGAGGCCCTCAAATGTCTGGCTGGCCTGCCGGGCACGCTCAACGGCCGCCTGCTGCTGCTCGAGGCTCAAACCATGCAGTGGCAATCGATCGGCATGGAGAGGGATCCGGCGTGCCCCGTCTGCGCAACGCGCGCACTGGGTCGGCCCGAGCGAGGGGCCCGGACCTAACTCAAAAGCAGGCGCGCCTGCGCCTCGCCGTATTCAAGGGGCGATTTGCGAAAGCCGCTCTTGGCAAAGCGTGACCAGCGTCCCATGACAAAGGCCATGATGAGGCTCGCCCGCACCGCGGGATCCTCGTCATCCGGATAAGATCCCTGCGCGACGGCCACCTTTAGGCTCTGTTTCAGGGAAGCCTCGAGGCGATCCATCAGCTGATTCATCCGATCCTGTAGGCGCTCGTCCTCGATCACGAGCGCATCACCGATGAGCACCCGGGTCATGCCGCGATTGGTCTGCGCGAACTCGAGCAACATGCCAATAATCTGGCGCGCTTGCTTGACGCCGCTCTCTTCGCTGCGCGTGATCTGGGTGACCAGTCCAAACACGGTCTGCTCGATGAATTCGATCAGACCCTCGAACATCTGGGCCTTCGAGGCGAAGTGGCGATACAGGGCTGCTTCCGAGACATCGAGCTTCTTGGCGAGCGCAGCCGTGGTGACTCTCTCGGCCTTGGGGTGTTCCAGCATCTCGGCAAGCGTCTGGAGGATCTGGAGCCTGCGCTCGCCCGGCCGCCGCCCTGCTGGTTTTGCGGGCACGGCACTGGGGATCGCGTCGGCTGGGGCAGGGTCGTTGGGCATAGGTTAGCGCAGCAGGCGCTGGCGGCGGGCAAGTTGGGCGATTGATTTTACTTGAAGGTCGACGTAGCTCGGACGAGATTTTCGCGGGAACCCAGCTACCGGCTCATGACCGTTCACCAGAACGGTCTTCAAGCCGAGCGCCCGGGCGCCTTTCAGGTTCTCTGCGCTGTCCTCGACGAGAACCGCGCGGGCGGGCCTTACCCCCTCTTTGGCCAGGAGCATGCGCAGCATGGCCCGCGAAGGTTTGGGCCGAAACCGCCCGTGCACGCACATCTGCTCGATTGCGTAGCGGCGCGGGAAATGGCGATGGATCCCCAAGGAGCGTACCACCACCTGTGCGTAGCGCTCTGGCGCATTGGTCAGCAGTATCTTTCTGCCCGGCAGACGCGCGAGCAGCCTGGCCAGCCCTTTTTCGGCGCGAATCAGGTCACCGAGCCCGGGATTCTCCACAAAATCATGGGTTTCGGTCAGAAAGTGGCGGGCGTTCACGCCATGGTGCTGGACCAGTCCGAGCAGGGTCGCACCGTAGCGCTGCCAATAGCTGCGGCGCAGGTCGTCGGCCCGGTGCGCATCGACCTCCAGGTGCCGCTCGATGTACGCGTTCATGGTGCCATCGATCGTGGCGAAGATTCGGTAGGACGCGTCGTGCAGCGTGTTGTCGAGATCGAAGAACCAGGTGCGCTTGCTCAAGGGCTTCGGCTAGTGGCTGCGAATCATTGTGCCCACACCCTGGGAGGTCAGGATTTCAAGCAAGAGGCAGTGCGGCACGCGACCATCGATGATATGGACCGCGTTCACGCCGCTACGCGCAGCCTCGAGTGCCGATGAGATCTTGGGCAGCATGCCGCCCGAGATCGTGCCGTCGGCAAACAGCTCGTCGATCGCCTTGGCGGTCAGACCCGTCAGAAGATTGCCTGCCTTGTCCAGCACGCCCGGTGTGTTGGTCAGCAGGATCAGCTTCTCGGCCTTCAGAATCTCGGCCAGCTTGCCTGCGACCAGGTCGGCATTGATGTTATAGCTCTCGTTTTCCTCGCCAAATCCGATCGGCGAGATCACGGGGATGAACGCATCGTCCTGGAGGGCCTTGACCACGGCCGGATTGATCGACTCGATCTCACCCACCTGACCGACGTCATAGAACTTGGTCGGATCATTGATGTCTTGCATCTTGAGCTTACGCGCGCGGATGAGGCCGCCATCGCGCCCCGTCAAGCCCACCGCCTGGCCCCCGGCGGCATTGATGAGACCCACGATATCCTGCTGCACCTCCCCTCCAAGCACCCACTCGACGACTTCCATCGTTGCCTCGTCAGTCACCCGCATGCCCTGGATGAACTCGCCTTTTTTGCCGAGCTTGCGCAACGCCTCGTCGATCTGAGGGCCGCCGCCGTGGACCACGACGGGATTCATGCCGATGAGCTTGAGCATCACGACATCATGGGCGAACGCAGCCTGGAGCTTGATGTCGGTCATGGCATTGCCGCCGTACTTCACGACGATGGTCTTGCCGTGAAAACGCTTGATGTAAGGCAGCGCCTCAGAGAGAATGTCGGCCTTCAACGGGGGCGGTACCGGCGCGGCGGAGGAAGGCTGTTCCATACTGTCTCCAAACAAG
>CAJCID010000319.1 GCA_903970305.1 Rhodospirillales bacterium | reverse complement strand
GCCCGGCAGCGCGGCAAAGAACTCCGAGGCCAGTTTGGCCAGAGCAAGGGTATCCAACGGGCCGCTGGGAAACGCAGTACCCCAGTTTTCGGGATCAGACATCACGGCCCCTTACTTGTAAGTGTCGGGATAGTCGTGATATTTGCCGATCTCGACATCATCAAGGAGGGCAAGCGCATCCTCGGTCTGTACGGCGAGCGAGCAATAGAGCGAGATGAGGTAGGAGGCGATGGCATTGCGACTGATCCCCATGAAGCGCACGGAAAGTCCCGGGCTCTGTTCGCCGGTCAGCCCGGGCTGGTAGAGACCCACCACGCCCTGCCTCTTGTCACCCACGCGCAGCAGCAGGATCTTGGTCTTTCCGTCGGACACCGGCACCTTGTCCGATGGGATCAGGGGAATGCCTCGCCAGGTGAGGAACTGAGAACCGAACAGGCTGACGGTCGGGGGAGGCACGCCGCGCCGCGTGCACTCGCGACCGAACGCTGCGATCGCGAGCGGGCTCGTCAGGAAGAACGCCGGCTCCTTCCACACCTTGGTCAGGAGTTCGTCCAGATCATCAGGGGTGGGCGAGCCCCCCAGAGGATAGATGATCTGCTGTGGGGCGACGTTCGCAATCAACCCGTAATCGGGGTTGTTGATCAGTTCGCTCTCCTGCTTTTCCTTGATTGTCTCGATCGTCAGACGCAGCTGTTCCTTGATCTGGTCGTGGGGACTGCTGTAGAGGTCCGAGACGCGGGTATGCACATCGAGCACCGCGCTCACCGCATTCAGGAAATATTCGCGGGGATGTTCCTCATAGTCCACGAACGTCGTGGGGAGCTCCGCCTCGTCCCGCTGCGCACACAGGACCTGAACATCCTGCGGATTCTTGACCTTGTTGAGTCGGTAAATCCCTGCCTCGACAGGCAGCCATTGAAGCAGATGGGTCAGCCAGCGCGGGCTGATGGTCGATAGGACCGGGGCGGTCTTGGTTGCATTCGCAAGCTGGCGTGCGGCGTCGTCACCCAGTGCCAGCTGGGCGGTGTCATGATCGGCCATTGAGCGTTCCTATATGCGGTAAACGAAGATGGAAATAAGAAAATCGAGCAAGCAAGTCTCGGTCAAAGGGGGCGTCCCGATCAACCGGGTATAGCCGGTAACCGGCAGATCTGCAGCGGGAAGAATGTCTTGGGTTCAGATCGTCCTGGACTCTTCACAGGTCGAAATCAGCTGGGACAAGGTCACTTCGAAGGCGCGTGCGAGCTTTGCGGCTGTAACGAGCGACGGGACGGCCGCCGAGCGTTCGATCTCACCCATGTAGGAGCGGTTCAGATCGGCACGTGCGGCGAGCTGTTCCTGCGACCAGCCGCGCGCCTCGCGCCATTTCCGCACCACCTGTCCGAATTGCTGGCTAACAAGAGTCATCGCATGCTCCCTAGATTCCTGCGCCGTCGACTTGGGTATCGTCTCGGGTGTGCGCCTGCGTGATGCGGCTGCCCGGGGGCACGCTGCGCGTGATCCACACGTTGCCGCCGATGGTTGATCCGCGTCCGATCGTCACGCGTCCCAAGACGGTGGCGCCGGCGTAGATGACGACCTCATCCTCGACGATCGGATGGCGTGCCCCGCCTTTTTGAATGTGGCCCTCTTCATCGGTCGCAAAACGCTTGGCGCCGAGCGTCACGGCCTGATAGAGGCGCACGTTACGGCCGATCTGAGCGGTCTCGCCGATGACGATACCGGTGCCGTGGTCGATGAAGAATCCGGATCCGATGCTCGCTCCAGGATGGATATCAATCCCGGTCTCGCCATGAGCAATCTCGGCCACCAGGCGCGCGAGGAGCGGCACGCCCAGCCGATAGAGCTGGTGCGCGATCCGGTGATGGATCATCGCGCGCACGCCGGGATAGCAGAGGAGCACCTCGTCGACGCTGCGCGCGGCGGGATCGCCGTGGAAGGCAGCCAGCACATCGCTATCCAGAAGCGTTCGGATCGAAGGCAACGCGCGGCCGAACTCCCGCACGACCGACCGGGCCCGGGCCGATCCCTCTTCGGGAATGTTGCCCGCGAGGCGCGCCTGGTGAACGTGCTCGAGGCCGACCTGCACCAAAAGGGCCCCAAGCGCCGTGTCCAGGGTGTGGCCGACGTAGAAGTCTTCGCTCTCCTGGCGCAGCTCAGGGGGACCCAGGCGCATCGGAAAGAGCGCGCCACGCAGTTGCTCCACGATCGCGGAGAGGCTCTCCCGGGAAGGTAGTTCGCGCCCGCCGATTTCCTGCAAGCGCTGCTGGGAGCGGCGCCATTGCTCGCGCGCGAGGCGCAATTCGGCGACGATGCCATCCAGGGCGAGCGGTACGTCCGCCTCGCCAGTGATCGAATGCCTTGGTCCTTTGGACTCGGGCTCTGGCTGCACGTGTCTTGCCAATGCGGGTTCCATAGGGTATCAGGCGGCCAGCTGAGCAGGTCCCGACGGAGCCAAGCCGGCGGCATCGAACACCCCCTCGAAGAGGACCGAGCTCAGGTAGCGCTCTCCGGAATCCGGGAGGATGACGACGATCGTCTTGCCTGCATGGACCGGCCTTTGCGCCAATCGAGCGGCGACCGCCACCGCCGCGCCGCACGAGATTCCCGAGAGAATCCCCTCTTCCCGGGTGAGGCGCTGCGCATAAGCGAGCGCCTCCTCGTTGCTGACCTGCTCGATCTCATCGATCAAGGAGAGGTCGAGGACCTCCGGAACAAATCCCGCTCCGATGCCCTGAATCTTGTGGGGGGCGGGCTTGAGTTCTTCGCCCGCGCGCCGTTGCGTCAAGACGGGGCTCGCGCTGGGCTCGACGGCGACCGAGAGGATCTTCTTGCCGCGGGTGTGCTTCAGGTAGCGCGACACACCCGTGATGGTCCCTCCCGTACCTACACCCGAAACCAGGATGTCCACCGCCCCTTGGGTGTCTTCCCAGATCTCCGGTCCCGTCGTGGCCTCATGGATGGCCGGATTGGCGGGATTCTTGAACTGCTGCAAGAGCACATAGCGCCCCGGATCGCTCGCTGCAATCTCCTCGGCTTGGGCGATCGCACCTTTCATCCCCTTGGCGCCTTCAGTGAGGATCAGCTTGGCACCATAAGCGAGCAAGAGCTTGCGGCGCTCAATGCTCATTGTCTCGGGCATGGTGAGCGTGATCGGAATACCGCGCGCGGCCGCTACAAAAGCGAGTGCAATCCCCGTATTGCCACTGGTCGGCTCGATGATTTCCTTACCCGGTCCGAGTAACCCGCGTTTTTCGGCATCCCAGATGAGCGCGGCACCGATCCGGCACTTTACCGAGTAGGCGGGATTGCGCCCCTCGATCTTGGCAAGGATCGTCGCCCCCTCTCTCGGTGCGATGCGATTGAGTCGAACGAGCGGAGTGCGGCCGATCGATAGCGAGTTGTCGTTAAAGTAGCCGGACATGTTGGGTCCCCTCTGCTCGATTAATCTTGCACCCAGGGCAGGCCTTGAAAGCGCCAGCCATTGTGAATTCCCCGATGCTGGGCTGCGTCGATCTCACCCTCAAAGCCCTCGGCCACATTGAATACGCTGGCAAAGCCAGCCTTGGTCGCGGCTTCCGCAGCGAGAGCCGAGCGCTTCCCGCTGCGGCAGAGCAGCAATACAACGGCATCCTTTTTCACACGGGCTTCGAGTTCGCGCACGAAGCGCGGATTGCGCGTGAGGCTCGTGCCCGTCGCCCAGGCCACGTGCAGACTGCCCGGAACATGCCCTACGAACTTTCTTTCTTCGGCCGAACGCACATCGACCAACACAGCCGCTCCCTGTTCGACCAACTGCCACGCATCGAGGGGACCGATGCTGCCCGGGTAGGGCAATCCTGCCGCAGCTGCCTTCGCGCGCGCCGCTTCAAGTACGGAACCAACCGGAACATCACTGAGTACGGCAGACATGACGCCTTCTCCTTCATCGACTGGCTTGATGGCCATAGACGGCAGCTTAGGCAGTCGGCGCCCTCCCTTGAAGTGAGAAATTCGATGCTGGATATACGAAAAACAGGGACCGTCCTGTGTCGAGCTAGACTCCTGCAAGAGCTGCGTCGAGATCAAAGAGCAAGTCCTCGATGTGCTCGATCCCGACCGAAAGCCGTACCGTATCCTCGGTCACCCCGGAGCGGGCGAGTTCCTCGACCGAAAGTTGGCGGTGCGTCGTCGAAGCCGGGTGGGTTGCGAGGGACTTCGCATCACCGATGTTCACCAAGCGAGTGAAGAGCTTGAGCCCATCGAGAAAGCGCGCACCCCGCTCGCGCCCCTCTCCGGGAGGACCGCTCAGACCGAAGGTCAGGATGCCCGAGGCGTTGCCGGACAGATATTTCCGAACCAGGGCATGGTCCGGATGCTCCGGCAGACCCGCATAGTTGACCCAGGCGACCTTCTGGTGCTCCTTCAGATGCTGGGCGATGCGAAGCGCGTTCGCGCCGATGCGATCGAGGCGCAAGGCCAGGGTCTCCAAGCCCTGCAGGATGAGGAAAGCATTAAAAGGCGAGATGGCGGCGCCCGTGTTGCGCAAGAGCACGACGCGCGCGCGGCCGATATACGCGGCCGGTCCGAGAGCCTCGGTGTAGACAACGCCGTGATAGCTGACGTCGGGCTCGTTGAGTCGGCGAAAGCGAGCCTTATGCTCTGCCCATGGGAATCGGCCTGAGTCAATGATGGCGCCACCGATCGACGTCCCGTGCCCTCCGATGTATTTGGTGAGCGAGTGCACGACGATATCGGCGCCATGCTCGATGGGGCGGGTCAGGTATGGCGTGGGTACGGTATTGTCGACAATGAGGGGAATGCCGTGGCGGTGAGCCATATCGGCTATGCGCTCCAGATCGGTGACGTTGCCCTGTGGATTGCCAAGAGATTCGACGAAGATCGCCTTCGTCTTGGCGTTGATCAACTCTTCGAACGACTCCG
>CAJCID010000318.1 GCA_903970305.1 Rhodospirillales bacterium | reverse complement strand
TCTGACCCCGCTGCGCTCGAGCAGCGCGCGGATCACGTGCGCGCCCAGTTCAGGCGCGGGAATCTTGGCGAGAGATCCGCCGAATTTGCCGACCGCAGTGCGTGCGGCAGCGACGATGACGATCTCAGTCATGATGGTTTCCTTTTGGAAGGTTGGCGAACACTAATCGGCACGCACGGCGACATAGCTGCCGGGAGCGTCCTCGATCGGTGGGTGACTTGCATTGCCTGGCCGGGCGGGGGCGGCGACCCGTCTGCCACCGAACCGGGCCAACCAGGCATCCCAGTCGGGCCACCAGCTGCCCGGTACCTCGCGGGCGGTCTGGAACCATTCGGTGGCGCTCGCGGGCAGGTGCCCGGGGGCAAGATCGGAGAGCCAGTGGCTGCGCTTGTGTTTGGCGGGCGGATTGATGACCCCGGCGATGTGTCCGGAAGCCCCCAGCACGAAGCGCGCGGGCCCCTTGAGAAGCCCGGTACTGGCATAGGCGGTCGACCAGGGAACGATATGGTCGTCCTTGGACCCATAGATGTAGGCCGGAATGCGGATCGCGCGCAGATCGAGCGGCACGCCGCACACGGTCAGGGCGCCCGGGACCTTGAGCTTGTCCTCCAGATAGGTATTGCGCAGATACCATACGAAAAAGGGTCCCGGTAGATTGGTGCTGTCGGCATTCCAGTAGAGCAGATCAAACGGCGGCGGCGCCTCGCCCTTCAGGTAATTATTGACGACGTAATTCCACACGAGTTCATTGGGCCGCAAGAATGAAAATGAGGCGGCCAGTTCGCGCCCGGGCATGATGTGCGGTGTCCCCGTGGGTTGGCCCGCCTCGTCGAGGCCGCCGATCGCCAATTCGCGCATCTTCACCTGTTGCTCATCGACGAACACGTCCAGGATCCCGGTGTCGGAGAAATCCAAAAGCGTCGTCAGAAGGGTCAGCGATTCTGCCGGGTGCTCGCCGCGCGCGGCGAGGACTGCGAGCGCGGTCGCGGTGAGCGTGCCACCGATGCAAAATCCCAACAGATTGATCTGTTTCTGCCGGGTGATCTCCGCTGCCAGGTGAATCGCGCGGATGACGCCTTCTTCGATGTAATCGTCCCAGGTGAGCGCGGCCTCGCTCGCCGTGGCATTGCGCCAGGACATCAGGAATACCGTGTGACCCTGTGCGATGGCGTGAGCGACAAAGGAGTTCTCAGGCTGCAGGTCGAGAATGTAGAACTTGTTGATGCAAGGCGGCACGATCAGAAGCGGCCTCTCGAAGACCGTGTCCGTCGTGGGCCGGTACTGGATCAGTTGGAAGATCGGGTTCTGGAAAATCACCGCACCTGGAGTGACGCCGACATTGCGCCCGACCTGGAAGGCGGCTTCATCGGTCTGCGAAATGCGGCCCTTTTGCAGGTCCGTGAGGATGTTCGCAAAACTGCCCGCCAGACTCTCGCCCTGGGTCTCGAGGATCCTTTGTTGCGCCTCGGGATTGGTGGCCAGAAAATTCGATGGCGACATCGCATCGACCCATTGATTGACGGCGAAGCGCACTTTCGCGCGGGTCTTGGCATCGGCCTCGAGACTGTCGGCCAGGCGCGTAACGAAGCGCGCGTTCAAGACATAGAGCTCGGCCAGATAGGCGTGCAGGCCCTGCCAGGCGGGGCTGACGAAGCGCTTGTCATTGACCGGCGGGTGTTCCTTGCCTTCGAGCAATTCGGTCCAGAGGTTCGCAACCGATCGGGTGTAATCGTTTTGCAGTTCCAAGAGCCTCGCCGGATCGATGCGATAAGGCACCACCTCTGCGCTGGCCGCCACGCTCGCGACGCCGGCCGGCGCTGCCTCGGAGTTGACCGGGGCTCTCGCGGACTTGCGGGGCGCTTTGTTGCGCAACAGCGCCTTGCCCAGAATAGCCTTCGGGCGGCGCAGATCGGCCTCTTTGGGCGGCGCAGGTGGCGTGACTTTGGGCTTACGCGTGGAAGGCCTGGCCTTGGCCTTCGCTGTTTCCCTGACCGCGCGGGTCTTCTTTGGCGCAGAGCTTTTGGAACGTGGAGGAGTTACGGCCATCACTGTCTCGTCAATGCGGCTCGTAGGTCGCCATTTTTTGTTATCGTTGCCTCATGCTGGGATGCGAAAGATTGTGCATCCCGCTTCCCGGTAAGTCAATTGACGCCGCTCGAAGGGACAAGCCTTCTCCCAGAATCGCCATCACTCTCGATCTTGCCGCCGTCTGCCTGATGCATATCGTCGCTGTCGCCTGGATGTTCGTGGTCGTGCTGATGGCGGCCGCCGAGGCCATGACGGGGGCCTACGCGGGCGCGCTCGGTACACTCGTGCTCTACGGCATCCTGCCTTTGGGCATCGTGCTCTACCTCTTGGCCACCCCCGCGCGGCGCCGGGCGCGCGCCCTGCGGGAAGCCGAGGGGGTAGGCGTGGATGCGAACGCCCCGTTGGAGGCACCCCCTGAGTCCTCCAGCACCCCGCCAGCCGCGAGCCGGCCCCCTCCCGACAAAGAATGAGGGCTATGCGAGAGCGCTATTTCAGCCAGATCAAGGCCGCCATCCGGCCAGTCACGCGATCACGGCGAAACGAATAGAAGTGTTCTGGCTCCGAGAGCGTGCAGCGCCCGGCCGAATGAATCTGCGTGATCCCCAGGCGCCCAAGCGCGAGGCTGGCGAGCGCCTCGAGGTCGGCGAACCACTTGCCGGGCCGGCCCGGAACGAAGGCGCTCCTGGCACCGGGGAGCGCGGCGCAAAAGGCATCCAGCACATCGGCCCCGACCTCGAATGCGCAAGGCCCGATTGCAGGACCCAAATAGGCCAGCACGTCCTCGGGCTCACAACCGAGCTTGGCGACCGTGCGCTCGAGGATCCCGGCGGCCAGGCCCCGCCAGCCGGCGTGGGCTGCTGCGACCACGCGCGCCTGGCGATCGCAAAAAAGGACCGGCATGCAGTCAGCCGTCTGGATCGCCAATACCACACCGCGGCTACGGGTGAAGGCGGCGTCGGCCACGGGAAGGGACGCGGCGTCCGATGGGGCTCGCGCCTCGAACACGTCGGTCCCATGTACCTGGCGCATCCAGACCGGGGCGGAAGGTAGCCAGGCGGCGAGCTTTGCCCGGTTCGCAGCAACCGCACCGGGATCCTCTCCGTCGCCCTCGCGCAGGTTCATCCCGCCAGGGGGTTGTCCGGGGCCTGCGCCGAAAGCGCCGACGCTCGTGCCTCCGTTGCGCGTGGTCAGCAGCGCGCCGACCTCACTGGGCGCCGGCCAGTCCGGCACGATCCAGTCAGTGGGCATCACAGGCGGCCAACTGCTCTCATCCAACGGGCAGTGCCCGGCGAGGCCAGGGTGCGCAACATTCCCTCTGGCCTTGAGCCCGAATGCCCCGATCGGTAGACGAGGCCGGAACGCCACAGGTGCTGCCGGTCCCGTCCCCGCACTGCCGAGAATCGCAGAGGGAGATCCAAAGCGGCTCGTGGAGGCCATTCCAGCCCAATGGTCTGCGGGCACAACGGGCCAGCCATTTCATCACCGGTCCTTAAGTCCTTGAGAGTTTGAGCGGTTTGAGAGGTTTCAGCCATCCAAGTCAATTATCGCCGATCGGGCGCAACAGAGCCCGGCTCACCCCAGCCCGGCTCACCCCAGCCAGGCTCACCCCAGCCCGTCTCACCCCAGCGCGAGGGTAGCGCAAGGTCAAGGCGCAGCAGGAGAGCGGCGAGATCGGCGGGCAGCGGACTCTCCAGACGAACCGCGGCGTGCGTGTGGGGATGCAGGAACCCCAGGCGCGCGGCATGCAGCGCCTGGCGGGCAAACGGGTCAGGCTGACGCGGGCGGCCATAGAGGGGGTCGCCATAAAGAGGAAATCCCCCGGCCTGCATATGCACGCGGATCTGGTGGGTCCGTCCGGTCTCGAGCCGGCAGCACACCAGCGCAACAGGCCGCCCGCCCTCGGCCACCCCCCGTGCAAGAGTCTCGTAGTGGGTCACCGCCGGTTTGGTCGACGTCCCCTCCTCCTTGAAGGCAGCCATGCGCTTGCGGTCCCGGGGGCTGCGCCCAAGCGGTTGGCGAAAGGTTCCCGCCGACGGGGGTGCGCCGTGCACCACGGCGAGGTAGTGCCGGGCGACCGAGTGACTTTGCAACTGGCGCACCAGATCGGTCTGGGCTTCGATCGTCTTGGCCACGACCATGAGCCCGGAGGTGTCCTTGTCGAGCCGGTGCACGATCCCCGCGCGCGGCACGCGCGTTAAGGAGGGTAGGTGATGCAGCAGTCCATTCAGGAGCGTGCCCTGCCAGTTGCCTGCTGCCGGGTGGACCACGAGCCCGGCAGGCTTGTCGAGGACGAGCACAAAGGGATCCTCGAAGACGATATCAAGCTCCATCGGCTCGGGTCGGAAGGCGCTCTCTTCGGGTGCCTCTTGCGGATTGACCCGGACCCGATCGCCCTCCCACACCGGCTGACGCACTGCCGCTTGCGCCTCGTTGACCTCGATGAAGCCTGCCTCGATCCAGTGCTGGATGCGCGTGCGGGAGAATTGTGAGAGGTGCTTAGCGAGCCACTTGTCCAGCCGCAGGCCGCCCTCGTCTTCGACCAGGAGTTCGATCGGACCGAGCGGCTCCAAGGGGCCGATGTCGTCATCGATGCCCTGCGAATCCCATGCGCTATAATTGTTCTCTTCCGATAAAACTGGATTGCGCATGGCTGTGTTGGAGAATCGTTCTACTGCCGGCAACCGGGCTGGGTGCCTCGCTGTGATGCTCTTCGCGCTGGTCGCGCTATCGGGCTGCGGGCTCTTTTCGGGTGAAATTGAGGACAAGACCGCAGGCTGGAGTGCGGAGAAATTATATTCCGAAGCCCAGGACGAGTTGAACCAGGGCGGCTACGACCAGGCGATCAAGTATCTGCGCAATCTCCAGATCCGCTTTCCGTTCGGGCGCTATGCGCAACAGGCCCTGATGGAGGAGTGCTACGCGCAGTGGAAGGCCCAGGAGCCCGAACAGGCGATGGCGGCCTGCGACAAGTTCATCAAGCAGTATCCGAATAATCCGAACATCGACTACGTGTACTACGTCCGTGGACTGATCAACTTCAGTGGCGACCTCGGCTTCTTAGGGGGCCTTGCGGGTCAGGATCTGACCGAGCGTGACCCGAAATCCCTGCGCGAGGGCTTCGACTCGTTCCGCGAGGTCGTCACGCGGTTTCCGGAGAGCCGCTATACGCCCGACTCGTATGCGCGGATGCGCTACCTGGTCAATGCGCTGGCCTCCCACGAGATCCACGTCGCCGCCTATTACCTGCGCCGCGGCGCGTATGTGGCAGCCGCAGACCGCGCCAAGGGGGTCGTACTGAACTACCAGCAAACGCCGCTCACCGAGGACGCGCTCGAGATCATGGTGGTGGCCTATGACGATCTCGATCTGCCCGAGTTACGCGATGGCGCCAAGAAGGTCTTGGCTCAGAACTTCCCGAATCATGTCCCGGGAAAATTCACTCCGAAGGACAAGGTCTGGTGGAAGATCTGGTAGCGCTGTTCTGCGAGCCGCCCGGTGCATGGGCCAGCACCGCTTCCACCTCGACCCGCGCCGCGAAGCTCGACTGTCCGGCGGAGAAATCGAACAGATCGACCGCATCATCCGGCAGCACCGAGGTGGCCGCCGTCAGATCGTTCATCCCGGGCCAGCCATCGCGCATCCAGACGGTCCCCGCGGGAATCTTCTCGGTCACCTTGGCACGCGCCACAAGGCCGCCCCTGTCGTTGTAGATGCGGATCGCCGCGCCGTCCTCAAAGAGGCGCTCGCGCGCGTCCTGAACCGAGATCCAGAGCTCCGGCTCGTTCTGGTGCCGGGCCAGCCGCGGCAGTACCTGGCCATTGTTGTAGAACGAATGGAAGTGGGCGAGCGTGCGACCCTGGGTCAGGGTGAGCGGATGACTCGGGGCGCCCACTTCGAGCGGACGCTCCCGATCGACACCGGGCTCCGGAAGCGGGGAGAGGCCCAACTGCCGGGCGCGCTCGGAGTACAGCTCGATCCGGCCCGAAGGGGTGTCGAACTTCAGGTCAGGATAAGCCCGATGGTCGATAGCCAGCGCACGCATCCCGCCCTCGGCCCTTAAGGCCTCGATCGTGGCATGCCCGGTAAAGGGATGATCGAGGATTGCGTCGAGCATCGCCTCTTCCGAGTCCCACGGACAAAAGCCTTCAAGCCCCAGGCGACGGGCGAGTTCGGTGACGATCTGATAGAGCGAACGGGTCTGGCCCGGCGCTTGGAGCGCCCTCTCCATCAGATACAGATGGGTGTTGGTCATCTTGCAGCCGACTTCCTCGAGCCAGGCGGTCGCGGGCAGAACGACATCGGCCACACGTCGCGCGGTCTCGTTCAAGAACAGATCGTAGCTGACGACGAGCTCCACATGATCGAGCGCGCGCGCCACACGCTGGGTGTCGGCAAACGACGAGAGCATGTTGGTGCCAAAGAGGAAGAGCGTGTCGATCCGGTCCGCCTCGAAAGCGCCGATGAGCGCAGACATCTGATTGGGGATCGGATCGGCCAGGAGCTTCTGGGGCGTTCCGGCGATGCTCGCCAGTCCGCGCCCATGGGAGCTGCTGCCGTGGCGCGGACCAAGCCCGCCGCCGGGGATGCCCACGTTGCCCGTCACGGCAGGCAGGCACGAGACCGCACGCGCCGCCTCCCAGCCATTGACCCCCTTGTGCAGGGAGCTGCCTCCCAGAACAATCATTGCCGGTCGGGTGCTCGCATAGCGGCGCGCAAGCTCGACGATGCGCTGCGTTGCGATGCCGGTCTCGGCTTCAGCCCAGGCGGGTGAGTAGGTCTCCAGGTGCGCCCGCAGGGCCGGAAAGCCCACCGTATGGCGCGCGACGAAGGACGCATCCTCGAGTCCTTCAGTCGCGATCACGTGCAGGAGTCCGAGCGCGAGCGCGCTATCGGTGCCCGGCCGGATGACAAAGGTCTCGTTGGACTGGGCCCCCGCCTCCGTGTGACGGACATCGATCGTGACGATATACGCGCCGCGGCGCTTGGCGTGGAGCAGGTGGCGCGCGGTGTTGGGCTGGCTCGCGAGGTTCGCACCCCAGAGGATGATGAGCTCTGCGTGGCGTCCCATGTCCTCCTTGGTATGGGTTTCGAGAAGTCCAGTGATCCCCAGCCCGAAGGCACCCAATCCCCAGCAGATCATGGTCGGACTCCACGCGTGACAGCCGTAGAAGTTCGCGAACCGGGCGAGCAACTGGCCACTGCTGCGCACACCATAGTTGGTCGTGGCGATGCCGTGTCCGGGCCAGATGCCCGAGGCTTCTGGACCACGACGCTTCATGGCAGCGAGGATGCGCGCAAAGGCCTCATCCCAGGTGGCGCTGCGAAAGGGATCGCCGCGGCGATCGCGCACGAGCGGCTCGAGAAGGCGCTTCGGATTGCCGATCACCTCGGCCGAGGCCTGACCGCGCACGCACAGAAAGCCCTGACTGTCGGGATTGTCGCGATCGCCCTTAACGCCTACGAGCTCTCCGGCGCGCACTTCGGCGAGCATGCCGCACAAGGTCGGATGGCAACTCATCGGACACATGGTGCGAACAATCTTCGAAGGTTCCGGGTCCACCCTAGTCTCCGTTCTCTTGCGCGCCCAGAAGGTGCCCCTGAGGAAGCCCCTGAGGGAGCCCCTGAAGGACCCCTGCAGGACCCCTGAAGGAGCCCCTGAAGAAGCCGCCGCCCTTCACCTTACCACGCCCTGCAGAGCCGGGTCAGCCGAGCCCCGCCTAAGGCCGCTCCAAGCTGGCGGATCCTCGAGCTACTAGGAATCCGCGGGCACGGCGGTGTCGAAAAAACGCACGGCCTCGTCCTCCTCGCGCGTGCGCCGAAAGGCGGGAAGGCTCTGCCAGATGCGCTTGCCGTAGGGTTTCGAGATGAGGCGCGGATCGCACAAGATCAGGACACCTCGATCGCTCTCATCGCGAATCAGGCGTCCGGCGCCCTGCTTGAGCGCGATGACGGCGCTCGGCAGCTGGTAATCCATGAAAGGATTGCCGCCCATGCGCGCGAGCGCATCCAGGCGTGCGGCCAACACCGGGTCGTCCGGTGGTGCAAAGGGCAGCTTGTCGATCACGACCACCGAGAGTGCCCGACCGCGCACATCGATGCCCTCCCAGAAGCTCTGGCTGCCGACCAGGATCGCATTACCGAAGCCGCGAAAGCGCTCGAGGAGTTCGCTGCGGCTGCCCTCCCCCTGCACCAGGAGCGGAAAATCAAGCCCCGCCTTCGCCATCGTCTCGCGCAGTCGCTCTGCGGCCACCTGGACTGCCCTGAGCGTGGTGCACAGGACGAAGGCGCGACCGCCTGCGGCCTGGATCACCGGCAGGGCCTTGTCGCAGACCGCCTCGGTGTATCCGGCGCTCATCGGCTCGGGCAGATCACGCGGCACGTACAAGAGCGCCTGCTGACTGTAGTCGAAGGGACTGGGCCAGGCGCGCGCGGTGGCGTCGCTGAGCCCAAGCTGCTCGGTGAAGTGGCTGAAATCCGCTTTGACGGCGAGCGTTGCCGAGGTGAAGATCCAGGCACGCGGCTGGCCTTCCCGGGCCCGCGTGAAGGTCTCGGCGACCGACAAAGGCGTGCAATGCAACTGCAGGCTCTGGCTATACGCCTCGATCCAGCGGATCGTCTGGGGCTCATCGGTCACGGCCCAGGAGCGCAGACGCCGCGCCAGTTCCTGGCTGCGCCGCCAACACTGCTCAAGACCCTCACTGCGGCTGGCCTGCCCTTCGAGGCCCGATGCGAGTTCATCGAGTGCCTGCGCAGCCGCGTCCAGAGCCGGCAGGAGCGGGCTTGAAGCCGCCAACTGGCGGATGTGGAGGCGCACCGTCTCCTGCGGCAAGGCGAGCCTGAGATCGCGCGCGGCGCGCTCGAGGCGCCCGACCACCTGGGGCCAGGCGAGCGCATCACGGGCAGAGGCGAGCCCCTCGGCAAGCGTGTCCCGTGCAAGTTCGAGAAGCTGGGCCGTCGAGACGGTCTGGCCAAAAAACAGCGAAGCCGTCTCGGGCAGTTGATGCGCCTCGTCGAAGATGACCGTGTTGGCCGAAGGCAGCAGGTCCGTCACGCCCTCCTCGCGCAGCATCAGATCGGCGAAGAAGAGGTGGTGATTGACGACGACCAGGTCGGCCTGCTGGGCGAGGCGCCTTGCCTGCATGACAAAACACTCGCGGTAGTGCCCACACTCCGAGCCCAGGCAGTTGTCACGGGTCGAGGTGACCTGCGACCAGAGCGGTGCATTCTCCGGTACCTCCGATAACTCGGCCTTGTCCCCGGTCCGGGTCGATTGCATGAACCGCACGACCGCGCGCAGGTGATTGGCGTCCTGGCGCGAGGCGAGTCGTCCGTTGCTCTGGGTGCGCTTCAGATGGTAATGACAGACGTAGTTGGCACGGCCCTTGAGCAGCGCCGTTGTGACCGGGGCACCGAGGGCCTTGCGCACGGTCGGCAGGTCCTTGCGGAACAGCTGGTCCTGGAGCGTCTTGGTGCCGGTCGAGACGATGACCTTGCCGCCCCACAGCAAAGCGGGTACCAGGTAGGCGAAGGTCTTGCCGGTACCTGTCCCGGCTTCCGCTACGAGACTGCCCTGGCTGGCGATGGCTGCGGCGATGGCCGCCGCCATTTCGAGCTGGCCGGCCCGCTCGCGATAGCCAGGCACCTCGGCCGAAAGCGTGCCCTCGTCGCGAAAGATCTCGGCAAGCGTGCGCTCCTGATTGGACTCGAGGGGGGAAACTGTCAAGACCGTGCGATCCCGGATCGGCAAAATGCGATTGTCGCATAGGCCTTGCCGGCTTCGGCTGCGCCGGATGCCCGAAACCCTCGTGCGCGCCTAGCCGCCGCTAGGCCGGAATGTCCGGGACAAGCTGGATCTGCAGCAGCATGATTTGATCCTTGATCTGCAGCTTGCGCTTCTTCAGGCGGCGCAACTGCAGCTCGTCGTGGGTCGGCTCGCTGCCCAGCCGGGCGATGATCTGATCCAGATCGCGATGTTCCACCTGAAGTTCGATGATGCGTCGCTTAACGGCTTCTGGATTCATCGGGCAAGTTCCTCACGCCAGTTATAATGGGAAAGTAGCTGCCTTGTAAAGCCGCGGGTGTAAGGTTCCCGCTCCCCAAACCGACGTCGTGCCGGATTCGATCCTGCCCAACCGTAGTGCCATAACCGAACGCTTACCGCCAAGATGACCCAGACCTCCGGATTCAAAATCGAAGCTTGCGCGGGGCAGCATATCGGGGACCGTACCGAGCAGCAGGATCGTGTGGGGATCTTCCAGTCCAGGCGCATGCCGCGTAGCGCACTGTTCGTCGTGGCCGACGGCATGGGGGGCAAGACCGGTGGCGCCATGGCAGCCGAGCAGGTCATGCGCACGGCCAAGAGCCTCTTTGAGGAGTACTCGCCCTCGGCCCAATCGGTCGAATCGCTACTCACCGAGATCATGAACGAGGCGCATACCGTCATCAAGCTCTCGGCGTTGTCCTCGGAGAAGGAGCCGCACAGCACCATGGTTGCCTTGGTCCTGCACGGCGATGCGGCGCATTGGGCCCATGTGGGCGACAGCCGCCTGTACCGCTTCCAGCAAGCCGAATTGATCGAGCGCACCGTCGATCACTCCTACGTCGAACAGCTGATCTCCGAAGGGAAGATCCGGCCCGAGGAGGCCCAGTCGCACCGTCTGAGCAACCTCTTGACCAGTGCTCTGGGCACGAGCAAGATCCCCGAGGTCAGCTTCGGCCATGCGAACAACCTAAAGGCCGGGGAAATCTTCCTCTTGTGCAGCGACGGCCTGTGGCATTACTTCAGCGAGGCCGAGCTCGGCGTGATCCTCAGCACGGCTGCGCCCCGGGTCGCCTCGGAACGCCTCGTGCAGCTGGCCCGGGAACGGGCCCGTGGTGCGGGCGATAACTGTACTCTCGCCATTGTGCGCCTGGAGGAGCCCGAGCCCGCACCGATCACCCGGGTCGGACGGGCTCAGCGCGGCGGCGCAACCGGTACGGGCGCAGGCAGGTCCGCCTGAGGCGGCGGCGGCGGGGGTAGGTTGGCGTTCTTCGCGGCCTGCTCTGCCGCCTTGGTGGCGCGCTCGTTCTCCTTTTCAATGTGTTTCTTGGCGAGCCGATCGTGCCGGTCCTTGGCCTCGTCCTCCTTCTCCTTGCGGTCCGACTGCGCCTTGGGAGCCTCGGCGGCGCGGGTCGCCGTGTCCTTCGCCTCGTTGGCCTCTTTTTGCGTGGCGTTCTTCAGATGCGCCGCCTGGGTCGCCGCATGGGCGGGCGCCTGGGCTGCCTGGTCCGCACGCTGCTGGACCTTGCGCTTGGCGTCCTCCTGGTGGGATTCATAGTCGAGCTTGCTTTGGGCGCGCTGTGCTGCATCCTGTTCGGCGTTTGCAGCATTCTTGTCCGCCTTCTCCTTGCGTTCATTGGCCGACTTGTCACCCTGCGCGACGCGCTTGTAGCGCTTGGCCTCGCGCTCGACGGCATCGATGTCCGCCATGCGCAGCCGGCTTGCGGCCTTGGCTTGGTCAATGCAGGCGTTGACCAGAAATTTCTTGAAACAGGCGCGCCGCTCGGCGGCATAGGTCTGATCGTTCTCGGTACGCGCTTGTTCTGACGCGGCAAGTGCAGCATCGGCTTTTTCTGCCGAATCGATCGAACCCTCTGGGATCGTCGAGCGTAACAACACCGGTTCGGCGCCTTGGGCGCCCACTGGGCCGGCCATCACGACGCAGGTGACGACCGCCCAGAGCACAAGCCTGGAATTCACAGTGAGAGAGGTGCCAAGATGGCCCTAAAAGTGACTCATGATCGGGCGCCGCTCCGAGTGCAGATAGTCCACCGACTGCATTTCCCGGATGCGGCTTGCGGTGCGCTGGAATTCATTGGCCAAGGCACCTGCTGTATATAACTCTTCGGGGGCCACTTCGGCTGACATGATCAGTTTGACGCGGTGATCGTAGAGGACGTCGATGAGCCAGGTGAAGCGCCGGGCTTCAGAAGCGAGGCCCGCCCCCATCTGCGGCACCCCCGAGACGATGACGGTGTGAAACCAGGATGCCAGCTCCAGATAGTCGTTTTGAGAGCGCGGCCCACCGCACAGAACAGCAAATTCGAACCAGACGATGCCTCCGGCGCGACGCACTGCCCGGATCTCGCGCGCTTCGATCGTCATGACCGGGGTCTCATCGGGGGTCTCGGCAAGCGCCTCGAAGGCCTCAGTGAGCGCCCGCTCGGATGCCCCATCGAGCGGAGTCAGATAGGCCTTCACACCCAAGAGTGTGCGGCGCCGGTAGTCGACGCCGCCATCGACTTCAAGCACATCCAGTCTCTGCTTCAGAAGATCGATGGCGGGCAGGATGCGGTCGCGGTGCAGACCGTCCGGATACAGATCGTCAGGCCGGTAGTTGGAGGTCATGACGAACACCACGCCCAGCGTGAACAAACGGCCGAGCAACCGGTAGAGGATCATCGCGTCAGCGATATCCGAGACGTGGAATTCGTCAAAGCAGATCAGTCGAAAACGCTTGGCCACATGTTCGGCCGCCGTGTCGAGGGGATCCTCGACACCCTTGAGTTCCTCGAGTTCGGCATGGACTGCGCGCATGAACTCGTGAAAGTGGATGCGCGTCTTGCGCCGTATCGGAACGACCGAATAGAAGCTGTCCATCAGGAAGCTCTTGCCGCGCCCGACCCCGCCCCACAGGTAGACGCCACGCGGCACCTCAGGGTGGACGACGAGGCGCTTGAAGGCGTTGCTGCGCCCCTCCCGAAAGCGCACCAGGTCGTCATAGAGCTTCTCAAGCCGCTCGAGCGCCCTGTCTTGCGCCGCGTCGGCAACAAATCCCCTGCGCTCGCGCGCCTCCTCGTAGTAGGAGCGAACGTTCATGTCAGTTCACGTCGCGACGGCGCTGCAGCCAGAGCGCACACTGCGCCAGGGGACCATCGACGCCCTCAGAAGTTGAGCGTGCGCTTGTCGACTGCGAGTGCCGCTTCCTTGGTCGCCTCCGACAGGGTCGGATGGGCATGGCAGATGCGGGCGATGTCCTCGGCAGAGGCGTGGAACTCCATGGCCATGACCGCCTCGGCGACCAGTTCAGAGGCGACCGGACCCACGATATGGACCCCCAGGACCTCGTCGGTCGCCTGGTCGGCCAAGATCTTGACCATGCCGGTCGTCTCGCCGATGGCACGGGCACGCCCATTGGCCATGAAGGGGAAGGTCCCCGACTTGTAGGCGCGCCCCTCGGCTTTCAAGGCCTCCTCGGTCTGACCGACCCAGGCGATCTCGGGCGAGGTGTAGATCACCCACGGCACGGTGTTGAAATTGACGTGCGGATGCTGGCCAGCGATGCGCTCGGCA
>CAJCID010000317.1 GCA_903970305.1 Rhodospirillales bacterium | reverse complement strand
TTCACGTTCGTGGCTGCATTCTGTGTTGGTGGCGAGTTAGCGGCGGCGGGCGCTGTCACCCCACTGCGCGGCAATGAAACCGCCGCGGCGTTGCTTGGGGCTGCAGCCGACACCGCTACCGGGCTCGGGGCGCTTTGAGTGGTCGCGATCGGTGCGGGGCCTGCCAGAACGGGGGGCGCACCCCGGGTTGGATCGACTTTCGCATCGACCTTCTCGAGCTTGGCCAGCTTGTCGGGCTTATCGGCTTTGTCGCCCTTGTCGGAAGTCATCTGCAACCACTTCAAGACGTCCTGCGAGACTTCCTTAGGCTTCTCGGGCGCCGCCGTCGCGGTGCTGGGCTGCACCGTCCCGGTCGCAGGCGCAGCAGCAGGAGCGGCTGCCACTTCTGAGTTGGTCGCCGCCTGAGCCTTGGGTAAAGAGGGTGTATCGTCGCGACCGCAACCGGTCAGGGCGACGACCAACACGAAGCAGACTCCAGAGGCAATCGCCTTGAAGCGATCTGCAGAATCCTCTCGGATAGGGGTCAACACGATCTCTTACTCCTGGTTTGAACGATGAAGGCCCGCTTCTCGCACGCCTACGTCCCTTCGACTCGGTACTCTCGCTTATCGATCGCGATTGAGCAAGGCTTTGGGCTTCACGTGGCCCTTAACGAGCGATGCTTTGCGCTTCCTGCAACGCTTGAATTGTCAATCCCGGTGTGATGATCTCCGGGTCACTCAAAATCTCGATCAGCGCAGGTAACCCTAAGGTCCGCAAATGCGCAAGTGCATCGTCCAGACTTTGCGCAAAATCGTCAGTGCGCTCCACGCGTGCTCCATAAGCTCCATAGGCACGCGCGAGCGCCGCGAAGTCGGGATTCACAAGGGATGTGCCATGCACCCGGCCCGGATACTCCCGCTCCTGATGCATCCGAATGGTGCCGTACATGCCGTTGTTGATCACGAGGATCAAGACCGCTGCCCGATATTGGACGGCTGTTGCGAGCTCCTGGCCGGTCATCAAAAAGTCGCCATCGCCAGCCAGGATGACGATCATTTGCTGAGGGTCGATCAGCTTCGCGGCGATACCTGCCGGCACGCCGTAGCCCATGGTGCCAGAGGTGGGGGCCAGTTGCGTACGCCGCCCGCGCGCCAGACCTGTGAATCGGTGGAAGCGGTGGCCCCAAGTCGCGAAGTTTCCAGCGCCATTGGCCAAGAGCGCATCTGCAGGGAGCTTTTCGAAGAGAGTCCGCACGACCCTCCACAAATTCAGTGAAGCGGGTCGTGACCGAAACACTGCTGGCTCGGCCTGCCAGTCCTCATAGTCCTGGCGAGCTTGCGCTAATGCGTCGCGCCACACCGGCTCGATGATCGGAGCGAGATTGCGCAAGGCCGCCGCGATGCGCGTCATGCCCGAGTTCACGGCGATCGTCGGCTGCAGGACTCGCCCGAGTTCTTCCGCGCCTGCGTGGACATGGATGAGAGCCTGCTTCGGTTTCGGTACATCGAACAGCGTATAACCCGAGGTCGTCATCTCGCCCAGTCGCGCCCCGATTGCGAGCACCAGGTCAGCCTCCCGGACGCGCGCGGCCAATTTCGGATTGATTCCGATTCCGACATCCCCCACATAATTGGGATGGTGATTATCAAAAAGATCTTGCCGGCGAAACACGCAGGCCACGGGCAGATGATTCGCCGCAGCGAAATGTTCAAGATCTTCGCAGGCCTGCACGCTCCAGCCCGAGCCGCCCAACAGGACGAGGGGCCGCTGTGCGCGCGCCAGACGAGCATGAATGGCGGCGAGGTGTTCCAGAGAAGGTGACCCATGCACCGCGTGATACGGCTCGGCGTCGGGAATCGCGGCGCTGCGCGTTTGCATATCCTCGGGAAGTGCCAGCACGACCGGTCCGGGACGTCCACTGGTGGCCACCTGAAACGCACGAGCGATGTATTCGGCCACGCGATCGGTCCGCTCGATCTGGGCGACCCACTTCGACATCTCCCCGAACATGCGCCGGTAGTCGATCTCTTGAAACGCTTCACGATCCGCGAAATCCGAACCGACTTGGCCGATGAATAGAATGAGCGGCGTCGAGTCCTGGTAAGCGGTATGCACGGCCACCGAGGCGTTCGTCGCTCCTGGTCCTCGCGTCACGAGCGCGATCCCGGGTCGACCGGTCAGCTTCCCGTAGGCGTCGGCCATGAAAGTCGCGCCCGATTCATGGCGGTTGATGGTCAGGTGAATGCGATCGCGCACCGCATAGAGCGCATCCAGGACCGCAAGATAGCTCTCGCCCGGCACACAGAACGCGTGATCGACCCCATGGACTAAGAGCTGGTCGACAAGAATCTGCGCGCCGGTGCGCACAACGTGGGTGGCAGTCATGATGGGTGCGCCTGACGCTAGGTAAAACGCGCATCGTCGCATAAAATACGTGTTGTGAAGTAGGCCAGACAGTCGCCGGCGATCTTGATCGCGGGAGGAAAGTCCGGACTCCATAGAGTAGCGTAGCAGGTAACACCTGCCCGCCGTGAGGCGCGGATTAGAGCAACAGAGACGAGCCGGTTTAGTCCGGGTGAAACGGGCAATCTCTACGCGGAGCAACGTCAAATAGGCACGCGATGACCCTGCTCGGGGAGCGTGCGGGTAGGCGGCTCGAGTCGGCCAGCGATGGTCGATCTAGAGGAATGACTGTCATAGCGCGTGCGCCGTAACAGAATCCGGCTTATCGGCCTAGTTCACATTTGCTCGGATGAGTCCAATCGCGCGCTGGCGCAGCAAGGTTCGCGCGAACGCGTGTACAGTAACGCTTGCTGGCGGTCCGCTGGGGACCCTGGCTGCAACCCATCCCGTTCCGTGCCCGACCGAGCCCAAACCCGCCCCGAGGAATTCGCCAACAGCGTGAGTCACGGCATCGGCTTGCTCCTTGCGATAGCGAGCATGCCGGTGCTTCTTTCCGTCAGCGCCCGCCAGGGCCACGCATCCAATGTCGTCGGAGCGAGCGTTTTTGCCACCACGATGGTGCTGCTGTATCTCACCTCGGCGCTGTATCACGGACTGCCCGACAGCCGTGCGAAGCTCTTCTTCCAGAAGCTTGACTACCAGGTCATCTTTGTATTTATTGCGGGCAGCTATACGCCCTTTGCGCTCGGACCTTTGCGCGGGGCTTGGGGCTGGACCCTGTTCGGACTGATCTGGGGCTTTGCTGTATTGGGGGTCGTGTTGAAGGCGATCGACCGGCTCACCCATCCGCTCTGGTCGACCGGCCTTTATCTTGGAATGGGATGGTTGGCGGTGATCGCGGCCGTCCCGCTCGTCGCCCATCTGCCGCCGGCCGGATTGGCCTGGCTCATCGCCGGAGGACTGGCCTACACACTGGGCGTGATCTTTTATCTGACCGACGCGCGTCTACGCTTTGGACACCTCGTCTGGCATCTGTTCGTCATGGGAGGAACCGCTTGCCACGTCGTCGCCGTCCTCTGGTGCACCGCCTAGTGGGCCAAGGATTCCCGGAGCACCGTTTGGAGGACCGTCTGGTGCAGCGTTTCGCGCCCGGCGCGGGAATGAACTAGAATGCCGCGGCGCGCATCTGCAGAGGTCCTTGGGCCTTTTCCCCATCTGTGCGCAGAAAGAGAACCGGCCTGCCGGGGTATGGAGCCTCAGAATGAATCGACGCACTCTCTTGACCGTTGCAGCACTCACCGCGGCTTTGAGCATTCTTGCCGCGCCGCTTGGCGGTGTTCGGGTGGCTCTGGCCGCTGACCCGGCAGCGCCTACCAATAAGGGCTTAACCATGATCGATCAGAAAATTGGAACAGGAGCCGAAGCGAAGGCCGGCTCGACGGTCACCGTGCATTACACGGGCTGGCTTCAGGATCCCGGCGCGAAGGAACAGAAGGGCCACAAGTTCGACAGTTCCCGCGACCGCAACGAGCCGTTTTCCTTTCCACTTGGCGCGGGCAAGGTCATCAAAGGTTGGGACCAGGGTGTGGCCGGCATGAAAATTGGTGGCCAACGCACCCTGATCATTCCACCGGAGCTTGGCTATGGCGAAAGAGGTGCGGGGGGCGTGATTCCGCCCAATGCCACCCTCATCTTCGATGTCGAGTTGCTTGGAGTGAACTGAGCGAAGGCAGCGCCCCAGCGAAGGCCCGCGAAACGGGCCCTATCGGACTGCTCGGTTGCGATTCGATCAGGAGTTGATCGAAACGTTGGTGATCGTGCTCCAGTCCACGAGCCGGACCCGGCCATCGGCCGCGGCTTCGCGCACCGGCGTCTGGTCAAGGCGATAGCCGTAACCGTAGAGTGCGCGCAACTGAAATCCGCGCTCGGGCATGAGGCGCAACTTGATACGGATCGTCGAGAGCTGGGAATCGAGCGAACGGGACCCCGTCGGAGTCGACTCCCCGGTGACGAATTCCTGGATGTAATCGCGCGACATCGGACGTCCGAGGTTCACAAGCAGACAGAGGGCCAGTCTGAACTCGGTTGTCGTCAGGTCGAGGTTGCGACCGTGATACCACCACTGCCGGCTTTCGCGCTCGATCCGGAACGGACCGATCTCCAGAGGACCCTCACCGAAGTGGCCCGGATAGCTGCGGCGCAACTGCACCAGCACCCGTGCGACCAATTCATCTTCCTCGACTGGCTTGATGATGTAGTCGGCAGCGCCGGCTTCGAAGGCGAGCGCGATATCATCGGAGACAAAGTGGTCCGTGTAGAACACCGGGGTGAGCGAGACGCGTGAATCCTGTTTGATCCATCGCACCAACTCAAGACCCTGGGCGTCGGGCGTTGACCAGTCCAGGAGCAGGAGATCGAACGTCGAGCGGGCCAACATATCGACCAGACCAGCACGCGTCGTAAAAACCCAACAACGATGACCGGCCCGCGTCAGCGCGACACGTGCCCGATTCGCAACATAAGGGTCTCTCTGAAGGATGGCGATCCGCATAGTGCTTGATTGTCAGCTTGGTTGGGGACGAATAGCTACGCAATTTGCGCAGAATTAGGTCTTAAACAATGCCACAGAATCGCTCTGGCGCGAAGAGGGCGTGCAAATTCTGCCGCTTCAAAGTTAGGACCCTAAGCCGTATCGGAGAGGTAATACCCCTAAATTGCTGCGGCGCACAATCCGAATCATATCGAAATAGGGGCGATCGGTCACGGAAACCAGACCAAAGGGGCTGTTTTCCCCATCCAGCAGGCGCCCGGTCGCCGGCTCGTCGAGGTATTGAAACCAGTGCAGGCCGACCACTTTGGGATTGCTTGCCGCTGCGGCAACATAGGCAGCGTAGGCAGGACCCCGCGCGGCAGGCGGACCCACATCGACGAGTCCCGGGCCAAACGGACCGTCTTCGCTCGAACTGAAGTTGAACTCACCAATCAGCACCGGTCGGTCGATCGCGCCAAGGCGATCGGCAAGCGCAGGCCCGAGCTCGATGGCATAGATATTGAAGCTCATGACGTCACACCACTTCGCGCACGCTGCCAGGGACTCGGGAGTTTGGGCAGCAAAACGGCTTCCAAGATAAAGATGAAGGGGATCCTCCTCGTGTAGCGTTTGCGCAACAGTTCGATAGTAAGCCTCGGCAAATCGCGCCGAAAAGCGGTACAGATCCTCCTGTGTAGCCGTGCTGAGCCGATCCGGGAGCTGCGGGGGGTTATCCAGGATCTCCTGCCACGAGCGGATCGGGATGTCCCAGGCCGCCGCGAACGAGGCGACTTGAGGGTAGCGCTCTTGCAGCTGACCGACGAAGGCGCGCTTTGCAGGACTCGTGCCGTTCTGAGCGAATACGCGCAGCGCGAGCGCATAACGCCGGCGGGGATCGCCTGACGAACCGTCGCCC
>CAJCID010000316.1 GCA_903970305.1 Rhodospirillales bacterium | reverse complement strand
CTCGCCCTCGACGATCGTCAAGGACTACCTTAGAGAGGGCGAAAGTTACAGCGTTACGGAGTTCCGCGAGCGCGCGCGAACGGCGCTGCGCCTCGCCTCGGACCGCGTGCGCGCCAAGTACGGCTACGCCTGTTCGCGCGCCTTGGACGAGCTCGCCGAGATCGAACGGCGCTCCGAGGGAGTAGCTGATCCGACCCACGCCCGGGTTGTCGTTCTTGAAATTGATTGATCCGATTGATTGATCCCATTGCCTGATCCTCCTTCCTTGCCGAGGCGAGTCATCATGAACTTCCCATCCCCTTTGGATTCGAGCAGCCCCGAAGAACATGATGTTCTGATCGTGGGCGGAGGCCAGGCTGGCCTGTCCTTAAGCTATTACCTGAAGGAGCGCGACATCGAGCATCTGGTGCTCGAAAAGCATGAGCTCACTCACACCTGGAGAACGCAGCGTTGGGATTCCTTCTGCCTTGTCACCCCCAACTGGCAGTGCCACCTGCCCGGACATCCCTACCGGGGCGAGGACCCGCACGGCTTCATGAAGAAGAACGAGATCATCGGCTATCTGCAGGGCTTTGTGGAAGCGCTGCGGCCGCCGGCGCGCGAAGGTGAAGCCGTCCAGCATGTCGGATCCCATCCCGAGGGGGGATTTCACGTGACCTCTTCAAAGCAGCGCTATCGGGCGCGCGAAGTCGTGGTCGCCTCCGGGGGCTATCACACGCCGATCATTCCGCGCCTGGCCGAGCGCGTGCCCAGCGGACTTCTCCAGGTGCACTCGGCTCAGTATCGGGGGCCAGAAGTGCTGCCTCCGGGACCTGTGCTCGTGGTCGGATCGGGCCAGTCGGGCGCGCAGATCGCCGAGGATCTGCATCTCGCGGGCCGCAAGGTCTACCTCGCCACGGGGGATGCGCCACGCTGTGCGCGCTTCTACCGGGGTAAGGATGTCGTCGACTGGCTCGCGGAGATGGGCTACTACGACATGCCCGTCGAGAAGCACCCGCTGCGCGAGGGTGTGCGCGACAACACCAACCACTACGTCACCGGACGCGATGGGGGTCGCGACATCGATCTGCGGCGCTTTGCCTTGGAGGGCATGGAACTCTTCGGCCGGCTGACCGGTCTGGAGGGCACGGTACTGCGCTTTCTGCCTGACCTGAAATCGAACCTCGATGAGGCGGACAAGGTGTTCAACCGGATTAACGCATCGATCGATCGGTACATCGCCGAAAGGGGCATCGATGCGCCGCCCGGCGCCGTCTATGAGCCCCTCTGGGAGCCAGAAGGCGAGCGCACGAGCCTCGATCTGGCGCAAACCGGGATTGTCGCGATCGTCTGGTGTATCGGCTTTAGCCCAGAGTTCAGCTGGCTCGATGCCCCGGTCTTTAACGGCCGCGGCCAGCCGCGGCATGCGCGCGGTGTCACGAGCGTCCCGGGGCTGTACTTTCTCGGCTTGCCGTGGTTGCATACCTGGGGCTCGGGGCGCTTCTCGGGTGTGGCGCGCGACGCCCGGTTCCTTGCCGAGACGATCGCCGCGCGACTCCTTCAGGCCCCCGTGGTCGAGGCATCGGCACGTGCCCGGGCGCTGGAGATGCCTTCGTGAACCCCAAGCCGGAGTGTGCAAGATGAGTGCTCTTGAGATCGCCCGCCCGCCCCTGCCACCCTTTGATCTGGAAGCAGCCAAGACCAAGGTCCGCGCCGCCGAAGACGCCTGGAATTCGCGCGATGCCGCGCGCGTCTCGCTTGCCTATACCCTGGATAGCCGCTGGCGCAACCGCTCCGAGTTTCCCCAGGGCCGCGAGGAAATCGTCTCCTTTCTTGAGCGCAAGTGGCAGCGTGAACTCGACTATCGTCTGATCAAGGAGATCTGGGCCTTCGCCTCACATCGCATCGCCGTGCGCTTTGCCTATGAGTGGCACGACGCGACGGGACAATGGTATCGGTCCTACGGCAATGAGAACTGGGAGTTTGCCGAGAACGGACTGATGCGGACCCGGCACGCTTCGATCAACGATCTGGCCATCAGCGAGGCCGAGCGGCTGTTTCGCTGGCCGAGCGGACGGCGACCCGACGATCATCCGGGCTTGAGCGAACTGGGGCTCTAGCACTAGAGCAGCTCCTCGGGAGCGAGAGGGTTCAACAGTTCCAATTCGAGGCGCTGCCAGAAGGACGAGTCCGGCTCCTCGTGGAGGATCGTGGGGTTGTCGTTTTCGATCGCAAGCCACTCGATTGCGCTCTTGTCCTTCGAGAGCTGCACGCGATAGGCACTCTGGTAACGCGCGATCTCAAGGAGCCTTGCGACCTCCTTGGCGAGCGGCTGGCTCTCGATGATGATGCCCAGCTCGGTGTTCTCGTGGGCCGAGCGCGGGTCGAAATTCATCGAGCCGATGAACAGTGTCTGACGATCGATCACCGCCAGCTTGGCGTGCAGCCGACCGATCGAGGTGCCGAACATCCCCAGACGTTTGGCGCGCTTGATCCGATCAGGGCTCAGTTCGGAGAGTTCGACCCCTGCCTCGAGCATCGCGCGGCGGTAGCGCGAGTAACCTGTATGCACCACGAGTTCATCGGTGGCCGCGAGCGAGTTGGTGAGGATCTTGATCGAAACCCCGCGCTTGCGGTCCTCACGGATCATGTCCATCCCTGATGGTCCTGGGATCAGATAGGGCGAGGAGATCTGGACCTCCGACTTGGCCTTGCGCATCAGTTCGATCAGGTTGTATTGGACCGAATCTGCGTCGAATCCGCTTTCCATCGCGATTTTCGAGGGCACGTCGGCATAGGCGAAGGCGGGAGCCCAGATGAGCCCGAGCCGGCCGCGCTCGAGATCGTCGGCGAGGGGGCCATAGCCCAGCGTATCCGTTGCCGGGAGCGCGTCCCCTTCGGGTCCGGTCACCAGCCGGGTGCGCTCCTCGAACTCGGCCTGGAGCGCCTTCGGCGAGTGGTTCGAGGTCACGATCGATTCGAGGGGATAGACATAGGGGCTATTCCAGTAGTCGTCGAAAATATCCGACAGCTGGGGGACGACGGCGCCACAAACAAAGGCGTCGAGGTCGACGAAATTCTCCACCGAGCTGCGCATGAAGTACTCGTCAGCCATGTTCCGTCCGCCCGCGACGGCCATCGCGCCGTCGGCGATGAAAAGCTTGTTGTGCATGCGGTGCTCGAGGCGGGAGAACTCCAGCGGGGAGGCTGCAAAGCGTGTCACAAACCCCGAGCGTCCCCCCGGAAAGGGATTGAAGAGCCGGATCTGGACGTTGGGATACGAGGCGAGGGCAAGAAACAGGCTATCTTCCCCGGAGGTGTAGAGATCGTCGACGAGAAGCCTGACCCGCACCCCGCGGAGCGCCGCGTCGCGTACGGCGCGCAAAAGATATCGACCGGTCTCGTCGTCGGCGACGAGGTAGTACTGGAGATCGAGGGTTCTCTCGGCCTTGCGCGCGAGCACGATCCGAGTGTTCAAGGCGTAGCTCCCGATGGGCATGAGCCGGAACCCCGAAAGCTCTTCAGCCGGTGATGAGTCGGTCGCGATGCGTCCGAGCGTCGTCTCGCGCGTGGGCTCCACTGCGCTCGACTCCGTGCGCACGACGTGCTCGGGCAAACTCGCGCAAGCCCCGATTCCCAGGGCTCCCGCGACCACCAGGAAGGCTCGCGCGGCGCCCCACATTTTTTCAGCGTAAGGCTTATCATGCACGCACGAAACCAGCCCAGAGCGACGCACGGTCGAGAAGCGTTCAGCCTTCGCGCTGACATGGTGGATTGGCAGAACGATCATTCCATGCGCCTTTGGAGATTTGCAATTCAAGAAGGATACAACCCATGAAACGATTCGCCCTACTTTGCGTAGCGTTCGGAGCACTGCTTGTCGAACCGGCCCAGGCTGCGCTCGATGTCGGAGAAAATGCCCCGAACTTTACCGCCAAAGCCTCGCTCGGAGGGCAAGTGTTCACTTTTTCGTTGGCCGACGCGCTGCGCAAGGGACCGGTCGTACTCTACTTTTACCCCGCCGCCTTCTCCATCGGGTGCACGATCGAGGCCCATGATTTTGCAGAGGCAGTCGATCAGTACAAGGCCTTGGGGGCGACGGTCATCGGCGTGTCACATGACGACATCGATACCTTGAACCGGTTTTCGGTCAGCGAATGTCGCAGCAAGTTCGCCGTCGTCGCTGACGAGGACCAAAGCATCATGAAAAGTTACGACGCCGTCTTGTGGCTCAAACCCGACTATGCGAACCGCATTTCGTACGTCATCGCACCCACCGGCACGATCGTCTACGAGTACTCGAGCCTGAATCCGGACAAGCACGTCGCCAATACTCTGAATGCGGTGAAGGAGTTCGAGCAGGAAAAGAAGTAGCCGAAAAATGCACGCGCTGCCACGATCGCCAGAGACCCTGTTCGCGCCGGCCAGAGTCGAGCTCACGCGCGGGACCGCCGGCACGGTCCTTAGAAGTCCCGTGCCCCTCGGACCATATGGACGATGCGTCGGGGAAGATCTCGAGCGCTGGGCCAAAGCAGACCCATTGCGGCCCTTTCTGGCCCAACGGGATTCGCAAGGTGCCTGGCAGATGCTCACCTATGGCGCGGCCCGCGATGCGGTCTGGCGAGTTGCGAGCGGCCTGCTGCGCGCCTCGTTGTCGGTGGAGCGACCGCTCGCCATTCTTTCGGAGAACAGCATCGCTCACGGGGTGTTGAGCCTTGCGGCGATGCATGTGGGCATCCCGGTCCTGCCCATCTCGCCCGCCTATTCTTTGCAGTCTAAGGATTTTGCGAAGCTGCGCGCGGTCTTTGAGCTGATGACCCCCGGTGCCGTCTTCGTCTCGGATGGAGCGCGCTACGGGCCAGCGCTGAGGGCACTGCAACGTGACTGGAGTGGGCCGGTGTTCTGTCCGGCGGAGGCTTGGGATGGCTCGGATATTCCTTGGACAGCCTATGAGGATCTTCTCGAAGTCCACGATGAGCCGGCGGTTGCTGCCGCCTTCGCGGCGATCGGGCCCGACACGATCGCGAAGTTCCTGCTGACCTCCGGCTCGACCGGGGCTCCGAAGGCGGTGATCAACACCCAGCGCATGCTCAAGGCCAGTCAACAGGCCAAGACCCAGGTCTGGCCCTTTCTTGCGAACCACGCGCCGATCCTCGTGGATTGGCTGCCCTGGAACCATACGTTCGGGGGCAATCATAATTTCAACATGGTGCTCTGCCACGGAGGCACGCTGTATATCGATGCCGGCCGACCGATGCCTGGACTCTTTCAGGAGACCGTGCGGAACTTGGGCGAGATCGCTCCGACCGTCTATCTGAACGTGCCGCGCGGCTTTGACATGCTCGTCGAGGCCCTGAAGGAAAGCGAGCCCTTGCGCCGGCACTTCTTCAGCCGGCTGCAAGTGATCTTCTATGCGGCCGCAGCGCTGCCTCAGCACCTCTGGGATGCGCTCTCGGAACTGTCGATGCACACGCTTGGCGAATCGGTCGTCATGGTGTCGTCCTGGGGTTCCACGGAGACCGCTCCCCTTGCAGCCGACTGCCATTTCCAGGCAAGCCGGGCTGGTGTGATCGGACTACCGGTCCCCGGGGTTGAACTGAAGCTCGTCAAGAGCGGAGCCAAAGAAGAGATTCGCGTACGCGGGCCGAACGTCACTCCGGGATACTGGCGGCGGCCAGAGCTGACCGCCAAGGCCTTTGACGAGGAGGGCTACTATTGCATCGGCGATGCCGTCTGCCTTGTCGATCCGGATCATCCCGAGAAGGGACTCGTCTTCGATGGCCGCGTGGCCGAGGACTTCAAGCTCTCCAGCGGTACCTGGGTCAATGTCGGGCAGCTGCGCGTGGCCGTACTCGCGGCCTTGGGGGTGGTGGCCCAAGACGTCGTCATCACCGGTCATAATCGGGACGTCGTGGGGCTGCTGGTCTTTCCCAATCTGTTGGCCTGCCGCAAACTCGCGCGCTCCAACGGGCTCTCCGAGGATGCACCCGTAGTGGACGTGCTTGCCGATGGCGCCGTGCGCCGGGCCTTTCACGCAGGTCTTTGCCGGCTACGCGATCAAGGCGGCGGCTCGGCGATGCGCGCCGAGCGCGCCCTTCTTCTTGCCGAGGGGCCGCAGATCGACGCGGGTGAGATCACCGACAAGGGCTACATTAACCAGGCGGCCGTATTGGAGCGCCGGCGTGACGCCGTGGAAGCGCTCTATGCCGTCCCGCAGGCGGCCGCGCTCATCAGTCTCTAGGCTCAGGCCGCGGCACGGATGCTCTGGATGAGGGTCAGGAGCGAGTCGAACGGTACTGCCTTGGAGAACAGGAAACCCTGATATTCGTCGCAGCCCATGCGGCGCAGCGTGCTGGCCTGCTGCTCAGTTTCCACGCCTTCGGCCACCACCTTAAGACCGAGGGAATGACTCATCGCGATGATGGCTTGAGTGATCGCTTCGTCGTTGCTGTTGCCTGGCAGGTCGTTGATGAAGGAGCGATCGATCTTGACCGTCTCCACCGGAAAGCGCTTCAGATAGGTCAGCGAGGAGTAGCCCGTGCCGAAGTCATCGATCGAGACGGCCAGGCCCATGGCCCTCAGTTCCCCGACGACGCGTTCAGCGTGTTCGGGATTGTGGATCAGCATGCTCTCGGTCAGCTCGAGTTCGAGCGAAGACGGGTCGAGAGCGCTGGTCCGCAGGAGTTCGCCCATCTCGTCGACGAAGTCGGTCTGATCCAGTTGTCGCATGGACAGATTGACTGCCGTGCGCAGGATCCGGCCCAGGACCGCCTGAAAACGCTGGGCGTCGTGGACGGCCATCTCGAGAATGTTCCGGCCCAAGGGTACGATCAATCCGGTCTCTTCGGCAATCGAGATGAATTCGGCCGGCAGCAATAGTCCCCGTTCGGGGTGCTGCCAGCGCACGAGCGCTTCCACCCCCTTGATCTGACCGCTCTGCAGATCCACGCGCGGCTGGTAGTGCAGCACGAATTCCTTGCTCTCGACGGCGCGTCTTAGGCGCGACTCGAGCGACATGCGCTGTACCGAATGGATGTTCTTGCTCGCCGCGTAGAACTGGTAGGTGTTCTTGCCTTGACCTTTGGCACGGTACATCGCGATGTCGGCGTTCTTGAGCAGCGTATCGCCGTCGTCCCCATCCTCGGGAAACACGGCGATGCCGATGCTCGCCGAGAGCTGACACTCCTCGCCCTTGACGAAAAACGGGCGTGCGGCGACTTCGAGAATGCGCCGTGCGACATCGGTGATTTCTCCGACCTGCTCGATGTCCTCGAGGAGGATGAAGAACTCGTCCCCGCCCATCCGGGCAATCTGGTCGCTCTGCCTGAGGCACGCACGAAAACGTGCGCCGACCTCTCTCAGAACGTCATCACCCATGCCGTGTCCGAAGGTGTCATTGATGTTCTTGAAGCGGTCCAGATCGAGAAACAGGGTGGCTAAGCGCCGGTCTTGACGCCGCGCCTTGGCCAGACCGTTTTCGAGCAGGAGCTTGAACAGGAAACGGTTGGGCAAACCGGTCAGTTCGTCGTAATGCGCGAGATAGCGGATACGCTCGTCGGCAAGCCGGCTCTCGATGGCGATGCCGGCGAGATCGGTGGCCAGTGCGATGAGGGCCATCTCCATCTCGTTCGGCTCTGAGGGCTCACGGTAATAGAGGGCAAAGGTTCCGAGGATCTGGCCGCGCTTACCCATGATCGGCCAGGACGCCAGCCCCCCGATCGCAAAGTCGGCCGCGAACTCGGCGAATGACTCGGTCAAGGGATCGGCGCTGACGTCGCGCACGATCACGGGTTCGCCGCGAAAGGCCGCCGTGCCGCAGACGGCAGAGGTCGGTCCGACCGGCAGGGGATCGATCGCGAGACAGAACGCCGCGGGCATACTCGGGGCGGTGCAGCGCTCGAGTTGTTCGCCGTCTGGACTGAGCAGCATCACCGAGGCGCGCGTTCGGCTGGACTGGGCCTCGAGCAGGGCGATCAGCTGGAGCATGATATCCGAGAGGGGCGCCTCGCCCGCGATCAGGCTCAGCACACTGTTCTGGCGCTTTTGGATATCTTCGGCGCGCCTCCGGTCGGTGACGTCGCGCAAGACGAGCTGGTGGGCCACTTCGCCCTCATAGTCGACGCGGGTACCGGCCACCTCGACGGTCGCCTCGGATCCATCCATGCGCAGCCAGATCTGTTCCTGGAAGGTTGGCGTGAACGGTTCGGAAGCGGTCTTTAGGGCCATGCGCTGCCGGACCCTCAGATGCTGGTCCGGGCGGATGAATTCTAACAGGTCGCGTCCGAGCAGTTGGCTCTCATGCGAGGCCCCTAAGAGCCCCTGGCACGCCTTGTTGGCCAGCAGCAGGCGCCCTTGCCGATGGACCAGGAGGGCCTCAGGCGAGCGCTCGACGAGTTGCCGGTAGCGGGCAGCCATCTCCTTGAGGATCTGCTGGTCGCGCTTGAGCGCCGAAATATCGCGCAGATAGAGCGTGAGCACGAGGCGCGATTCGATCCGGGTCGCGATGGTGACGATTTCGATCGGTAGTTCGGTCTCATCGGCGCACCAGGCGACCGACTCGCGGCGCTGGTTGGTGAATTCGCTTTGCCCGGTGGCCAGAAAACGGGCGAGCGATTCCGCCCTTTCGGCCCGGAACCGCGGCGGCACAAGAATCTCGACGAAGTTCCGACCGAGAGTCTGGCTCGCCTGAAAGCCCAGTGTCCGCTCGGCGGCGGGATTAAAGGCAATGATCCGGCCGCGGTCGTCCAGACAGATGATCGGATCGATCGAGGCATTGAGCACCCCCTCGGCGAGCGCTTCGCTGTCCAGAAGGCGCGCCTCGACGTTGCGCAGTTCCTGATCCCGCTCGAAGCGTTCCAGGGCGAGGGCAAGATCGTCGGTCATCTCCTCAAGCAGACGCAACAGGGGCGCGTCGAAGAAATCGACTTCGCCGGAATAGAGGACAAATGCCCCCCAGGCCTTGCCACGACGGCGAATGGGGATGCTGGCCGTGGCGCGCAGCCCGGCGCGCAAGGCATAAGGGCGCCAGACTGCCGTCCGCGGATCGGCGAGGAAGTCGTTCGAGACGCAGGGACGGTTTTCGCGCAGCGACTGGCCGCCCGGACCGCACCCTTCGGGCTTTTCGGCGCTCATCGAGACGCGTAGAGCGGCCAGATAGTCGGTCGCCTCGCCCGCATGGGCCAAAATCCTGATCTCCTCGGAGCCTTCGACGCTCTGGCCGATCCAAGCCAGCCGGAAGCGGCCATGGTGCACGGCGATCCGGCAGATCTCCTCGAAGAGCGATTGGGGATCGCGGATTCGTGCGATCGCCTCATTGGTCGCGCTCAGAGCACCATAGAGGTCCCGAGCCCGCATGGTCTCGGCCTGTGCACGCTTGCGTTCCGAGATGTTGCGCAAGGTTCCGCTGACCGAGCCCGAGTCGGAACCGGTTTTTGCGCCCACGAACTCGGCGAGCAGCCAAGTCCAGCGGCCTAGCTCATCGGCGATGCGAAATTCGACTGCCTCGCCCGTCGGATCAGAACTCGACCCGATAGGGCCCAGAAAGGCGCCGAGCCGGGCGCGATCGTCCTCGTGCACACGCTCCAGCCACGTACGTGCGTCATGGCGGGCGCCGCCCAAGAGCGAATGGAGTCCGCTCTCCTCGGTCCCGAAGAATTCCAGCCGGCCTTCCCGTTGGCGCCACTCAAAAACAGCCAATTGCGCGCTACGCAACGCAATCTCCAGCCGTTCATGGGCTCCCGCCAGATCTGCTTCGGTACGCACTCCACCCCTTTGGATGAGGACCCCATATCCCAGATCATCGGACGAAATGCGTCCAGGTTGAGGGCCAAAGCCCACTTTCCTCATATGGTACCGCGCACTGCCCTCTGGTCGCTTTGAGAGACCAAAGAGGATCACGCGGTAATACTACCTAGCCCAGCACCGGGCGAGGCGGGTGAAGCCTTCCGGGCCGTGCGGTTCCGCAGAGGCAAAGCCGACCCTGGCCTCTCGAAGGTGTTCCTGCGACCTAGGTGCGAAAGGAGGGATCGAGGCGGTCCAGGCGACGCAAGAGCCCCGGCCAGAGCAGTTGGGCACCCATGGCGTTGGTGACAGCGCGCGCTTGTTCCTGCGCGGTATCGATGATGCGCTGGGGGATCGGAATCAGTTCACCCCCTCCCGCCTGGGCGCGGATCTGGATATTGCACGTCGCCTCGAACGTGTACATGTTCTGGAATGCCTCGGCGACCGTGCGTCCGACGGTCAACAGGCCATGGTTACGCAGCATCAGTGCGCGCTTGTCGCCCAGATCGGCCACCAGGCGGGGTTTCTCGTCATCGCGCAGCGCGACGCCCTCGTAGTCGTGATAGCCAAGGCTCGAGAGCACGAAGATCGACTGCTGCGAGATCGGTAACACGCCGCCCTTTTGCGCCGACACCGCCACACCGTTCAGGGTATGGGTGTGCAGGACGCAGCCGACGTCGTGGCGCGCGGCGTGCACGGCGCTGTGGATCGTAAAGCCGGCCGGATTGATCGGCCAGGGGCTCTCCTCGACCTTGTTGCCCTCCATATCCACCTTGACGAGGGACGATGCCGTGATCTCGTCAAAGAGCATCCCGTAGGGATTGATCAGGAAGTGGTGCTCAGGGCCCGGGACGCGCGCGGTGATGTGGGTGAAGACGAGGTCGTCCCAATGGAAATGGGCGACCAGCCGATAGGCGGCGGCGAGATCGACGCGAACGGCCCATTCCTCGGAAGAGTATTGGCTGGAATTCTCGGTGGAACTCGGGACGGATTTCAACATGGGGGTCTCCGGCGGAGGAACAATGCCAGAGTTTAGCGCCAAGCGGCGCTCAAAGGTGCTGGCACGGGAATTTTATCGAGGGGGTCTGGCAGGCCCCCAGACCCCTGGAGACCCTTGAGTCACCCCAAACGACAGGGGGCGCCGCAAGGGCGCCCCCATCGTCTACCTGTACTCGTCTTGCCCGCAGCCTTACTCGTGGATTGCGTGCTCGACGGCGTGAATCGCCTCATCGATATGATGAATCGAACGGTTTCTGAGGCCACGGGCGTAACCGTTGTCTTCCTCGCGCGCGATGTCGGCCCGGGCGCGACGGAGGAAGTCCACCGCTGCGTGCAGGCGACCGCGCTGATCGGGACGCTCATCGACTGCAGGATGGTCGTTCAGGTTCTTGCCGTCGTCAAACGCGGCCTCTTTCATTTCCCGGATGGCCTCGTCGATCTTTTGGACCGCAAAATGCTCATCACCGCTTTGCTCCCAGTTGCCAGGACGGTGATCGATCATCCAGCGTGCCGCGCGCAAGTCCGACAGGGCATGCAGGTAGGCCGGGTGATCCCCGGGAACATCGGCGCTCGCGCCCAGTGGAACAAGTGCCGCGGCGAGAACCACGAGTGAAGCGATGCGAGTAATGAGTTTCATGTCCAGACTCCTTGATTATTGTGAACGGATCCCTAGTTCCATAGAGGTGATGGCCAAGGAGTCCTGAGCAGCTGCCTTGGCCGACCTAGTGCGATAACGCCCCCGGTGGTCGCTCGGTGGACGCACTGACCAGGAGAATCGTGTCCGAATGTTACAGGTTCGGGGCGAGAAGAAGCCGGCAGCCCAAGGAGCCCAACGGTCGCCGCAGAACGGATCTCAAGCGGAGGCCCGCGCTAGCGCACCTTGGGGCGGTAAGCGATGGGCAATTCATTGGTGGAGCCTGCCCGAGAGGAGTAAACTGTTTCTTATGGTTGTAATTCCGGCAAACCGGAAGCATGTCGGACGGCGGTTCGATTCCGCCCATCTCCATATCAGGGGGGATGACCTGGTTTCGACGGCGTGAATGAGGGCGAGCAGGCAACCCGAGAGGCGACGGACGTAATCCGCGCAAATCAAGCAAATGCCAACGATGAGCAATTTGCTGTAGCCGCCTAAACACCGGACTACGGGGCTGCTGGAGCCTGGCAACAGAAGATAGCAGGACGGGGGCTTCGGCCCCCGTTTTCTTTGCGCGGTGAAAAGGTGAATTTTCGGTGGCGTGCTAGAGCGCCTGGGCAGAGAGCGTGCCGGGAGGGACCTCGGGAGTGACCTGCCGTGCCAGGCGCGGCAAGAGCGCGCCCAGTGTCGCACCCCGCATCCCCATCAGCACCAAGAGCGCAAGCCACAGACCATCATTGCCCAAGCGCGACTCGAAGAACACCGCGCACAATACAAACGTGGCCGACGAGACGGCCATGGCAAGAAATAGATCGCGTGTGCGCGTTGCGCCGATGAACACCCCGTCGAGCTGAAATCCCCACACGGAGATCAAAGGAGAGATCACGGCCCAGGGCAGATAACGCTCGGCCTGCGCCCGGACTTGGGACAGATCCGTGAGCATGTCAATGAGCGTCGGGCCGACTATCGCATAGACGGCCACGAAACCGGCCGCCGTCATGCCCGCCCAAAAGGTTGTCACCCGGATCGCGCTCTTCAGGGCCATCCGGTCCTGCGCTCCGATCGCCTCGCCCACCAGCGCTTCGGAGGCATGCGCGAAGCCGTCCAGAGCGTAGGCCATGAAGGTCTGGAAGTTCAAGAGGAGCGCGTTGGCCGCGAGAATCACATCGCCCTCGCGCGCGCCCGAGCGCGCGAACCAGCCAAAGCTGGCCAGCAAGCACACCGTTCGAAGAAACAGATTCAGATTGATGAGCCAGAGCTTCTTCAGAGCATGGGCGTCAACGAGCTCCTGCCAACCGAGCCGCCCCAGTCCCGGCGGCATCAGCCTCGCCACGAGCACTGCGCCCAGGACGAAGCCCGCGCAGTCGGCGGTGGCCGCTGCCCAACCGATGCCGCTTAGACCCAGGCCCAACCCGAAGACATATCCGAAGACGGCCGCTATGTTCACGAGATTGATGACCAATTGGATCAATAGCGCCAGCCGTACCTTCTGCACGCCAAGCAGATAGCCCAGGAGCACATAGTTCGCCAGGGCAAGCGGTGCCGACCAGACGCGCGCATGGCAATAGAGTCGGGCATTCGACTCGACGTTGGCACTGCCGCCCAGGAGCTGCAGGGCGGCCCGAATCAAGGGGTTCTGCGCCACCAGGACCACCGCACCGATCGAAAAGGAGAGCCAAACCGCCCGGGCGAGGGTGGCCCTTAGCGCGGCGTTGTTCTGGGCTCCATAGGCTTGGGCGACTAGTCCGGTGGTTCCCATACGGAGGAAACCGAACCCCCAGAAAATGAAGTTAAAGAACAGCCCGCCCAGGGCTACTGCGCCCAGGAAGGAAGGATCGGGCAGGTGTCCGGCGACACCGGTATCGACAGCCGAGACGATCGGCTGGGTGAGGTTGGCAAGGATGATGGGCGCAGCCAGGCTCACGACGCGCCGGTGCCACCCTGTTCTGGCTTCAGTAGCCACCTTTCTCCAATCCCTTCAGGTGTTCGGCCAGTTCGAACCCGACGTTGCGGTAAATGCGCTGTGCGAGGTCGTGAGCATCGGCGATGATGACAAAGCGTAACGCACCGAACTCGGAGAGCAGGGTCCGGCAGGCGGTGACGACGAGGGTGCCGGCCAGTCCCTGTCTGCGATGGCGCTCGGCGGTGGTGACCTCCTGAAAACGCGCAAGCCGCGGACCCGCATGGCCTGCGGTTTCCTCGACGAACAGGCCAAGGGTACTGGCCAGCTCGCCTTCTAGATAAGCACCAAACCACAATCCGAGGCCCGCATCGACCCGGCGCCGCCATTCCTCGATGCGACCCCTGGCATAGGACCTGAAGGACTCATGCGGATGCTCCGGTGCACGCTCGGCCACCATCAGTTCGAGCAGGACGTCCCAGTCCGCTCCCGAGAGGATCCGGATCTGCGCGAGGGGGTTCTCGTGCCGGTAGCTCTGCGGTTCCAGGGCAGAAAGGACGATCGAGTTGAGCTCCTTGTAGCCGCGACTCAAGAACGGGCCGACATGTCCGGACTGAGGTCCCGCCCAGGAGAAGGTCGTGTGGCGCGAAGCGGGCTGGACACCGCGGATGGTCTGCCCAAATACTTCTTCCCAGCGCGCAAGGTCGCCCCGGCCGGGCGGGCTGTCGAAGAATACGTAATTGCCCCACCAATAATGGGGATTCCGCGGGCTGCGCACCACGAGAAAGTCCCGGTGGCGCTCGAGCTCGAGGTCTTGGGGCATGAGCATCAACTCGGTACGCAATGCCAGTGGCAGCCCCGGCTCGGCGAGGAGCTCCTCGCGGCTCACGGTGCGTGTCATCCGGTCTGTCATACGGCGACGCTGCGCTGATCGAGCGCCACGCTCTTGATCAGCGCCCAGACAGGCTTGCCTTCGACGAGTTCCAGGCGCGCGCAGGCCTGGCGCGTGATCAGCGAGCGCACCGTGCTTGCTCCAAGGCGGACCACGACTTCCACATACGGACCTTCCCGCGCGATGATCGCCTGCACGTGACCGGGCAGCGAATTGGAGATGCTCAGATCCTCGGGCGCCTTTGTGGCCAGAGCGATTTCACGGGCGCGCAGCCGCACGCGAACGGACGAGCCGATCGCAAGACCCACTTCCGGCACCAGGAGCCGGCCCCCGGCAAAGGCGAGTTCGGTGAGCTCGAACCCGGGATCGTGCGCCACCACCGTGCATTCCAGGACGGTGCCGGCCTCGTAGCGGCCGATCAGCCGCGCATACTGCGGATCCCCCATGATCGCCAAGAGCGGCCCACTGGCCACGCTCTTGCCGTCTGCAAGGATCACCACATGGTCGGCCAGGCGCGTGATCTCATCGACCGAATGACTGACGTAGATGATCGGCAGGCCCAACTCGTCGCGTAAGCGCTCGATGTAGGGCATGATCTCGGCCTTGCGCGGACCATCGAGCGCGGCAAGAGGCTCATCCATCAAGAGGACCTTGGGCTGGCTCAACAGCGCCCTGCCAAGGGCCACGCGCTGGCGCTCTCCGCCCGAGAGCCGCTGGGGGCGGCGTCCGAGCAGTCCCTCCAGCCCCAGAAGCCCGACGACCTCCTCAAAGCCGATCTGGATCGGGCGACCCCGACGCCGGGCGCGTGTCAGACCGTACGCGAGATTCCCAGACACCCCGAGATGGGGGAACAGGCGTGCGTCCTGGAAGACGTAGCCTACCGCGCGCTCAGGGATCGGCACGTCCACACCCCGTTCGGAGTCGAACCACGCGAGTTCGCCCATCCGGATGAAGCCCCGCGAAGGCCGCAGAATTCCGGCCAACGAGTTGATGACGCTGGTCTTGCCCGAGCCGCTACGACCAAAGAGCGCCGTCACGCCCCGCGCCGGCACGGTGAAGCGCACGTCAAGCTCGAAGCCGCCCAGACGGGCGCCCAGTTCGACATCGAGCGCGCTCGTCATGCGTTCGACCCCGTGCCGATCAGGCCGCGCAGGCGTTGCTCCAGCCAGCCCGAAGCACCCAGGGCAAGACAGGCGAGCAGCAAGGAGATCACGACCAGGCGCGCGGCCGTCGCGTCGCCCGTGGCGCTTTGTGTGGCCGTGTAGAGGGCCAGTGGCAAGGTCCGGGTTTCGCCTGCGATGTTCGAGGCGAAGGTGATGGTTGCACCAAACTCCCCGAGCGAGCGCGCAAAGCCCAGGATCGAGCCGGACAGGATCCCAGGCAGCATGAGCGGCAAAGTGATCGTCCAAAAGACACTCCAGCGCGAAGCGCCCAGGGTGCGGCCGGCGATCTCAAGACCGGGATCGATCGCATCGATCGACAGCCGTACCCCTCGGATCACAAGGGGGAGGGACATCACCGCGGCCGCCAGGACCGCGGCCTTGGTCGTGAAGACCAGGCGGATGCCGAATTCCACCAAGAGCCAATGGCCGATAGGACCGCGGGTTCCGAAGAGCACCAGCAGCAGATAGCCGACGACCACAGGCGGCAGGACCAGGGGCGCATGCACCAACACGTCGAGGACCACCTTCCCCGGAAAGCGCGTTCTCGCCAGGAGGAGGGCAAGGCCGACAGCCACCGGCAGGCACAGCAGATTCGCAAGGAGGGCGACCTCGAGACTCAGGCCGACAATCTCCCACTCGTCGGCAGTCAGACCCATGGTGGGATCCGCACGCAGACGGCAGCGGGAGCACTGACGTGATCCGCCGGGAGGCGGCGCAGCCGCCCGGGCTCAATGCAGCGCGAAATCGACACGGTTCGGGCTGCCCTTGTCATGGGGGGCATCGGACATCAGTTTCGAGGCGACGATGAACAGGCGCTCAGAGGGCACCTTGCCGGATTGCGCGAGGGCATCGCGCACTGCCGCCGCGCGCCGGTCGGCAAGCCCAAGCAGATCCTCGTCATTGACCGGCATGTTGCTGCGCAAAAGCTGCTCCATCTCCGCCGGAGGCAGGCTCTTGGTCAGGCCCAGGACATTCTTCGGTTTCTCGAAGTCCGCTTCCCGATACACCGTCTCCAGGTACTCTGGATATTCGTTCGGGGCGACCGAGACGCTCTCGAAGGTCGTGTTCGGGTCCGACTTCAGGAGTTCGCGGTATTTCACCCCCTGCACCTTGGCAGAAAGGCGCGCCTCGCGCGCTGCGTCGGTGTCGGTCGCGCGGTCGGCGCGGCCGATGATATCCAGCTTGAGCGCAGGACGGCTCGCCAGGATACCGGCGAGCTTTGCGACCTTGGCCTGTCCGGCCGGCCCGAGCTGGGCCTGACCGGGTTCGAATTCCACATAACCCAGATCGCCACCGTCGCCGCCCCCGATTGAGCCGAGCAACTGGAACGGCGAGAGCAATGCCTTCTCGAGGAGGTTCACGATGACCCGAACGATCACCCCACCGATGCTGAACTGGGGATCCGACAATGAGCCCGACACAGGTAGGTCGATGTTGATCTGGCCGTTGACGTCCTTCAGCAGACTGATCGCGAGCAGGACGGGCAACTTGGTCGCGGTGGGGCTGTCGACGTGCTCACCAAAGGTCAACTGATCGAGAAACAGATTGTTCTGCGCATTGAGTTGATTGTTCTCGATGTGATACTTGACCTTCATCGACAACTTGCCCCTCTCGATATTGTAGCCCGCGTACTTGAGCGAGTAGGGCGTGAGCCGGGTCAATTCGATATTGGTGGCATTCGCGGCGATGTCGAGAAACAGCGGATGGACCAAAGGATTCACGGTCCCCGTGATCTGCAGATCGCCGTTGCCCTCGAGCGAGCCCTTGAGGCTGACCGCGGCCGGTTCGGGATTGTCAGAGGCCACCTTGGAGACCGACCCATCCAGGTTCGTGATGTTGGTCGTGTAGTTCGGTTTGACGAAATTGTCCGTGTAGTTGACCGTGCCACGGGCGAACTTGAGCGAATTCAGGCGCAACACGGTTGCCGCGCTGGCGGGGGTATTGGTTTCGCTCGCAACCGCGCTCGCCGGGGGAGCCTCGGGCTGCGGCGTGCTCGCGTTCGTGACGGACTGAGGTCCGGTGCTGCCGACGGGCGCGACGAGATTCTGCACGTTCAGACGTCCATCGGGGTAGACGATCAAGCGCGAGTAAAAGTCCGAGAGGACCACGTCGCCGAACTCGACCGAGACCGGCTGTCCGGTCGCAGGAAGGTGCGCACTGATACCCGGCACCAGGAGGGACTTCCAACGCAGGAAGTCTGCCGAGGTGAGCTTATCGAGTGCGGCAAAATCGGTCACTTCGGCCGTGCCGCGAAAGCGCACATCGGATGCGCTTGCCGTGGCGATCTTCAGTGCGCCCCGAACCGACAGATCGGCGTTCGAGATGGTGATGTTCAGGCGATCTCCGAGGTAGCCTTGCAGCGCCGCCAGCGGGATGGTGCGGCAGGAGAGTTCCGCGTCAAGCGCAAGGGGCGCAGGCGCGAGATCACCCTTGATGTCGATCTTGCCCTTCTGGTTGGCCAGGGCGGCGAAGTGGAAGGGAATATGCGCAGCACCATCGAGTTTCAGGTTCTCCGCGGAGAAGCTGATTTTCTCCATCTGCAAGGCCGCAGCGGGACGCACGCTCAGGTCGGCGAAGGCGAGTTTGCTCTCGGAGACTTCGATCTTGCCGATGGCGAACTCCCCTCGGGGGGCGTCGCTGGGCTTGGTCTTGGGCACCGCAGGCACCACCTGGACAGGCTCTGCTGTAGACCGTGCTTGGCGCGTCGTACCCCCCTTCGGCGGGCTGGCGAGGGTGCTGACGTTGATCACCCCGAGGGCATTGCGCGCCACATTGGCGGCCACGCCCGACAGTGTCAGTTTTTCAATCTGAACGCTGGGCTTGGCGAGATCTACGGTGGTGTTGGCGATCGCAACGCGCTCGGCCACCAACACGGGCACATGCTCATCGGGCAGGCGCAGCTGCAGGTGATTGACGGCGAGGGCCAGGTGGCTCAGCTTGATCGAGGGGGGACTGTCCTGCCCCTTCAGAGCGAAGTCGGTCGCACCTTCGAGGATGCCACTGTCAAGCCGCGCAGTCAGGAGCGCCCCGAAGGTGCCCGCGAAGCTCTCCAGATGCAGATTGGCGAGCTCGATGTGACCGCTAAGACTCTTCTCCGCAAGGCCCGCCTGTCCTTTCAGGCCGATGGTCTGTCCCGGTGCCGTGCTCAAACCCACCTCGATCTGCGCCGTCGATCCAGGCTGATTCGACAGTCCCGTCGCACTCGCGTGCAGATCGGAGAGGTTCACCACGAACGGCAGCTCGGCACTGTGATCCTGGAAATGTACCGTGGCGCCCGAGAGCCTGAACTCTCCGAGCCAAAGACGCGCTGGCTTATCGGCCGGGTTCGGGGCGCTCACGCCTGGCGCTGTCGCAGGAGCATGCGCAGCGGACTCCGCAGCCAAAGCAGGGGGCGAGCTGGGCGCCGGATGGCCTGCAGCCGCGGGCGGGGGCGCGAACAGTTCCAGGGCGTCGATGCGGCCGTCGGCCAGGCGCTCGGCTGCAAAGCTTGGGGCGAGGACCTCGACACTGTTGAGCTCGATGTCGCCGTTGGACAAATCGACGTTTTTCAGATCGACGGCGATGCGCTCTGCCGCGAGCACCTCGCTCCCGTCCGGTTTGTCGATCCTGAGTTTCTCAAGACGCGCTTTTCCGGAGAGTCTGACGTGCGGACTTGCATCTGCGTCACGCCTGAATCCGACCTCGAGGTCCGTGCTCAAGAGTCCGCTGACAAGCCTTGGAGTGAGTGTCACCGGAGAGAAGCCCACGTAGGTCGGCAGATCCAGTCCTGTGACGCTCAGATCGACCACCGTCTCGAGCGACTGCTCGAAAGGTTTGAGCCTGCCCTTCAAGGAGACGAGACTGCCGTCGACCTTCGCTGAGAATGCCGGCTCGACGAAGAGCTCGACATCATGGGGCAGGTTCGAGATGAACGGTAGACTCAACGTCAGGCTTTCCAGCCTGTGCTGCGAACGGGTGACTCGATCATCGAAGGTGATGAGCCCATTGGTGAGCTCGATATTATTGATGGAGAACCGCGCCGGTTTCGCGTCGGCTGGCTCAGGGGGACGCTTGGAGGTTGCACCCAGACGATCAAGGATGTCGGAGAAGTCAAAGCGATCGGTGGACAAACGGGTGATCGCGAGCTTGGGGCCGGTCACATGCAGGCGGTTGACCACCGGGGCCAAATGCAACACAGAAGCGAGTGACAGGCCGGCTTCGATTTCCTGGATGTCAAGCATCGCGGCCGCGCCGTCGGCTTGCGCAATCCGGAAGTCCCGCAATCGGACCGTCAGCGTGAACGGATGAACCTGGACCTCCCCCAAGGTGGTCTTGCGTCCAATGAGCGTGGTGAGATCGTCCTCGATCGTACGCTTCACGATTACCGGAGCGATCCCGTAGCCCAATACGGCGATGAGCGCGATCAGAATGGCCAGACCAAGCAACCCGTTCCGGATCCGAGCTCTTGTGAGCATACACTCTCCCCGTGTGCAGTCTGCATTATAGGGGGGCGCGCAACGCCCGGCGCGCGCTCCCGTTGGTCCGAGGACCTCAGTCGATGAGTTCGAGCAGTTCCAAGGGGGCGTGAATGAGCGCGTCGGCACCCCACTCGCCTGGGTCCTGATCGGCGCAATACCCGTAGGCCGCTGCGACCGTGCGCATGCCTGCGGCCCGACCGGCCTCGATGTCGCGCCGGTCGTCGCCGACATAGAGGCAAGAACCCGCGGCCACGTTCATTGCGGATGCTGCGCAGAGCAAAGGAGCCGGGTGAGGTTTGGCAAAGGGCGTCGTGTCACCCGAGACCACGGTTTGCGCACGCGGAACAAGCGCGAGTGCATGCACGATCGGTGTCGTCAGGCTTGCGATCTTGTTGGTCACGATCCCCCAGGGCAGCCCGCGCTTCGCAAGGGCAAGAAGAAGCGGCTCGATCTGATCGAAGAGCTTCGAGTCGACGCATAGACGTGCCGTGTAGTATCGGAGAAACTCGGTGCGCAAGGGCTCGTACCGCGGATCATCAGGCCCGACATCGAGTGCCACGCCGAGCAACCCCCGCGCACCGTGTGAGGCCACCGGCCTCAAGCGCGAGTACGGCAGGGGGTCGAGGCCGTGCGCGCTGCGCACCTGATTGGCCGCCTGGGCGAGGTCCGGTGCCGTATCGGCGAGCGTGCCATCCAGATCGAACAGGATGGCACGGACCCCGGCGAAGACGGGGCGTGCCATCAGTCCTTGCGCTCGGTGGCCAGCATGTAATTCACATCGGTGTTCGGCGCGAGCCAGTAGTTGCGCGTGATCGGATTGTAGTGCAGCCCGATCATCTCCTTGGTCAATAGACCTGAGCTGCGGCCAAAGCGCGACAACTCCGACGGTGTGATGAACCTGGCGTAGTCATGCGTGCCCTTCGGGAGCAGCCCGAGCACGTATTCGGCACCGACGACCGCAAACAGGTAAGCCTTGGGATTGCGGTTGATCGTCGAGAAGAAGACGAGACCCCCTGGCTTGACCAGGCGCGCACAGGCCCTTACCGTCTCTTCCGGCTCGGGGACGTGCTCGAGCATTTCCATGCAGGTGACGACATCAAAGCTCTCGGGCTCATCGCGGGCAAGGTCCTCGGCGGAGATCTTGCGATAACGAACTTGGATGCCCGACTCGATCCCGTGCAATTCCGCGACAGCCAGGGCCTTCTCCGACAAGTCGATGCCCACGACCTCGGCGCCAATCTTGGCCATCGCCTCGGCGAGAATGCCGCCACCGCAGCCGACGTCCAGGGCGCGCTTGCCGGCCAGATGCGCGCGCTGGTCGATCCAGGCCAAGCGCAGCGGATTGATCTCGTGCAGGGGGCGGAACTTACCCGTCGGATCCCACCACACATGGGCCAAGTCACTGAATTTTTTCAGTTCGTCAGGATCGGCATTGACCTTCGGGGTGTCGCTTGTCTGCTGCATTGGGGTCGCTTCGCGAATCGGCCTGGCCCGTTGCTATGGACCGGCGGTAAAGCCATTACTGTAGCCTAATTCACGGCAACGCTTTTGTGCCGGGCAACGCCCGCTTCTTCAGGAGCTCCCGGATGTCATGGACCTCGAGGGGCATGCCGAAGAGGCTGCCCTGGCAGAATCCGCAACCCTGGGTCACGAGTGCATCGAACTGGGCGCTCGTCTCCACGCCCTCGGCCGTGACCGACTTGCCCAGCGCTTGAGCCATGCGAATGATGGTCTCTACGATCATGCTCTCCGAGGACCCTTCGAGCATCGCGTGGATGAACGAGCGATCGATCTTCAGTCCATGCAGAGGCAGCTTCGAGAGCAGACTGAGGCTGGAATAACCCGTCCCGAAATCGTCAATCGAGATGTGGATCCCCAGGGCCGAGATCTGACCGAGCCTCTCGACGACGCGCTGGGTGTCGGTCATCAGCGTGCTCTCGGTGATTTCGATCTCCAGATCGCGCGGCTCGACGCCATGGCGCTCGAGGCAGTCTCGAACGAACGCGGGAAAGGTCTCGTCCCTGAGCTGCTTTTGCGAGACATTGACCGCCACGCGCACGAGTCCGACTCCCTCGATGCGCCAGCTCTCGAGCTGCGCACAGACCTCTTCGATCGCCCAGTGACCGAACTCCACGATGCGTCCGGTCTCTTCAAATAAGGGAATGAAGCGCGTCGGGTCGATGGCTCCGTAGCGTGGATGTTGCCAGCGCGCGAGCGCCTCGAGGCCGACCAATGCGCCGTCCGGGACGCTCACCTTGGGCTGATAGACGAGCCGCAAATGCCCCTGGCTGAGCGCCCCCTTGGCGTCGCGTTCCAGATCCGTGCGCAGGACGATGTCGCCACGCAGGGTCTCGTTGAATTCGGCGAAGCGGCGGCGACCCTGCTGTTTGGCCGAGTACATCGCGATGTCGGCAAAGCGCAGCAGTTGCCGGGGTTCGCGGCTGTGATCGGGGAAGCGGCTCATGCCGATCGTCGCCGAGATGAAGCGCTCGCCGTGCTCGACCACGAAAGGCTCTTCAAAGGCGCCAAAGACAGTTTGCAGGCGAGCGGCGACAACTTCGGGTTGATCGGCTCCGCGCACCAGGATGGCGAACTCGTCGCCGCCAAAGCGGCACACGGATTCATGAGCATTGGGAATGGCCATGAAGCGCGCCGCGACCTCGGCGAGTATCCGGTCGCCGACATCGTGGCCGCTGGTGTCGTTGATCAAACTGAAGTGGTCGAGATCGACAAAGAAAACCGCGACACCTTCACCCTTCTCGGCCGCATCCTTTAACGCCAGATCGAGCAGGGCATCAAACTTGCGCCGGTTCGGAAGACCCGTCAAGGGATCGTGGTTCGCGAGATGGTGCGCAGCACTCTCTGCACGTCGGCGGACGTCGATCTCCTGTCTGAGTTCCCGCGTGCGTTCGCGGATCATCCGTTCCATGCTGCGGCCGTGCTCTTCGGCAAGCTTGCGTTCGCGCTGTTCCTGAAGCAGCTCAAAGGAGCCGCGCATCGTCTGGATCTCGAGGTTGCGGGCCCGTTCTAGACGGGCCATGTCCAGTTGATAGGCGTTTTGCTGATGCCGGTAGGCGGCTTCAAAGTCACCCCGACCAAAGAGCATCTCGGCAAGCCCCGCTTCCAGATGCGGGCGCACGACCAGCTCCCCGATCGCCTCGCAGGTCGAGATACTTTCTTCATAGAGCGCCCGGGCCTGCGCGGGCTGGCCCGCGAGCTCCCAATAGGCCGCCCGGTTGGCCAGCGCGATGATCCAACCGGCGAAGGGCGCGACGCCCTGTTCCCGAAAGATCTTTTCGGCCATGCATAGGGGTTCGTCGGCGGAGAGGTAATCCTGTCTGGAGAGGAAATAGTTCGCGAGATTCGCACTCGACTGGATCGCGCAGCACCAGTTACCCGAGGCGAGTGCAGTCGCAATGGATTTGCGAAAGACCTCGGCTGCATCGTCAAAGCGCTCCGCGCGCCAATAAGCCACCGCGAGACCGCCGAGTGCTTCGGCCAAGCCGGAGGTCTCGCCGATCTCGCCAAAGAGGTCGATCGAGCGCAGAAAACTCTTCTCGGACAGTTCCAGATCGCCCGAGAGGGCATGGGCGAGCGCCAGCTGGCGCAGGACTTCGGCGGTGGCTGCCCGATCGCTCAACCGATTGGCGAGAAGATCGGCGTCGCGCAACACGAGCAGCGCGGAATCGAGCAGCATGAGGCGCAGATAGCGCCAACTCTTGACGAGCAGAAAGCGTAATCGATACGGGTCGAAGCCGGGCAGGGTGCATAGAGCCAAGCCCTTCTCGGCCAGCTCCAGTACATCCGTGTGGCGGGAGCTTTGCTCCATGTCCTTCAAGGTTTCCTCGATGGCGCCAAGCGACTCGATTTCATTGGCCGCGAGTGCCTGGGCGAAGGCGGCTTGGCCGGATGGCGCAGACGGCGCAGACGTCGCGAAAGACGATGGCGGCTCTTCAGCCGCCTTGGGCGCTCTGGAGGACTCGATCTCGATACTCATCTGGGAACAGTCCCCGTCGCAGCGGCCGAGCGACCGCTAGCCGCTGGGCTATGGATCCCCGGTGCGGGGGCCTGGGGCTCATCGCTCCGCAAACCTCATCCCGCGGTCTAAACCATGCACACTCCGATCGGGCCTGAGGGTGCTCCCTGGGACGGCGCGCCGAACTGGCGTGTGGCATCGTGTCCGCCCATCGTGTCGACTTCTTTACCCGGACTGCACCTTAAGCCGGGCTTCCGGGAAGGGGTCGTCTCACCCTTGCCGACCCCGTTTGACCGGGCAGGGCATACGGGTACCGGCATGCCGATCGCGTCGCCCGAGCCAGAACGCCCCTTTGGGGCTATCGACGCTGCAGCCCGGTTCTTGAGCCTAAAGTGGCTTGGCGAGCGAAGCAATGAAGATTGCGCATTCCTGCCGAAAACCTGTATGTTTCGCGTCATGTCCCGAGTTTCTGCGTCGATCCGCCAAGGCTTCGCCAAGAGGCCTCATCCCGGTTTTCGGAGTCCCTCCTCAGGGCGTGCATGAGGGCGGGTCCGGATCTCATTGCGGGCCTATCCATTGCGGGACTCCTGTTACCTGAGGCGGTCGCTTATTCGAGCATCGCGAACCTGCCCCCCCAATCGGGTATCATCGCATTATTGGTCGGACTGGCGAGCTACGCCGCGCTAGGCAAGAGCCGCTACGCAATCGTCTCGGCGACCTCTTCGTCTGCCGCCGTGCTCTCGGCAGCCGTGATCGCCCAGGCCAACGGCTACGACGACATGCGCCTCGCGCTCGGCTTCGGGCTCGTCATTTTGACTGGGGCGTTCTTCTTGGTGGCATGCCTTGCCCGTGTGGGCAGCCTGTCGGACTTCATCGCCAAGCCGGTCCTACGCGGATTCGCGATCGGTCTGTCTTTGGTGATCATCACCAAGCAACTGCCGACGGTCTTGAACGTCAAACCTCATCACAGCGATCTGGCGCGCTTCTTCTTCGATCTCCTCGAGCAGTACGCGAACTGGAATGTGCCCAGCATCCTGGTCGGGATCGGGGCGCTCCTGCTTCTTTTCGGGATGGCGCGCTGGCCCAAGGTACCGGGTGCACTCGTCGTCATCGCGCTCGGAATCGGGGTTTCTTTGGGACTCGGTCTGCCGGGCCACGGCGTTGAGACGGTCGGCACGATCGCCTTTGCAGTACCGATACCAGGATTGCCGGCTCTCGCGCGCGGCGATTGGCTGCGTTTGGGTGAGGTGGGCATGGCCCTCATGCTGGTTCTCTATGCCGAATCGTCCGGGTCGATCAACAGTTTTGCAGTCAAGAATCACGATCCCGTCGCGCCGAATCGGGATCTGCTGGCGCTCGGGGTCGCCAATCTGATATCCGGACTCCTGCAGGGTATGCCCGTCGGGGCGGGATATTCGGCGACCTCCGCCAATGAGGCGGCTGGTGCGCAGTCGCGCCTCGCGGGTGCGATAGCCCTCGTTGCAGTGGCGATCGTGCTTCTCACGCTCTTGCGCTACATCGCCTTCACGCCCGCACCGGTGCTTGCTGCGATCGTCATTCACGCGGTGAGCCACAGCTTGCGTATCGGCGTGGTCCGACCCTATATCGTCTGGCAGCGGGATCGAACCGTCCTCTTTGGAGCGATCCTCGCCGTATTGGTGCTAGGCGTTCTCGATGGACTTCTCGCCGCAGTCGCAATCAGTCTGCTGATGCTGTTGCGTCGTCTGGCCCAATCGAGCGTGGTGGAGTTGGGCAGGCTCGACGCGGGACACGATTTCGTCAACCGGGCCGAGCATGGCGGGGCGCTCGCGGTGCCCGGGGTCCTGATTCTACGACCACAAGAGCCGCTCTTTTTTGCCAATGTCGAGCGCATCATGGCGCTGATCCGCTCGGCGTTGCTGCAGAACCCCGACGCGCGGGCACTCGTTCTCTCGCTTGAATTGACGCCCGACCTGGATACGACGACCCTCGAGGCGCTTGGCCTGCTGGCTCATGACGTCGCGGGGCAGCAACGGGGTCTGTTCATCGCCCGGCTGATCGACGAACCGGTGAATATTCTGGCGCGCGTGAAGCTGCCCGATCTGCCGGTGGCGCGCGCCCGCTACTTCAGCGTCGATGACGCCGTGAACGCCGCCGAAGCAAGCCTGAAGTTGGTGCCGCCCTCAGAACGCGATCTACCGTCCGGGATGGCGACCAGCACCCCTTAGATTGACGTCGTTTTCTGGCAACGGGCGGATCCCTGGTGCGCAAGGGCGCATCAAGGCTCCAGCGAGTGCCCAAAATGACGTGTACGGGCAATTGACCGTGTCCCGGAACATCGACAACCCTGGCCGCGTAGCCTCCGTAACCCATTGAAGTAACTACTGTTTGGTCAACTGCGTAGTAACACCCTCCACAAACAAAAAGCCCCGCCGAAGCGGGGCTTTTTGCCATCTCGAAAGACTCGTTTAGTGAGCCTTCGTTCCGACGACTTCGATTTCCACACGACGGTTCTTGGCGCGCCCTTCGGGGTTGTCATGACCGTTGATCGTGTTCGGAGCGATCGGCTGCTTCTTGCCCTTGCCTTCGGTGTAGATCCGGTTGGGCTCGATACCCTTGCTGACCAGGTAAGCCTTGACCGATTCGGCACGACGCACGGACAGTTTCTGGTTGTAGGCGTCCGACCCGATGCTGTCGGTATGACCCACGGCAATGATCACTTCGAGGTTGATGCCGGAGAGTTTACTGACCAGATCATCCAGCTTGACCTTGGCTTCGGGCTTCAGGACCGACTTGTTGAAGTCGAAGAAGGCGTCGGCTGCAAACGTGATCTTCTCGTTCTTCAGTTCGGGCGGCTTTGCCGGCGTAACCGGGGTCGGCGGCACGACGGGTGGGGGTGCCACGGGAGCCGATACGGTCTTATCGCATTCGATTTGAGCGAGATCAGGCGTGTAGTAGCCGGTATGCCAGCACAGGCCAAACGGATCCTGGACGATCATGCCGTTAGTGCTCTGGACGTAACCCGAGGTCTTTCTCGGAATGTCCGTTTGCGCCATGGCTGCGATGGGTGCCGAAGCGAGCAACGCTGCCAGGGTTAACATTTTGACCGACTTATTCATGTTTCTCCTTTTAATTTCGATATGACCGCAGTTGCCCTGCGCCCTTAATTACAAGTTGTCCTACTTTTCTACGAGCCCGAACGCTCGGGGGCAATTGACCCGATTTCCTCGTCCGAGTGACCTGTTGCAAGCTGGACTCGAAACGGGTCCGGATTAAGCCCTGACCCGTCTGACCGAGATGCGGACACCGGCAGAATCAGCGCAGCGAGGCAAATCTTAGCTCTATGCGATTTTGCCACAGCGATAGTACCGATGCACTCTCGCCGCCTCCCTGTCGCACCGGGTCTGAGCACAACTGTCTCTTTTGAACAACACATTTACCTCGAATCCAGACATCGCTGACATGGTGGCGTTCCGCGACGAATACTAGGTGAGACGCTGGATTGAAGCAGGGCTGACACTCAAGTGAGCCTAGGTCAAATGCTGAGAGATCGGCGTCCTTACCCGCTTGAAGCGATCCGATCCGGTCCTCCAGCCCCAACGCGGTCGCACCATTTAGGGTCGCTGCGCGCAGCACTTCATGCGCTGCAAACGTGTCGGCGCGCTGGCTCGATCCCTTGGCGAGCAGAGCAGCAAGCCGCATCTCGGAGAGCAGATCGAGCCGGTTGTTCGAGGCTGCACCATCGGTACCCAGACCCACGCGCACACCGGCATCGAGGCATCGCGCCGATCGCGCAATGCCTCGAACCGAGCTTGAGGTTGGAACTGGGGCAGTGGGCGATCGAGACGCCGCGCCTGGCGAACAGTTCGATCTCGGTGGGTTCGAGGTGCACGCAGTGCACGGCGATGAGGCCGGGTCCGATCAGTCCGAGCCGCTCCAGGCGATCGATCGGCCGCTGACCGGTGCGACCACGCTCCTCGCTGATCTCGCCCGCGGTCTCGTGCAGATGAATATGGATCGGTACCTCCAGCTGCTCGGAGAGTGTGGCGATCCGTTGCAGGGTCGTATCGGCGACGGTATAGGGTGCGTGGGGGGCGAGGCAGAACGACAGGAGGGGCTCGTCGCGCAAGGCGTCGCGTGCCGCCAGGCCACGCGCCAGATAGTCTTCGGCGTCGCTCGCCCAGGCCGTAGGAAAGTCGATGACCGTCATACCCAGGCACGCGCGCATGCCAAACTCGAGTGCGGCCTGGGCCGCGGCGTCGGGAAAGAAGTACATGTCGTTAAAACAGGTGATTCCGCCTAGGAGCATCTCCTGGCAGGCCAGGCGCGTACCGTCGAGCACGAAGTCGTACGCAAGAAAAGCCGCCTCGATCGGCCAGATCCGGGTCGTCAGCCACGTCTTCAGGGGTAGGTCATCGCCGATCCCCCTCAATAGAGTCATCGCCGCATGGGTGTGCAGATTGACGAGGCCTGGGGTCACGACGTGGGTCGGCAGCTCGGTCACGCGCCGCGGCGCGAACCGGGCATGAGCCTCGGCCAGAGGAAGGATGGCCTCGATCCGGTGACCCTGGATGGCGAGCGCGTGATTCTCGAGGACGACCCCCTCCGGCTCGATCGGAATGATCCAGCGCGGAACGATCAGTTCATCGATTTGCATGGCACTTGGCTTGGCCTTCTCGCTGCGCCTCGCGCCGGGCCTTGGCGCAGGCTGGGTCAACGGGCGATACCCTGGACTTGGACGACTATGCGCCGATCGGGTGCAAGGCACTCGACGAGCTTGTGGTGGTGCAGGGTCTCGCAGCCGGTTGAGATGGGCGGCGCATCGGCCTGGCCTACCGCGTTCACCCGGGCCGAGGCAATGCCATGCGCGACGAGGAAGGCCTTGATCGCCTCGGCGCGATGCTCGACTAGCGTCTGGCGGTTCTGCAGGGGCCCAAGATGATCCGTATATCCCGTGACGGTAATCAATTCCAGACTGGCACAGGATGCGATCGGAATCATCAGGTCACGCGCCAATAGGACTGCGGCATCGCCCGTCAGATCGTATCCCCGGTGCTCGAAGAGTTCGTCGCTGGGGAGCACCTTGGAGAAGTCGCACCGGGAAACACGCGGCGCGGGATCCTTGTGGGGAGGTGCAATCGGGTCGGGAGCCAACTTCGCAGAGACCGGGAGCACAATGCTGTCCGCGTCGGATTTGGGACTCGCTTCGCCAGGCGGGCTGCCGGTCTGGGCGCACGCGCCCACGAATAAGAGGGCTCCGTAGATCATAAGGCGTCCCGACACCGTCAATCGCTGCTCCCAGATGAGAAGAATCGGCTGCCCGGTGCCCGCTGCGACGTGATGATCGAGGGCCCCGAGAGAATGCGTATCGCCGCGAATATACCGAAAATTTCTGGGTCGCGAAGAACACGACCTTCCGAGCGGCTGGTTCAGGGCCGGGCGCATGGTAAAATTCCACGCTTAAGGATCGCGCTCGCGGACCAATGCTGGCACCACCTGCCGCATCGCTCATCGGGCACCTTTCCAGGTAAGGCCGAGCCCCGACCCGGGAAAGCCGGTCTGCGCGCATCCTTCCATCGCACCTCCCACCGCCAGCCCGCATGGATCAATTCGCCAAGGAAACCATTCCCGTCAGTCTCGAAGAGGAGATGCGACGCTCCTACCTCGACTATGCCATGAGCGTCATCGTCGGCCGCGCGCTGCCCGACGTACGCGATGGTCTGAAGCCCGTCCATCGGCGCGTGCTCTTTGCGATGCATGAACTGAACAACGACTGGAACCGGGCCTACAAGAAGTCGGCCCGTATCGTCGGTGATGTGATCGGTAAGTACCACCCCCACGGCGACACCGCGGTATACGACACGATCGTGCGCATGGCCCAGGATTTCTCGTTGCGCTACATGCTCGTGGATGGCCAGGGCAATTTTGGCTCGGTCGACGGCGACAACGCGGCTGCGATGCGGTACACCGAAATTCGCCTGTCCAAGATCGCTCACGAACTCCTGGCCGACATCGATAAGGACACGGTCGACTTTGGGCCGAACTACGATGGCTCGGAGAGCGAGCCTCTGATCCTGCCCTCGAAGATCCCGAATCTGCTCATCAACGGCTCCTCGGGCATCGCGGTGGGGATGGCCACCAATATTCCGCCCCACAACTTGGGAGAGGTCGTCGACGCGTGTCTGCATGTGCTGCGCAATCCAGAATGCACGGTCGATGAACTGATCGAAATCATCCCTGCGCCGGACTTTCCGACGGCGGGGATCATCTATGGCGTACAGGGTGTGCGCGAAGGCTACCGGACCGGGAGGGGGCGGGTGGTGATGCGCGCCAAGACCCATTTTGAGGAGATCGACCGGGGTAACCGCTCGGCCATCATCGTCGACGAACTGCCCTACCAGGTCAACAAGAAGACCCTGCTTGAGCGCATCGCCGAACTCGTCACCGAGAAAAAGATCGAGGGGATCGCCCACGTCCAGGACGAGTCGGATAAGTCCGGCATGCGCGTTGTCATCGAGCTCAAGCGGGGCGAAGTTCCGGAGATCGTGCTGAACAATCTCTATAAGAACACGCAGCTGCAGGACACCTTTGGCATGAACATGGTGGCACTCGTCGACGGGCAGCCGCGCCTGTGCAACCTGAAGCTGATGCTGGTGGCCTTTCTTGCGCACCGCCGCGAGGTTGTCACGCGCCGTACGCTGTTCGAGTTGCGCAAGGCACGCAACCGCGGGCACGTGCTCGAGGGGCTGGCAGTTGCCCTCGCCAACATCGACGAATTCATCGCGCTGATCAAAGCCGCCCCGACCGCCCCGGTCGCCAAGCAGGAACTGATGCAGCGCTCCTGGGATTCGAGTCTCGTGCGGGAGATGCTGCTGCGCGCCGAAGCGGACACCCCGGGTGGGCGCGAAGCCTATCGCCCCGAGGGACTCCCCGCCCATTTTGGCCTGCAGTCCGACGGGCTCTACCGGCTGACCGACGACCAGGCTCACGAGATCCTGCAGATGCGCCTGCAAAGACTGACCGGTCTGGAACAGGACAAGATCGTGAGCGAATATCGCGAGGTCATGTCCGAGATTGCCGATCTGATCGACATCCTGGCCAAGCCCGAGCGGATCAGGGCGATGATTTCGGAGGAGCTGACGGCGGTGCGCGCCGAGTTCGGCGACGCGAGGCGCTCCGAGATCGTCCTGAACACGCTGGACATGAGCGACGAGGATCTGATCACGCCCCAGGACATGGTTGTGACGCTCTCCCACAGCGGTTACATGAAATCCCAGCCGCTCTCCGAATACCGCGCGCAGCGCCGCGGTGGCCGCGGCAAGCAGGCGACAGCGACCAAGGAGGACGACTGGATCGACCAGCTCTTCATCGCCAATACCCACGACACGATTCTGTGTTTTTCGAATCGGGGCCGGGTCTACTGGCTGAAGGTCTACGAGGTACCGCAGGGTTCGCGGAACTCGCGCGGCCGGCCGATCATCAACATGTTCCCGTTGATCGAGGGCGAAAAGGTCAATGTCGTCTTGCCCGTCAAGCAGTTCGATGCCGACCATTATGTCTTCATGGCGACGGCTCTGGCCACGGTCAAGAAGACGCCCCTCTCCGATTTCGCGAACCGGCGCACGGCCGGCATCATCGCCGTGGATCTGGATGAGGGGGACTATCTGATCGGCGCGGCCATCACCGATGGGCAGCATGATGTGATGCTGTTCTCCGACGCCGGCAAGGCGGTGCGCTTCGATGAGAATGACGTGCGGCCGATGGGACGTGGCGCACGGGGCGTTCGGGGGATGATGCTCGATGATGGGCAACGCGTCATGGCCCTTCTCGTGGCGGAGAACGAGCAGCAAAGCGTGCTCACGGCCACCGAGAACGGGTACGGCAAGCGCACGCCGATCGCCGAGTACACGCGCCACGGGCGCGGCACCAAGGGCATGATCGCGATCCAGACCTCCGAGCGCAATGGCAAGGTGGTCGCGGCCACTCTCGTCGAGACGACCGACGAGATCATGCTGATCACGACCAGCGGTGTCTTGATCCGCACGCGTGTCTCCGAGATTCGCGAGATGGGTCGCGCGACTCAGGGGGTCACGCTCATTTCAGTCGACGACGGGAGCACTCTGTCGGGGGTGCAGAAGGTCGTCGAGTCGAGCGTCGACGGTGTCGGTGAGGGTGGTCCTGAAGGTGGGTCCGAAGGTGGGTCCGAAGGTGGGTCCCTCGGCTCGCTCGAAGACGATTCCGAAGCTCCGGACGAATGACCAGCACTGTAGGACGCCGGCCGGGCCCGGATCTTCGCTAGCGGGGGCCGGGTGCGCGTCTACAATTTCTCCCCCGGCCCGGCCGTCTTGCCCGAAGAAGTCTTAAGGCGGGCCCAGGAGGAGATGCTCGACTGGCACGGCACAGGCATGTCGGTCATGGAGATGAGCCACCGCGGACCGGAATTCGGCGAAATCCTGACCCGCGCCGAGGCGGATCTGAGGGAGATTCTCGCCGTCCCGAGCAACTATCGGATCTTGTTCATGCAAGGGGGCGCGCTTGCAGAAAACGCGATCGTCCCTCTGAATCTTCTGGGTGAACAGGGGCTCGCCGACTATGTCGATACCGGCATCTGGTCGCAGAAATCGATCACCGAGGCGTCGCGCTATGGGGAGGTGGTCGTCGTCGCCTCCGGCAAATCCTCGGGCTACACACGGATTCCGCCCGAGTCAGAGTGGCGCAGGAGCCCGGACGCGGCGTACCTCCATCTGTGCACGAACGAGACCATCGGGGGACTCGAGTACCACTGGCTCCCTGAGCCGGCCTACGGTGTGCCGCTCGTGGCCGACATGTCCTCGAATCTGCTCTCCCGCCCGGTGCCCGTCGAGCGTTTTGGGCTGATCTACGGCGGCGCGCAAAAGAACATCGGCCCCTCGGGCCTGACGCTTGTGATCGTGCGCGAAGATCTTCTCGGCCGGGCACACCCGCTTTGCCCCTCGGCGTTTAACTACCAGGTCGTGGCCGACCATGCTTCGCTGTTCAATACTCCCCCGACCTTTGCGATTTACATCGCCGGGCTCGTGTTCGCCTGGCTGAAGGAGCAGGCCCTGCCCGGTCTCTCGGCGTTGGCTTCGATGGAAGCGCGTAACATCGAAAAATCGGCCCTCCTCTACGAGGCGCTCGATGAAAGCGGGTTCTATCGTACGGCCGTGGAGAAGTCAGATCGCTCGCGCATGAACGTGACCTTCTTTCTGCCCAAAGAGGAGCACAACGCAGTCTTTCTGGCCGGTGCCAAGGAACGCGGTCTCGTGCAGTTGAAGGGTCACAAGTCCGCCGGCGGCATGCGTGCCTCGATCTATAACGCCATGCCAAAAAGCGGCGTCGTCGCCTTGGTGGAATACTTGGCAGAATTCGAACGCGTGCACGGCTAGAGAACCAATGGGGGAAGATGTGTCGAACGACGAGCGCGAGCGCGACGATCAGCCCGATCTCCAGGGGCTTCGGGGGCAGATCGATGCGATCGACCGCCAAGTCCTGGAACTGCTGAGCGAGCGGGCACGCATCGCTCAGGAGGTCGGTGCCGCCAAAGTGCGGCTCCATGCGCCCGTATTTCGTCCGGAGCGCGAGGCCCAGGTGCTGCGCGGTCTGGCCGCGTTGAACCAGGGCCCGTTGCCTGCGCGCGCCATTGAGAGCATCTATCGGGAAATCATGTCGGCCTGCCGGGCGCTCGAGAGGGAGCTGATCGTGGCCTATCTCGGACCCGAGGGGACCTACAGCGAACAGGCCGTCTTGCGCCAGTTCGGGCGCACCGTCCAAACCGCCGCCTGCCAGAGCATCGACGAGATCTTTCGCCAGGTCGAGACGGGTCAGGCGGACTTCGGCGTGGTGCCTGTCGAGAATTCGACCGAGGGTGCGATCAACCGGACCCTCGATCTGTTCCTGCAGACGCCGCTGCAGATCACCGGGGAGGTGGCGCTGCGCATCGAGCACCACCTGCTCAGCCAGACTGGCACCCTTGCCGGCGTCACGCGCATCTGCGCCCATCCCCAGGCGCTGGCCCAATGCCAGCAGTGGCTCACGGCCCATCATCCGGATCTGCCGCGCGTGCCCCAGGCGAGTAATGGCGAGGCGGCGCGGATGGCGGCCGCCGACCCCGAGGTCGCAGCGATCGCGGGGATCCTGGCTGCGCAGCGCTATGACTTGAAGTCGGTGGCCGAGCAGATTCAGGACGACCCCCAAAACACGACGCGCTTTGCCATCCTTGGTCAGTCCGATGCACTGCCCTCTGGTCGGGACCACACATCGCTCATCTTGTCGGTGACGAACAAGGCCGGTGCGGTGCACGACATGCTCACGCCGCTCAAGGAGCACGGCGTCTCGATGACCCGTTTCGAGTCGCGACCGGCGCGCACCGGTATCTGGACGTACTATTTCTATGTCGATCTGGAAGGTCACCGCAACGAACCGCATCTGGCCGCAGCGCTTGCGGCACTGCGCGACTCGACGGGTTTTTTCAAAATGCTCGGGTCCTATCCCGTAGCCTAAAGTGAGACAGCGCATGGATACGGCCCCTGATCTGAGCAATTTTCCCGTACCGGACTATATCCGGGCCATCGCGCCCTATGTGGGGGGCAGGCCGATCGCCGAGGTCGCCCGCCAGTTCGGCCTCGATCCCCGGCACATCGTCAAACTCGCCTCGAACGAGAACCCGCTGGGCATGCCTGAGTCGGCGCGCGCGGCAATCGCCCGAGCGCTTGGCGAGGCTGCACGCTATCCGGACTCGAACGCCTTCGATCTGAAGGCGGCGCTCGCTGGCAAGTATGGCGTGCCGGAGAACTGGCTGACTCTCGGCAATGGCAGCAACGACATCCTGGTCCTGGCGGCCCAGGCCTTCTTGCAGCCCGGCGCCGGTGCGGTCTATTCGGCCCATGCCTTTATCGTCTACGCGTTGGCGAGCCAGATGCAGGGCGCCCAGAGCAGCGTCGTGCCCGCGCTCCCCGGGCTCGGCCACGATCTCGAAGGAATGCTCTCGGCCATCCGACCCAATACCCAACTGGTCTTCATCGCCAATCCGAACAATCCGACCGGCACATTCCTGACGGGCGAGGCGATCGAATCCTTCCTCGGCCGGGTACCGAGCCGCGTCATGGTCCTCTTGGACGAGGCTTACAACGAGTATCTTGATCCGGAATTGCGCGTCGATTCGAGCGCCTGGGTGAGGCGCTATCCCAACCTCATCGTCTCGCGCACGTTCAGCAAGGCCTATGGCTTGGCCGGACTGCGCGTGGGCTACGCGATTGCGCAGGCGAGCGTGACCGACGTGCTCAATCGCATCCGCCAGCCGTTTAACGTCAATGGCCTCGCCTTGGCTGCAGCCGCCGCGGCGCTCACCGATCAGGAGTTTCTCGAGCGTACCTATGCGATGAACCGCGCCGGGTACCGGCAGCTTACCGAAGCGTTCGACGCGCTCGGTCTGAGGTACATCCCGTCGCGCGGCAACTTCGTGTTGGTCCAGGTGGGCGAGGCCGATGATGCCGGGGCCCGGGTGAACCTCGGATTGTTAAAGCAGGGTGTGATCGTGCGTCCGGTCGACAACTACGGTCTGTCGAAATGGATCCGGATCTCGATCGGCCTGCCTGAGGAGAACAGCGCGCTGATCGCGGCCTTGCCCCAAGCCCTGCAGTCTTAGAAGAGCGCCCCGATGATGCCGGTCAGGGTCCCGAACGGGCACAGCGCATGATGGACCGCCTGGGCGTGATCGGGGTAGGTCTCATCGGGGGCTCCTTCGCGCTCGCGCAAAGGCGGGCGGGCCGGGTTCGGGAGATCGTCGGGTTCGATCGGGATGCCTCGGTACTCGAGCGCGCCCTGTCCCTTGGGCTGATCGATACCGCCACGTCGGATCCGGCCGGCGCCATCGGCTCTTGCGATCTGGTGCTGGTCTCTGCGCCCGTGGCCCAGACCGGACCGATCTTAAGCAGCATCGCTCCAGGGCTCTCGGCCTCCACCGTTCTCACCGATGCGGGCAGCACCAAACAGGATGTGGTGGGCGCGGCACGCGAGGCATTGGGCGAGAGGATCGGCCAGTTCGTCCCGGGTCATCCATTGGCCGGGCGCGAACAGCACGGGCCCGCAGCGGCTCAGGCCGATCTTTTTCAGCAGAAGAAGGTCGTGCTCTGTCCGCTGCCGGAGAACGGCGCGAAGGCGGTCCAAGCGGTGCGTAGCGCTTGGGAGGCCGCGGGAGCCGCGGTCTTGCTGCTTGAACCAGCGCGCCACGACGCTGCATTGGCAGCAGTCAGTCATCTGCCGCACCTCTTGGCTTACGCGCTCGTCGATCACGTCGCGGGGGCTGTCGACGGATCCGAGAAAATGGCTCTGGCCGGCGGCGGATTTCGCGACTTCACGCGCATTGCCGCGAGTTCGCCTGAAATGTGGCGCGACATTGCGCTCGCCAACCGTGAACCGCTCCTGGCCGAGCTCGATCGCTACGTGGAGCACCTGGGTACCCTGCGCACGGCGTTAGCCCGTGGCGACGGGGCCGTCTTGATGGCGTTCTTTGAGCGCGCGAGCAGGGAGCGGATCCTCTGGGGAACCAAGCCATGAGCGCTCCGAGGGCCTACCCCGCTCACCTCGATGTCGCTCCGATCGAACGGGCCCGCGGTGTCGTCAGGGTGCCGGGCTCTAAGAGTATCTCCATTCGCGCGCTTCTTCTGGCTGCGCTCGCAGAAGGCGAGACCGAGCTCGTCGGTCTGCTCGATTCCGACGACACGCGCGTGATGCGCGAGGCCCTTGTGGCTCTGGGCGTGCCGCTCGTGCCCCTCGCGCAGGATGGGCTGCGCGTCTTTGGGAGTGCGCGCTTTCCCCGGGACCAGGCGGACCTGTTTGTCGGCAACTCAGGGCTCTCGGCGCGCACCCTGATCGCGGCGCTGGCCTTCATGGGCGGACACTATCGTCTTGCTGGCGTTGCGCGGATGCATGAGCGCCCGATCGACGACTTGGTCACGTCTCTGGTGCACTTGGGGGCTCGCATCGCGTATCTCGAAAGCCCCGGCAGGCTCCCCTTGGAGATCCTGCCTGCAGAGCGCACGAGCGGACTGCCGGTGCGCGTGCGGGGTGCTGCCTCGAGCCAGTTCTTGACTGGTCTTCTGCAGGCGGCGACCCTTTTGGCCGAGACCGGCGACTGCTGCATCGAGCTCGAGGGGACCCTGATCTCGCGTCCCTACGTCGCCTTGACGCTGGACGTCATGCGCCGCTTTGGCGTGAGCGTGGCAGGCGACGTCGATGCACCGGCGGCCACCTTTCGCATCGCCCAGGGGTCCCGCTATCGGAGTCCGGGGCGCTTTGCCATTGAAGGCGATGCGTCTTCGGCGAGCTACTTCCTCGGTCTGGGAGCCGCAGCAGGAGGGCCGGTCCGGGTTCAGGGACTGGGTCGCGAGAGCGTCCAGGGCGATATCGGTTTTGCCGAGGTACTGTCTGGGATCGGCGCCACGGTCCGGTTCGGCCCCGACTGGATTGAAGCGAGCTCTGCGGGTGTCAGAGGGGGGTTTCGGTTTGCGCCCTTCGATCTCGATCTGAATCACATCCCGGATGCCGCGATGACGCTTGCGGTGCTCGCGCTCTTTGCCAAGGGGCCCTCGCGGCTGCGCAACATCGGCAGTTGGCGGGTCAAGGAGACCGATCGCCTCGCGGCCATGGCCTGTGAGCTCGAAAAGCTCGGCGCGCAAGTCCGAGCAGGCGATGACTTCCTCGAGATCGAGCCGCCCAGGACCTTTTGTGCGGCGACGATCAAGACCTACGACGATCACCGCATGGCGATGGCTTTCACCCTTGCCGCATGCGGCGGCCACCGAGTTCGAATCGAGGATCCCGGCTGCGTCGCCAAGACCTTCCCCGACTACTTCGAGCGACTCGACGAGCTTCTTTCCAGGACGGAGCCCGGCTCATGAGCAGCGCGCTCGCTCCGGTCATCACGATCGATGGCCCCACCGCCTCGGGCAAAGGCACGGTGGCCAAGGCGCTCGCACGGCAACTCGGATTCCACTATCTCGATAGCGGCGCCTTGTACCGGATCACGGCCCTGGCGGCCCTGCGCGATGGGCTCGACCTGACCGATCAGGGGGCGCTTGCGGCCCTCGCGCGCAGCGTGGAGATCGACTTCTCCGCGGGCCGGGTGCGCCTGGGCGAAGAGGATGTGAGCCAGGCAATCCGCAGGGAAGAGGTCGGCAAGGCCGCCTCCACCGTAGCCGTCTATCCGGAGGTGCGCGCTGGGCTCGTCGCGCGCCAGCTCGCCTTTCGCACCCCACCGGGCTTGGTCGCCGACGGCCGGGACATGGGAACGGTGATCTTCCCGGACGCGCAGCTCAAGGTGTTTCTCGTCGCGTCCGCTGAGGCGCGCGCGGAACGCCGGAGTAAGCAGTTGATGGAAAACGGAAATTTTGCTAATATCACGACCCTTTTGCAGGATCTTCGCGAGCGTGACCGGCGCGATTCGGAACGCGTCACTTCGCCCCTCGTTGCCGCCCGGGATGCCGTCGTCATCGACAGCTCGTATCACAGCGCAGCCGAGGTGGTCGAGCGGATCATGGCGTTGGCCCGTGAGCGGGGGGTGGGTCTCTAGGGTCGAGCGTGCCGATGGGTGCCGATTGAGCGGCCTCGGAAGACACCGCGATTTCCGCAAGAATCGGCAAGTCACGCCGGGATCTGCCGGTCCCGTTGGCCGCAGTAGGTTGGTGAAAAAGAAGTACAGGCAGTGCAGCAATAGTTAGGGTAGGGGTGGGCAGACGCCACCGGATAGGACTCCGAACGGAGCCCCGCCGGGGGAAGAAGCGTGCCGCGGCCCAAATGAGCCGTCCCGCGATTCGCGGGACTTTATTGAAGCGTTCTCTAACCCTGGGTCCGCACGCCTCGTGCGGTGTTCAACAATTTATGGCCTCTCTCGCAACGTCCATTCCCTCCACACCTGATCACGAAAGCTTTGCCGCCCTCTTCGAGGAGAGCTTGTCGCGCCAAGATATGCGCGCCGGTGAAGTGATCACTGCAGAAGTCGTCCGCGTCGACTACAACTTCGTAGTTGTGAACGCCGGGCTCAAGTCCGAAAGTTTCATCCCCGTTGACGAATTCAAGAACGACCACGGCGAGATCGATGTCAAGCCGGGCGATTACGTCAGCGTGGCCATCGAGTCGCTGGAGAATGGCTTCGGCGACACACTGCTCTCGCGCGACAAGGCCAAGCGCCTGGCTTCGTGGATGGCCCTTGAAAAGGCGCTCGAGACGGGAGATCTCGTGACCGGCACGATCACCGGCAAGGTCAAGGGCGGGCTGACCGTCATGACCAATGGCATTCGCGCCTTCCTGCCGGGATCGCTCGTCGATACCCGGCCGGTCAAGGACACCACACCCTACGAGGGCAAGACGCTCGAATTCAAGGTCATCAAGCTCGACCGCAAGCGCAATAACGTGGTGCTCTCGCGGCGTGCCGTGATCGAGGCCTCGATGGGTGAGGAACGTGCAAAGCTGCTCGAGACCCTGAAAGAAGGCACGGTCGTCACGGGCGTGGTCAAGAACATCACCGATTACGGCGCGTTCGTGGATCTGGGTGGCATCGACGGTCTCTTGCATATCACCGATCTGGCCTGGCGCCGTGTGCGCCATCCTTCTGAAGTGATCTCCGTGGGTCAGGAGATCACCGCCAAGGTCCTGAAATTCGACCAGGAGAAGAATCGCGTCTCCCTCGGGGTCAAGCAGCTCGGCGAGGATCCATGGGTGGGTCTGTCGCGCCGTTACCCGCAAGGCACGCGCCTTTTCGGCAAGGTCACGAACCTCACCGACTACGGTGCATTCGTCGAAGTCGAACAGGGCATCGAGGGCTTGGTGCACGTCTCGGAGATGGACTGGACCAACAAGAACATCGCCCCGAGCAAGGTCGTGCAGCTGGGCGACGAGGTTGAAGTGATGGTGCTGGAGATCGATGAGGATCGCCGCCGGATCAGCTTGGGCATGAAGCAGTGCAAGCCGAATCCTTGGGAGGATTTCAGCCTGAACCACAAGAAGGGCGACAAGGTGAAAGGCGCCATCAAGTCGATCACAGACTTCGGCGTGTTCATCGGGCTGCCCGGTGGCATCGACGGTCTCGTGCATCTGTCGGACCTGTCTTGGACCGAAGCCGGCGAAGAGGCCGTACGCAAGTTCAAAAAGGGCGACGAACTCGAGGCAATGGTGCTGGCGATCGATGTCGAGCGCGAACGCATCTCGCTCGGTGTCAAGCAGCTCGAGGGGGACCCGTTCTCGAACTTCGCGGCGACCTTTGACAAGGGTGCCGTGGTCACCGGAACGGTCAAGACGGTCGATGCCAAGGGTGCCGTGGTGCAGCTGAGCAACGAGGTCGAAGGCTATCTGCGCGCCTCCGAGATTTCGCGTGACCGCGTCGAGGATGCCCGCAATCACCTGAAGGAAGGCGATTCGGTGACGGCCATGATCATCAACATCGATCGCAAGAACCGGGGCATCAATCTGTCGATCAAGGCCCGTGATACGGCCGATACCCAGGAGCAGATGGCGAAGATGGCCGCCGAGAGTGGCGCTGCGACGGGAACCACCAATCTGGGTGCACTCTTGAAGGCAAAGCTGGACAGTGGCCAAAGCTGAGCCCGAAGGCCAAGGTTCCGGGTCATCCATGACCAAGTCCGAGCTGATTGCCCGATTGGCTGAGCGTTACCCTCAGCTGATCGCCAAGGATGCCGATTACGCGGTCAATACGATCCTCGATGCGATGTCCCAGGCGCTTGCTGATGGACATCGTATCGAGATCCGTGGCTTTGGCAGCTTCGCACTGAACCGGCGTCCGCCACGCGTCGGACGCAATCCGAAGTCCGGCGAGAAGGTCATGGTTCCCGAAAAGCGCGTGCCGCATTTCAAGGCGGGCAAGGAACTGCGTGAGCGGGTTGACTCACAGCACCCGGGAACGCCCGCCCAGTCCTCGGTCGAATCCGTACCGAAATAGCGCGAGCTGGCCTCCCTCCCGGGGGGCGCCTTGCGCCGTGCGTTAAGATAGTCGTATGCGAATCCTTGCGCTAGCCCTGTGGCTGATCCTTTTCGTCGTGCTGTTTGGCTTTGCCGTGAGCAACACGACGCCAGCTGAACTGCATCTCTATGGCATCGTCTGGCAGGCGCCCCTGATTGCGCTGTTGCTCGTGTTTTTCATCGTCGGGGTGGCCTTCGGCTTTCTCGCCATGCTGCCCGCCTGGTTTCGCCTGCGCATGGAAGTGCGCCGGCTGCGTAAAGCGCGCCGCGAGTCCCCGTCGGCCCAGGCGCCCTCGGTCGCCCCGACCCAGGCTGCGCCTGATTCGATTCAATCGGTCGCGCAGGGCGCCCGCAACACCTCCTGACGGCCAACGATGGATTCCGCTCCATGGTGGCTTCTCATCGCCCCATTTCTTCTGTTTGGCCTTGGCTGGATCGCCGCCCGTATCGACATCGGGCATCTGCTCACGGAATCGCGCGCGCTGCCCAGCTCCTACTTCAAGGGCCTGAACTTTCTGCTCAATGAGCAACCCGACCGCGCGATCGATGCATTCATCGAGGTCGTGAAGCTCGATCCGGAGACGACCGAGCTGCACTTTGCACTGGGTAATCTCTTTCGGCGGCGCGGCGAGACCGAGCGCGCGATCCGCATGCACCAGAACCTGTTGTCCCGGCCGGACCTGCCGGCCGAGCAGCGCGGCCACGCGATGTTCGAACTAGGACAGGACTACCTGAAAGCGGGCCTGCTCGACCGCGCTGAGGAAGCCTTCCGCCAGCTTTCCGACGGCGGGCATGCGACCGACGCGAAGCGCCATCTGCTGGACATCTTTCAACTCGAGAAGGAGTGGCGCAAGGCGATAGAGGCCGCCCGGGAACTCCAGGAATCCGGTGCCGGCTCGAACCAGGTGCGTATCGCCCAGTATCACTGCGAGCTGGCCCAGACAGCCATGAATGAGTCGCGTCTGGACGACGCCCACGCGGAGCTCGAGGCAGCACTCGCCGCCAACCGGCGCAGCGTGCGCGCGCTCTTGCTATTGGGCGACGTAGCCGTCCAACAGGGTGAGGACGAGGAAGCGATCGCCGCCTGGAAGCGCGTCGAGCAGCAAAGCGCGCCCCACGTGGCCCTCGTCGGTGAGAGGCTCATCGATGCCTACCGCCGCCTCGGCCGGTTTCCGGAGGGTCTGAAGCTCGTCAAGTCCTACCTGGACGCCTACCCTTCGATCGACCTGCTCGAGGTTGTGCTGCGCGCGACCGCCGAAGCCGATGGACCCCTTGCGGCGAACACGCTCGCCCGCGAGGCCCTGCATCGCAGCCCCAGTCTCCTCGCGCTGGGCCAGTATCTCGACACGCGCTCCCAGCTGGCCACGCCCAACGAGCGCGACGATCTCGAGGTCGTCAAGAACCTGATTCATAATCACACCCGGCGCATCGGCCGTTACATCTGTACCAATTGCGGCTTCAAGGCGCGGCAGTTCCACTGGCAGTGCCCAGGATGTACCCACTGGGAATCCTATCCACCGAGGCGTTCGGAAGAACTCGAAAATCAGACTCAATCATGAAAATCACCATTATCGGTAGTGGCTACGTCGGACTGGTCACAGGGGCCTGCTTAGCCGAGGTCGGCAATCACGTCTTGTGCCTGGATGTCGACGCCCGCAAGATCGAGATTCTCAATTCGGGTGGTATCCCGATCCATGAACCGGGTCTATTGGAGATGGTCCAGCGCAATCGCAGCGCCGGGCGCATCGCCTTCACCACCGACGTCGAGCAGGGCGTGGCGCACGGCATGGTGCAGTTCATCGCGGTGGGCACACCTCCTGACGAGGACGGCTCGGCTGACTTGCAGTATGTGACCGCAGCGGCGCGCAATATCGGACGGCACATGACAGGTTTTCGGGTCGTCGTGGACAAGTCGACCGTACCGGTCGGAACTGCGGACAAGGTACGCGCCGCGATTGCGGCCGAGTTGGCCGCGCGCGGTGTCGAGGTCCCTTTCACGGTCGTCTCGAATCCCGAATTCCTGAAGGAGGGTGTGGCCGTCGAGGACTTCATGCGCCCTGACCGGATCGTGCTCGGCTGCGCTGACGACGCCGAGGGAGAGCGCGGCAAGCAACTCATGCGCGCCCTCTATGCGCCCTTTCAGCGCAACCACGAGCGCATGTTTTTCATGGATGTGCGTTCTGCGGAACTCACCAAGTACGCCGCCAACGCGATGCTCGCCACGCGCATCTCCTTCATGAACGAACTCGCCAATCTGGCCGAACGCCTCGGAGCGGACATCGAACTGGTCCGGCAGGGTATCGGTTCGGACCCCCGCATCGGCTATCACTTTCTCTACGCCGGTGCCGGCTACGGGGGCTCGTGTTTCCCGAAGGACGTGCAAGCGCTCGCCCGGATCAGCGAGGACGCCGGATGCCCATCCCGCATCCTGAGTGCGGTCGAGTCGGTCAACGACCAACAAAAACATGTGCTCGCGGCCAAGATCGTCAAGCACTACGGTGAGGATCTCTCGGGTAAGAAGTTCGCGCTCTGGGGCCTTGCCTTCAAGCCGAACACCGATGATATGCGTGAGGCGCCGGCTCGGGTCCTGATCCGGGCGCTCCTTGCGCGCGGCGCCGCGGTCACGGCGCACGATCCCGTGGCCATGGACGAGGCGCGACGCGTGCTGGCTCTGGACATGGCGGATCATCCCGACTGGCTCACACGGATGCACTATGCCGAGACGCCCGAGGCCGCGCTCAAAGGGGCGCAGGCGCTCATCATCATCACCGAATGGAAGGCCTTTCGCAGTCCCGACTTCGACGTGATCAAGGGGGCGCTCACCGACCCCTTGATCGTCGACGGACGGAATCTGTACGATCCCCAGATCGTCAAGGCACACGGTCTACGTTATCTGCCCATCGGGCGCCCCGGCGGCTGATGATGGGCGCACTGGCCAACGCGGCGAGCGCGGCTCGCGCCCGCGTCCTCGTGGTCGGGGACGTAATGCTCGATCGCTACTGGTTCGGCGATGTGCACCGCATCTCACCCGAAGCGCCGGTACCGGTGGTGCGCATCGGGCGCCAAGAGGATCGCCTGGGGGGCGCGGCCAATGTCGCCAAGAATGCGCGCGCCTTGGGCGCGAAGGTCGGTCTGCTCTCGGTTGTCGGTAGTGACGAGCCGGGCGAGCGCATCGCGGGCCTGTTGACCGAGGCCGGCATCCATTCCCACCTGCATCGCGATGCCAAGCTGCCCAGCACGATCAAGCTGCGCGTGATCGGCAGGCAGCAGCAGCTCTTAAGGCTTGATTTCGAAGATCAACCGAGCAGTGAGGTGCTGCTCGACACCTACGATGAGTTCTGCGCCCTCCTGCCCGAGTACGACATCGTCTTGATGTCGGACTACGGCAAGGGTGGCCTGACGCACATCAAGCGCATGATCGATGCCGCGCGCGGTGCCGGCATCGCTGTGCTGATCGATCCGAAGGGCGACGACTTCACGCGTTACGCCGGCGCCACGATGCTGACACCGAATCGCGCGGAGTTGCGCGAGGTCGTCGGCCGCTGGAAAGACGAGGCCGAACTCGAGACCCGGATCCTCACCTTGCGCGAGGAGCTCGGACTTGACGCGCTGCTTCTGACCCGTTCGGAGGAGGGCATGTCGCTGTTTGACGCGAATGGCCGCTTCGATGTCGCAGCCGAGGCCCGCGAGGTGTTCGACGTGACGGGGGCAGGCGATACCGTGATTGGGGCCTTGGGCGTCATGCTGGCCGCAGGTGTGGCACTGCGCGATGCGGTGCGGGTTGCCAATCGCGCGGCGGGCATCGTCGTCGGCAAACTTGGCACGTCGGTTGTCAGCGAGACCGAACTGTTCGGTTAACCAGAGGATTAGCGCATGACCATCATCGTCACCGGCGCTGCCGGATTCATCGGCAGCAATATCGTCCACGCCTTGAACGCAAGGGGCGAGCACAATATCGTCGCCGTCGACAATCTGACCCAGGCGGACAAATTCCGCAATCTGGCCGACTGCGTGATCGCGGACTACCTCGACAAGGACGAATTTCTGGCCCGTTTCACCCTCGGGGAGTTCGGCCGCGTGCGCGCCCTGTTCCATCAAGGCGCCTGTTCCGACACGATGGAGACCGACGGCCGCTATGTGATGAACAATAACTACCGCTATTCGGCGCGCATCCTCGATGCCTGCGCCGAGTTCGACGTCCCCTTGTTCTATGCGTCGTCGGCCGCGACCTATGGCGCTGGGCCGCGCTTTTCCGAGGAGCCCGGCTGTGAGCATCCGCTGAACGTCTACGCCTATTCGAAGCTGCTGTTTGATCAGGTCGTGCGCCGGCGCCTGCCGCATTCGAAGACCCAGATCGTGGGCCTGCGTTACTTCAATGTCTACGGGCCGCGCGAGAACCACAAAGGGCGCGGCGCCTCGGTCGCCTTCCACCACTTTAACCAATACGCCCGCGAGCGCAGCGTGAAGCTCTTCGGTGCCTGGGATGGCTGGGCAGCCGGCACCCAACTGCGCGACTTCGTCTCGGTCGAGGATGTCGTGAAGGTCAACATGTTTTTCTTCGACCACAACATCTCCGGGCTGTTCAATGTCGGCACCGGCCGCGCCCAGACCTTCAACGACGTCGCCTTGGCGAGCGTGAACGCTGCGCGCACGCAAGGCGGCCAGGCGCCCGTCGGACTCAACGATCTCGTCGCCTCGGGCGAACTGGAGTACATCGCGTTTCCCGACGCGTTGAAGGGCAAGTACCAGAGCTTCACCCAGGCCGATATCACGCGGTTGCGCGAGGCCGGCTATGCCGAGCCGTTCCTGCCGGTCGAGGCGGGCTATGCCCGCGAGCAGCATTACAGCACCGAGCTGATGCGCAGCGCGGACGCCCGCGAGGCGACGCGCGCCGCGGTCGAGAAGCGCTCGCCGGTGTTTCAGGGGCGCTGACGGCTCAGACCGCCAGCACGCGCTCCAGCGCGACGCCGCGGCAATCCATCTCGTAATCGAGCTCGACCACCGGCGGGCGGTTGAAATGCCAGGTCAGGCCGTGGCGCGTCGCGCCGCGCTTGACCAGCTCGTCGCCGAGGAAGGGGTGGATGTCGTGCACCGTGTAGAGCTGCACCGCGGTGGTATCGTGCCAGGTCGCGCCGACCGCGGCCATGCGGCGCTCCATCTCGCCGAGCACCCAGCGGGCTTTCGCGCGCAAGCCGCTCGGGCTGGTGTCGCCGCGCGCGACGATGTGGTCGCGATAGTTCGCCTTGCCCTCGACCGACTCGCCGCTGCCGGCGATCACGAAGGAGGGGGGCGCGCCGGATGAACCCCCGGCCCCCTCGGTCGTGAAGGCGAAGGCGTGGAAGCTCGGTTCGGCCGGCGGATCGATCTCGGGACAGACATTGCTGCGCGCCACCGGATTGATCTCGTCGGCGAACAGCCCCCACTCGGCCAGGGTGCCGACATAGATCCGGTTGAATGCCTTGAAGCCGTCCTCGGTGAACGGCGCCGGCGAGCGCAGCTCGCAGGCGCAGAACGCGGTCAGCGGGCGGCCGACCGATTTGATATGCGCGGCGATGCGCGCGAAGCCTTGGGCCAGCGGCACCGGCTCGGTGAAGCGCACGCGCTCGATGCGGAAGCCTGGCGAGGCCGCGACACCCGCCGAATATTGGAACACGCCCGGAATGAACGAATAGCCGCCCGGCTTGAACAGGGTGGTCGAGCTCATAAGCATCTCCCTTGAGTGGCACAGCTTGTCTCGTGGCGTACGTCCCTGTCCACAACCGACGCTTTACGCGGCGTCGGCCGCCGGTTCACACTCGTCGCTCGAACACTGTCGCCTGGAGGAACCCGCCATGATCTACGAGCTGCGCATCTATCACTGCGTGCCCGGCAGGCTGCCGGCGCTGCTCAAGCGCTTCGATACCATCACGCTCAAGTTGTGGGAGAAGCACGGCATCCGTCAGGCCGGCTTCTGGACCGTGGCGATCGGCGGCTCGAATCAGGACCTCTACTATATGCTGCAATGGGAATCATTGGCCGATCGCGACAAGAAGTGGAACGCGTTCCAGAGCGACGCGGAATGGATCGCCAAGCGCGCCGAGACCGAAAAGGACGGCGCGATCGTCGCCTCGCTGGAAAACATGATCCTGCAGCCGACCGGTTTCTCGTCGGTGAAGTGAACCCTCACCCGCCTCGCGTCGCTCGGCACCCTCTCCCGCAATGCGGGAGAGGGAAGCGGCCCGCGGCGCAGCCGCGGGAAGGGTGAGGCGCGTTAACGCCCGTCGGGGCCGGCGACGATCTTGGCGTCGTGCAGCGCGCCAATCTCGTGGTCGGGCAGGCCGAGCACGCCGGCTAGGATCTCGTCGGTGTGTTCGCCGAGCTGGGGCGCGCGGGTAACCGGCACGCGGCCCAGCTGGGTGAAGTCGAGCGGAGAGCCCGGCACCAGCCAGCTGCCGATGCCGGGCTGCTCGACCAGCGCGAACATCGGGTTGGCGGTCGAGCAGCGCGGATCCTCCTCGACCATCTGGCGGAAGGTCTGATATGGCCCCCAGCACACGTTGTGCCGGTCGAACACGCGGCCGACCTCGGCGAGGTTGCGCGCGGCGATCCACGGCCCGATCAATGCGGCCAACGTGTCGCGCACCTTGAAGCGGTCGCCCTCCTGCTTGAGGTCGACGCCGAACAGCTGCTCGACCATGGCGACCTTGTCGGTGATCTCGGTCGCCTCGACCAGGCTGCGCCACTGGCGCGGCGTGATCGCGCAGATCATCACGCGGCGGCCGTCCGCGGTCGGGAAATCGCGGCCGAACGCGCCGTATAGGTGGTTGCCGTAGCGCGGTCGATCGACATCGTTGATCTGCACCTCGGCGATGTGGCCGATATGCGAGACCATCGCCATCGCGATGTCGGCCAGCGCCAACATGATGAGCTGGCCCTCGCCGGTGCGCGCGCGGTGGCGGTCGGCCGCGAGCAGGCCGAGCGCCGCGGTCACGCCGGTGATCTCGTCCCAGGCCGGCAGCAGATGATTGACCGGCCCCTCGGTGCCGATCGGGCCGGTCGCGTACGGCATGCCGACCGCGGAATTGACCGTGTAGTCGAGCGCCGTGCTGCCGTCTCGATTGCCCTGGATGTTGACCATGACGAGGTCGGCGCGCTTGGCCATCAACGCGTCGTAGGCGCACCAGCCGCGCGCCGGCAGGTTGGTCAGGAACAGCCCGCCGTCCGGGCCGGGCGCCGTGATCAGCGCGGCCAGCAGCTCCTGGGCACGCGGGTTGCGCAGGTCGACCGTGATCGACCGCTTGCCCTTGTTGAGGCCCGGCCAATAGAGGCTCTTGCCGTCCCGGGTGACCGGCCAGCGGCGATAGTCGAGTCCGCCGCCGATCTGATCGAAGCGGATCACGTCGGCGCCGAGCTGCGCCAACGTCATGCCGCCGAGCGGCGCGGCGACGAACGCCGAGCCCTCGACGATGCGCAGCCCCGCGAGTGCTCCCGTCATCTCAAGCCTCCAGTGTCAGCAGCGACACGCCGAGCCGGGCGCGGCGCTTCAGCCACGGGCTGGGCCGATAGCGCGGATCCTCGTAGAAGGCGTGCATGCGCTCGAGGATGGTGAGCACCGTGCCGGCACCGATCTGGTCGCCCCAACTCAGCGGCCCGCCCGGATAGGCGAGGCCCAGCCTGACCGCGAGGTCGATGTCGGCCGGGCTGGCGACGCGCTGCTGGGCGATGTCGCAGGCGAGATTGACGATCGACGCGACGACGCGCTGGGCGACGAAGCCGGCGCTGTCGTGGATCACGCTGACCGGCACGCCGCCGCTGGCGAGCAGCCCGTGCGCGGCGTTGCGGAACTCGGGCGCGGTCAGCGGCGTGGTCATCAGGACGCGGCGTCGGCTGGTGTCGAACAGGGTCTCGAGCGCGACCGTTCGCGCCGGATCGAGACCCTGCGCCAGCGCCGCGCCGGTCGCGTCGTCGCCGATCGGCGTGACCAGGCACAGCGCCGTCGCGGACGGGCGTGCGCCGCCCTCGACGCGCGCCTCGAGCTCGGCGAGCAGCCGGTTGGCGACCGCGGCACGAGCCGGCTCGGCCGGGCTGACCCACACGGTCGAGGGGCGTGCTGCTGGCGCCGGCGGCTCCGGCGCGACCGCCTGCTTGCCGTCGGGATAATCGTAGAAACCGCGATTGACCTTGCGGCCGATCAGCCCGGCCTCGATGCGCTGCGCCAGCAGCGGAGTCGGGCGATAGCGCGGCTCCTGGAAATACTGGCTGTAGATCGACTGCATCACGGGTCCCGACACGTCGAGCCCGGTCAGGTCGAGCAGCTCGAACGGGCCCATGCGAAATCCCGCGGTGTCGCGCAAGATGCGGTCGATCGCCGGCGGCTCCGCGATGCCTTCGTGGAGGATGCGCAGCGCCTCGGTGCCGTAGGCGCGGCCGGCATGGTTGACCAGAAAACCCGGCGTGTCCTTGGCGCGCACCGGCGTGTGGCCGCAGCGCCGGGCCACCGCGTCGAGCACATCGAGCACGCGCGGCTCGGTCAACACGCCGTCGATCACCTCGACCAGCTTGAGCAGCGGCACCGGATTGAAGAAATGCCAGCCGCCGACGCGCGCCGGATGGCGGCACGCAGCCGCGATTGCGGTGACGGACAGCGACGAGGTGTTGGTCGCCAGGATCGTATCCGGCGCGACGATCTCGTCGAGCGCCTTGAACAGCGCGCGCTTGGCCGAGATCTCCTCGACGATCGCCTCGACCACCAGATCGCACCGCGCGAGCTCGGCCAGCGCGTCGACCGGCTTGAGGTGTGCGGTCGCGCCGGCCGCCGCATCGTCGGACAGTTGGCCTTTCTCGGCGGCGCGCGCCAGCATCTTGCCGACGAACTCGACCGCTTCGCCGGTCGCGCGCGGGCGGCTGTCGAACAGACGCACCGGAAAACCTGCTGCGGCGGCGATCTGCGCGATGCCGCGCCCCATCGCGCCGGTGCCGACGATTCCGATGGTGAAATCGGGCTTGAGCGGGATCGCGGCCATCACCTGCCCTCGAACTGCGGCTTGCGCTTGCCCAGGAACGCCGCCATGCCTTCCTTGCGGTCCTGCGAGTCGAACAGCAAGTGCATGGCCTTGCGCTCGAGCAGCATGGCGGTGTCGAGCGCGGCGTCCTGGCCGGCCAGCACGACCTCCTTGATCGACATCACCGATAGCGGCGGCAAGGTGGCGATCTGGGCGGCCAGCTTGAGCGCGGTCGGCAGCACCTCGTCGTCGGGCACCAGCTCGCTCGCCAGGCCGATGCGCAGCGCCTCCTCGCCGGATACCATCGCGCCGGTCAGCACCATGCGCATCGCCTGGAATTTTCCCACCGCGCGGGTCAGGCGCTGGGTGCCCCCGGCGCCCGGCATGATGCCGATGCGCACCTCGGGCAGGCCGAACTTGGCGCCCGTACCGGCGACGATGATGTCGCAATGCATGGCGAGCTCGCAGCCGCCGCCGAGCGCGAAACCGTTGACCGCGGCGATCAGGGGCTTCGGGCAGCCGGCGATCGGATCCCAGAATTGCTGGACGTTGCGCAGCATCATGTCGATCGGCGTCGCCTCGGCCATCTCGGTGATGTCGGCGCCGGCGGCGAAGGCTTGGGCGTCGCCCGTGATCACGATCGCGCGCACGTCGCCGTCGCGGCCGAGCGCGCCGACATGCTCCGCCAGCAGCCGGCGGGTCGCCATGTTGAGCGCGTTGCGTGCTTCCGGTCGGTTGAGCCTGACGAGCGCGACATGCTCGCTCGGACGCTCCAGCAGAACCTCGGCCATCGTCCTCTCCGCGACAGACTGACGCCTCATCGTGTCATTGCGCGCGAAGCGAAGCAATCCAGGGCGGCGTGACGACTGCCCTCGATTGCTCGTCGCAATGACGTTGTTAAGCGGGCGCGGTGGGCTATGCTCGGCGAAATTCATCCGGGAGAGAAGCATGCGCCGCCTGATCGCTGCCGTCGTCGCCGTCATTGCGCTGGGCTCGGGAGGCGCGCGGGCGGACGAGGTGCCGCACTATGTCGTCGATGCCACGTGGCCGAAGCAGCTGCCGAACAGTTGGATCATGGGTCAGATCGGCGGCATGACCGTCGATCGGCAGGACCATATCTGGGTCAATCAGCGGCCGCGCACGCTGACCTCCGACGAGAAGGGCGCGACGCTCAATCCTCCCGAGTCGAAATGCTGCGCGCCCGCGCCGTCCGTCATGGAGTTCGATCAGGCGGGCAATCTGATCCAGGCCTGGGGCGGGCCGGGCGCAGGCTACGACTGGCCCGAGGTCGAGCACGGCATCTTCGTCGACAGCAAGGGCTTCGTGTGGGTCGCCGGCAACGGGCCGAAGGACGGCCAGATCCTCAAATTCACCCATGACGGAAAGTTCGTGAAGCAGATCGGCCATCCGGGCGAGCCCGACAGCAACGACACCACGCATATGGGCCGGCCGGCCAATATCTGGCTCGACGAGCCCGCCAACGAGATCTACGTCGCCGACGGCTACGCCAATCATCGCGTCATCGTGTTCGACAGCGAGACCGGCGCGTACAAGCGTCACTGGGGCGCCTACGGCAAGCGGCCGACCGACGAGAAAGTCGGCGCCTATGATCCAAAGGCGCCGCCGTCGTCGCAGTTCGGCAATCCGGTGCATTGCGTCCAGATCGCGCCCGACGGGCTGGTCTATGTCTGCGACCGGGTCAACGACCGCATCCAGATCTTCCACAAGGACGGCAGCTTCGTCGGCGAGTGGTTCTACGAGCGCAATACGCTGCGCGCCGGCTCGACCTGGGATCTCGCCATGGCGCCCGATGCGACGCGTTCGCTGCTCTTCAGCCTCGACGGCACCAACAACGAGGTCCGCATCCTCGATCGCCGAACCGGCGAGGTGCTCGGCGCATTCGGTCATAATGGCCGCAATGCCGGCCAATTCCACTGGGTCCACCAGATCGCGATCGACTCCCAGTGGAACATCTATACCGGCGAGGTCGACACCGGAAAACGGATCCAGAAATTCACCCGCGCGTCGACACCCTGACCGCCTGCCGGGCGCGGCCCCCGGGCGATCCGTTTTTGTTCTGGATTGGGAAGGGAACGATTGCCGAACCGTAAGGCTCCCAGGGCGGGCCGCCGTGGAAATCCTTGTGGATAGTCGCGCCGATCGGCAGGCGCGCGCCGCCCCCGCATTCGATCGCCCCGATGGCGCGGCGGCACCGGGCCATGTGGGCACCGTGGCCCGTCGCGCGGCGCCGTGGGGGGCGCTCGGCGGGTGATGCCGTACACACTCGATCGGCGTTGGGCGAGGGGCGAGGCCGAACGGCCCGCGTTGAGACACGGCGCGCGGCGATGCCGGCAGCGCGGGCTGCTTCCAGCGCGCGCGGTCGGTCGATCGGGCGCGGCAGCGCGCCGGACGGCGCGCCGAGTCGGGCCGACGGTGTCGGCTTCGCCGCTGCGTCTCGCCGGAATTGCGCGGAGTCGTCGAACGTGCGGGGCAGTTCGGTGGCGGCTTCATTGTCGGGTCGTCCGATGCGACTGTGCCGGCGCTATGACGATAAAAGCGCGAGCCTCAACCTTCGGCGCGACGCGTCGGGCCGCCCGACACGCGGGCGCGGCGAAGGCGCGATCGGCGTGAGCGCGTGCCGGAATTCCTGGCGCGCCTGCCAGAAACAGCACTGCCACAGTCCTAACTTGGATATCGCGCGGGGTGGGCCGAAGTGTGGCGTACACCGCCGACGGCGATCGGGCTCGTGACGCGATCACCGCGCGTCGACGGCAAGCGCGGCGGCGGCGGCACGCGCACGGCCGCGCGGCCACGATGCGCAGCCGTGCCGGTGTGCCGTGCGGCGGCCACGCGCCGACGCAACCGCGTCGCGCTGAGCTGTCGGCACGCGCCTGCGCGCCGTGGCGATCCGTCGCCGCAATTTCGTCGAATTGTCGAGACTTGCATGGCGGAATCGGTGCTGCGCGGCCGCGCTTCGGACCGTTCCGCGCGACGGCACGGCAGAAATCCCGCAACGTAGCCACCGTGCGGGCCGAAGTGGTGCCGCTTTTGCGCCGCATCATTTGCCGCGGCGGGCTCACGGAATCGCGTCGATCGGTTGCTCGAGGCGCCGTCGAAATACCGACCGATGGCGGTGTCGACGGGGTCCCCATCGGAGGTCGCGCTTGGAGGCCCGCGTCGGCCCTCCCGAGCCCTGTGGATAACTTGCGGCTTGCGGCGTTCCGTCGCGTCGGAAAACGCCCGGTTTTGTGAGGCTTTGTGAGGTTCTGCTTAAGCTTGCCTTCAGAAAACCGGCTTGCGCTTGGCCTTGAAGGCCGCGGCGCCCTCGGCGAACTCCTCCCCGGTGATGCAGATCGACTGGGCCAGCGCCTCCATCTCCAGCACCGTGTCGAGCGGCGCCGGCGCCGCGGCCAGCTGCTGTTTCAGGATGCCGAAGGCGTGCGGCGGCAGCGCCGCCAGCATCTGCGCCTGCTCGAGCGCGGCCGCCGGCACCTCGTCGTCGTCGACCACGCGGTCGGCCAGCCCGATCTCGAGCGCCTCCTCGCTGCCGTAGCTGCGCGCGAGCAGGATCGCCTGGCGCGCGCGCGCCGCGCCGATGCGCCGCGGCAGGGTGTGGAGCATGCCCCAGTCGGGCACCAGCCCGACCTTGAAGAACGGGATCGAGATCTGCGCCGAGCGGCCCATCACGATCAGGTCGGCGAGCAGCGCGATCGAGGCGCCGGCGCCGGCCGCGTGGCCCTCGACCGCGGCGACCACCGGCTTCTCGCTGCCGAGCAGCAGCCGGACGGCGCGATGCCCGGCTTTCAGCCGGGCGCGCATGTCGCGCGTCGTCTCGGGCATCGAGGTGAGGTCGCCGCCACCGCAGAAATGCCCGCCGGCGCCGGTGATGATCAGGCTCCGCACGCCGTCGTCGGCGAGCGCCGCCTCGACCGCAGCGACGAAGGCGAGCCGGAGCTCGTTGTTGAGCGCGTTGCGCCGCTCGGGCCGGTTCAGCGCGATGCGCGCGATGCGCTCGGCCGGCCGATCGACCAGAAGAATCTCAGCCATCGCGGCTCCCCAAGAGCATTGTCAGTTGCGTCCCGAGAGCAGGCCGCGCGCGATCACCTGCGCCTGGATCTCGGCGGCGCCCTCGAAGATGTTCAGGATGCGCGCGTCGCACAGCACGCGGCTGATCGGATATTCCTCGGCATAGCCGTTGCCGCCATGAATCTGCAGGGCGTTGTCGGCGTTCGCCCAGGCGATGCGCGCGGCGAGCAGCTTGGCCATGCCGGCCTCGATGTCGCAGCGCCGATCCTGATCCTTCTCGCGCGCCGCGAAATAGGTGAGCTGGCGTGCCAGCATGGTCTCGACCGCCATCCAGGCGAGCTTGCCGGAGACGCGCGGGAATTCGTACAGCGCGCGGCCGAACTGCTTGCGCTCGTTGGCGTAGGCTAGCCCAAGCTCGAGCGCGCATTGCGCGACGCCGATGGCGCGCGCGGCGGTTTGCACGCGCGCCGACTCGAAGGTCGCCATCAGCTGCTTGAAGCCCTGGCCCGGCACGCCGCCGAGCAGGTTCTCGGCCGGCACGGTGAAACCGTCGAACGCGATCTCGTATTCCTTCATGCCGCGATAGCCGAGCACCTTGATCTCGCCGCCGCTCATGCCCGGCGCGGGGAACGGCACCGCGTCGCTGCCGCGCGGCTTCTCGGCGAGCAGCATGCTGAGCCCGCGATAGCCCGGTGCCGGCTCGGTGCGCACGAGCAGGGTCATCAGATCGCTGCGCGCGCCGTGGGTGATCCAGGTCTTGTTGCCGTAGACCTTGTAGACATCGCCCGCACGCACCGCGCGCGTCGTCAGCGAGCCCAGATCCGAGCCGGTGTTGGGCTCGGTGAAGACCGCGGTCGGCAGGATCTCGCCCGAGGCGATGCGCGGCAGGAAGGCTTGCTTTTGGGCCGCGGTGCCGTTGAGCCGGATCAGCTCGGCGGCGATCTCGGAGCGCGTGCCGAGCGAGCCCACGCCGATATAGCCGCGCGACAGCGCCTCGGTGACGACGCACATCGCCATCTTGCCCAGCCCGAGTCCGCCGAACGCGTCCGGCACGGTCAGGCCGAACACGCCGAGCGCGCCGAGCTCCTCGACCACGTCGATCGGGATCAGGCGGTCGGCGCGGTGCCAGTCCTGGGCGAACGGCGTGACGCGCTCGGCGCTGAAGCGCTCGAACTGATCGCGCATCAGGGCGAGCGTGTCGTCGTCGAGTCCGGCATCGCCGAAATTGCCGTCGCGCATCAGCGCGGCGATCCGCGTGCGGACGGCGGCGCTGTTGCCGCGGCGGATCAGCGCCAACGCAGCGGGCTCGCGCAATTGGGGCGCGTCGTCGAGCCCGAGATCGGCGGGCCGCGCGATCTCGCCCTGAGCCAGCGCGATGCCGTTGGCGAGCTGCGCCAGATATTCGCCGAAGCCGGCCTGCAGGATCAGCCCATCGAGCTCGGCGAGCCGGCCGGCCGCATCGGCGCGCTCGGCCCAGGCGAGCAGCTGGCGCAGCGCCTCGACATAGGTCGCGGTCCAGGCGAAAGCATGGGCGGCGAACTGGTGCTCGTCGAGCCGCGCCGCCTGGATTTCGCCGGCGGGCGCGATCAGCGCCGCGACCGAGTGTCGCGCCGCGGCCTCGTAGGCCTGGGCGGCGGCGAGCCCTTGGCGGCAGGTCGCCAGCAGGGGTTCGATCCTCAGGTCGGATTGGATGATCATGGCGAAGATCGGAGTAGCACCGCGGGCGCGGCGCGGGAAATCAAAAATCGCGGCGATTGCGTGGCGAATACCCTACTGTGCCGCTCGATGCCGATGGCTCGAGCAGCGCCGGCGGTCCGACGCGGCAGCCGTCGCGTATCGCTGGCACGGGTCTTGCCCGTTGACGCGCGAGTTTTTGAAGGGGGATCGGGTCATGCGTCGTGGACAATTCTGGCGCGTCGCTGCGGCGTTGGCGTCGATCGGGCTATGCGCGAGCGGCGCGCGCGCTGAGTCGGTGGTGCGCTACGGCATCTCGATGGCGGACATTCCGCTGACCACCGGCCAGCCCGATCGCGGCGCCGGCGCCTATCAGTTCACCGGCCACACGATCTACGACCCGCTGATCGCCTGGGAGATGAACATCGCCGATCGGCCGGGCAAGCTGATCCCGGGCCTTGCGACCGAGTGGAAGGTCGACCCGGCCGACAAGACCAAATGGCGCTTCGCCCTGCGGCGCGGCGTCAAGTTCCACGACGGGTCGGACTTCACCGCCGACGCGGTGGTCTGGAATCTCGACAAGGTGCTGAACGACAAGGCGCCGCAATACGACGCCAAGCAGAGCGCGCAGGTGCGTCCGCGCATCCCTTCGGTCGCGAGCTGGCGTAAGCTCGATGATTACACGGTCGAGATCACGACCAAGCAGGTCGATGCGCTGTTCCCCTACCAGCTACCGTGGTTCCTGATCTCGAGCCCAGCGCAATTCGACAAGCTCGGGCACGACTGGGAGAAGTTCGGCTATGAGCCCTCGGGCACCGGCCCGTTCAAGCTCGAGCATCTGGTGCCGCGCGAGCGCGCCGAGCTGGTGCGCAACGCCGATTACTGGGACAAGACGCGGCTGCCCAAGGCCGACCGCATCATCCTGATTCCGATCCCCGAGGCGCTGTCGCGCACCAACGCGCTGCTCAGCGGCCAGGTCGATCTGATCGAGACGCCGTCGCCGGACGCCGTGCCGCGGCTCAAGCAGACCGGCATGCGGATCGTGCAGAACGTCACGCCGCATGTCTGGCCCTATCATTTCAGCATGTTGCCCGACTCGCCCTGGCTCGACGTCCGGGTGCGCAAGGCGGCCAATCTCGCGATCGACCGCGACGCCATCGTGGTGCTGATGAACGGCCTGGCGACCCCGGCCAAGGGTCAGGTCGATCCGGGCAGCCCGTGGTTCGGCAAGCCGAGCTTCGACATCAAGTACGATCCCGAGACCGCCAAGAAGCTGATGGCGGAGGCCGGCTACTCGAAGGACAAGCCCCTCAAGGCGACCGTCGTAATCGCGCTCGGCGGCACCGGGCAGATGCTGTCCCTGCCGATGAACGAGTTCATCCAGCAGAGCCTGGCCGACATCAACATCCAGATCGATTTCAAGACGGTCGAGCTCGAGACGCTCTACACGCATTGGCGCAACGGCGCCAAGTCGGACATGAACCAGGGCATCAGCGCGATCAATCTCGCCTATGTGACGTCCGACCCGTTCTACGCCCTCGTGCGCTTCCTCTACAGCAAGTACACCTCGCCCAACGGCGTGAACTGGGGCTGGTACAGCAATCCCAAGGTCGACCAGCTGATCGATCAGGCGCACAACACCTTCGATCCGGCGGCCCAGGACGCCCTGATGGCGCAGCTGCACGCGATCATGGTCGACGAGGCGCTGCTCCTGTGGGTCGTGCACGACGTCAACCCGCACGCGCTGTCGGCCAAGATCAAGCAGTTCGTCCAGGCGCAGAGCTGGTTCCAGGACCTGACCACGATCGGCGAGTGACGGCGCGGATCGCCCGGTGCTATGACTGAGCGGTCTTTGACAGATTACTCCGTCATTGCGAGGAGCGCAGCGACGAAGCAATCCAGGGCCACGTGATGGAGCGTCTCGTCACGTGGCCCTGTTGGGGTGGACGGCCCCCGACGGCATCGATGTGCCAGATTGAGGTCGTTGGAGATCTCAAACGAGGAGGCCGTCCGTGAACAAGATTAGCCGCATGGGCATGGATACGTCGAAGCAGATTTTTCAACTGCATGG
>CAJCID010000315.1 GCA_903970305.1 Rhodospirillales bacterium | reverse complement strand
GTGATGGAGTTCACACTTTGAAACCAATTCGATCTCCTATCCGTAAATAGGGGGCGGCCTTAGTGTGGTTGCCGCGCACCCCTTCATTTCATCGAGGAGAATCCCATGTCCCTGTTGGAACGTCGTGGCTCGCGCATGCTGCATTGCGCCGGGGCCCTCTTGCTCTCCAGTATCACCGCGGCCGCAGTGGCATCGAGTCACCGAGAAGCACCTTTCATCACCACGATGCCCAAGGTCGATGGCACGGACTTCTATATGTTCAATAGCTACGAGCCCGGACGAGGCAACTTCGTCACGCTCGTCGCGGACTATCTGCCTTTGCAGGATCCCTATGGCGGCCCGAACTATTTCTCACTCGATCCGGATGCGCTCTACGAGATTCATATCGACAACACCGGCAGCGGCCGGGAGAGCCTGACCTTCCAGTTCCGCTTCACCAATACACTGAACAATATTTCCTTGAACGTCGGGGGCAAGAACGTCGCGATTCCCCTGGTCCAGGCGGGCACGGTTGGTGCGGGCAACTCCTCGGCCATCAATGTCGCCGAAAGCTATACCGTGAAGGTCGTGCGGGGCGACCGGCGTAGCGGCTCCTGGGCTTGGGTGACCAATGCCAGCGGGGGCTCGAATGTCTTCACCAAGCCGCTTGATTTCATCGGTACCAAGACCTTCAGCAGCGCCGCGGCCTACGCCACCTATGCCGACCAATATATCTACTCGATCAACATCCCCGGGTGCGGCACACCCGGCAGGATGTTCGTTGGCCAGCGCAAGGATCCTTTCGTGGTCGCGCTGGGCAAGACGTTCGACTTGATCAACGACAATCCGCTGGGCCCAGCCAATGGCAATGCCGACGATCTGGCCAACAAGAACGTGACCGCCTTGGAGCTTGAGGTGCCGACGACCTGCCTCACGCACGGCGATCCGGTCATCGGAGGCTGGACCACGGCGAGCTTGCGCCAGGGACGACTACTCGTTCCGAATCCGCCTTCGGGCAACAACTCGGCCCAGCAGGTCGGTGGCGCCTGGACGCAGGTGTCGCGGCTCGGCATGCCGCTCGTCAATGAAGTCGTGATCGGGCTTGAGGACAAGGACAAGTTCAACAACTCCGAGCCGATCCATGACGGCCAGTTCCTCCCTTACGTCACCAACCCGACTCTGCCCGCATTGATTCAGCTGCTCTATCCCCAGGCACCGGCGCCGACGAACTTCCCCCGCTCGGATCTGGTGACCGCGTTTCTCACGGGTATCAAGGGAGTGAACCAGCAGAAAGTGGTCACACCGTCTGAGATGCTGCGCCTGAACACCTCGATCGCGCCGACTCCTGCCGCACTACAGAAGCCTCTGGGTGTGCTCGCCGGGGACAACGCAGGGTTTCCGAATGGCCGTCGCCCCGGGGATGACGTCGTCGACATCTCGCTACGGGTCGCGATGGGCGTACTGTGCACGCTGAACAATCCGGCTCTCTTTGGCTGCTCGGCAGGCGATGCTCCGGCAGGCTCGGCACCCTTCACCGATGGCGCCTATATCGATTCGACGTTCTTCGATGGCGGCTTCCCATACCTTAAGGCGCCGCTGCCGGGCGCAACCAACTAAATAGGGGCACGCCATGCTACCGATCCGATCACGCCCGGCTCTTTGGGTCAGAACGCTCCTTCTCCTTTCTTCTGCCACGCTCGCGAGCTGCGGCGGCGGGGGCGGAGACGGCTCGTCGAGCTCCAGCGCACCGGCAGCAACGGCAGCGAGCGCAAGCGGCGAGGTGCCGGCTTCCGCCTACCGGAGTATCGATGCCTTCATCGGCTATCTGCGCGAGATGCCACCGAGCGACTCGAGCGTTCCACTCGATGCGCGCAAGAGCTCGCCGCCGGTCTCGGAGACCGACCTGCCCATGCCGTTGTAAGGAAGACGAGGCGAGGGGATTCACGCGCCGGTGACGACGCGCTCCCCTCGCCTTCTGATCAATCCTCATCCCCATTTCCCCCCTCGACTCGTGCTTTGTCCATCCTGCGCGCGTTGCCCAAAGCCTGCCGCCCTGTCATTTGGGCGCGTACTCGCATGGGCTTGCCTGACTCTCTTTGCTCTGGGGCTTACGCAGTCGGTCTTCGCAGAGACTGAGACCTTCCGCCCGACTGACGACGCGAGAATCGTCGAGACCCTGCGCGAGCGGCCGCTGGATCGCACCGATCTCGAATTTCGCCAGATGCGCCAGGCCCTGCGGCGCAATCCCGCCGCGCTACCCGTCGCGCTCCGGGTCGCCCAGCGCGCAATCGAAATCGCCCGGCGCGACAGCGACCCGCGTTACCTGGGCTATGCGGAGGCGGCACTGGTTCCGTTCGGCTCGGGCAGCGCCCGGCCCAAGAGCGTGCGCCTGTTCGATGCGATCATCCTCCAGAGCAACCATCATTTCGATGAGTCGCTCGCGGTCTTGGGCGAGATCCTCGCCGCCGACCCAGGCGACGCCCAGGCGTGGCTCACCCAGGCTTCCATTTTGCAGGTTCAGGCCCGCTATGCCGAGGCGCGCGCCAGTTGCGCCCATCTCGGGCCCCTTGGCGCACGCGCCTACGAAATCGCCTGCGAGGCCGAAATCGACAGCCTCACAGGAGAGGCCCATGTGGCGCTGGAAACGATCAATGGCTTGATCGCAGAGCTCGAGCCTGCTGGTGCGACGACAGGCAACTCTGGTGCAAGTGCTCCGATCCCGGCCTGGCTTGTCATCATCCGCGCCGAGATGGCCGAGCGGATGGGCCAGTTCGATCTGGCCGAGCGCGATTATCAGGCGGCGGTCCTCGCCCATTCGGACGCCTACGCCAAGGCCGCC
>CAJCID010000314.1 GCA_903970305.1 Rhodospirillales bacterium | reverse complement strand
CCGTGCGCCCGCCAGATTGGGTGAAGATGCCTGGTACGTTTTCGATGCGGAGCAGCGGCTCTACGACCAGGTCAAACACTAAGGCGGACCATGGCCCGATCTCTTAACCTTGCCGAACCCAGCATGGCAAAGCCAACCTCGGCGCCGCAGGGCGTGGACACGGCCTTCCTTTTCGGAGGCGAACGCGCCGTGCCGAGCACGGCCGCCCAACGCGAGATCTTCAGTGCATCCCTGAGCGATCCGATTGCCTCGCGCGGCTACAACCACTCGATCTCCATCTTTCTGGAGGGCAAGCTCGACCGGGACGCCCTCTACTCGGCGCTCCTGAATCTGCTGCAGCGCCACGAGGCGCTGCGCGGCCGGTTCGCGCCAGACGGCGAAGAGTTCCTGGTACGCGAACGCATCGCGTTCGAATTGCCGCTCTTCGATCTGGGCCGGCTGTCCGAATCGGAACGGGCGCGCGCCTATGCTGAACTCATCAAAGCCGAGCTCGATCATGTCTTCGATCTTCTCGAGGGCCCCCTGTTTCGAGCGCTGCTGATCGTGCGCGGAGCAGACGACGCCGTGCTCGTCTTCAACTGCCACCACGCCGTCGTCGACGGCTGGTCGCTGAAGATCATCCTCGCGGAGTTGCCGCGCCTGTACTCGGATCTCGTCAGTGGCCAAGCGCACGCGAGTCTGGCCGCGCCGGCCTCGTTCACCGACTATCTGGTTCTCGCTGCGGCGCGCGAACGCGAGCAAAGCGAGCGCGTTCGAGCCTACTGGCGCGAACTCTTCAGCGATGGCGTACCGGTGCTCGATTTGCCGCTCGACTTTGCGCGTCCGCCGCAGCGCACTTACGAGTCCCTGCGCGAGGATTACGCCATTCAACGCGGCATCTACGAAGAACTCAAGCGCACCGGCGCGCAGCGCGGAGCCAGCCAGTTCGTCACGCTCCTGTCCGCCTTTGCCTTGTTTGTGAGCCGCATCTCCGGACAACGCGACTTCCTGATCGGCGTACCGGCCGCAGGCCAGATCACAAGCGGCGCGAGCGGATTGCTCGGTCACGACGCGCGCCTGATGCCCATCCGTTGCCAGGTCGAACCCGGTGATTCCTTCGCCAGTTTCGCAAAGCGCGTGATGGCACGTTTTCTCGCGGCCTACGAGCACCAGTGGATCACGATTCCCGAGCTCCTGCAGGTCGTCGATTACGAGATCGAGAAGACGCGCGCGCCGCTCGTTGCGGTGATGTTCAATTTTGATCCCGGGCTGGACGCCAACGCCCTGTCCTTCGCGGGCCTGGCCGCCCACCACTTCTTTAACCATCGCAATGCCGAGACCTTCGAGCTCTCCGTGAATGCCGTCGTCGAGGCTGGCGACCTGGTCCTTGAGTGCGCCTATAACCGCACGCTCTTCGATGCGACCGAGATGCATCTGCGCTTAGCCCAGCTCGAGCAACTGATGGCTTCGATCGTGGCCGATCCGGACGGACCGGTGGACCGGCTCACGCTCGTGCCGCCAGACCAGGTCAGGCTGATGGACGAGACCCTGAACGCGAGTGCGATGGCCTTCCCGGACCAACTCTGTGCGGACCAATTGATCGCGCAGCGCGTACTCGCCCATGCGGACCAGCCGGCCGTCGAATACGCGAACCAGAGCCTGACCTATCGGGAGCTCTGGTCGCGATCCGGCGCCATCGCCGCGGCGTTGAAGCGCGAGGAACTGGGGCCTTTGCCTTTGGTGGGCGTGATGGTCGAGCGTTCGGCCGAGATGGTCGCGATCCTGCTCGGAGTCTGGCGTGCCGGTGCCGCGTTCGTGCCGCTTGATCCGGCCTATCCTGCCGACCGCCTCGACTACATGATCGAACATTCCGGCATGCGCGTCTTGGTCAGCGAGCGCGGTATCGGCCACAAACCCACCGGTTCGGCACGCGTGCTCTATGCCGATGAAATCGCCGCCCAGACGCTCGACGACGAGGCCCCTTCGCCGAATCGCTCGGCCGACGATCTCGCCTATGTGATCTACACCTCAGGTTCGACCGGCAAGCCCAAGGGTGTCCAGGTGCCGCACCGGGCGCTCGTGAATTTCCTCACCACCATGCGCACCCGCGCACCGGGCATCAGCGCCAAAGACCGCCTCCTGGCAGTCACGACGCTGTCGTTTGATATCGCCGAGCTGGAACTGTGGCTGCCGCTGTCGGCCGGTGCGACCACCGTGATCGCCGATCGGGCCACCGTCATCGACGGCTTGGCGCTCGCGCGCCAGATCGACGAGGCAAAGATCTCGTTCCTGCAGGCGACGCCATCGACCTGGCGGGTGCTGCTCCTGTCGGGCTGGGAGGGTCAGAACAATCTGACCGCGGTCTGTGGCGGCGAAGCTCTGCCGCGCGACCTCGCCGCGCAGCTCCTGCCCCGGGTTGGCGCTCTCTGGAACGCCTACGGACCCACTGAGACCACGGTCTGGTCGACCATCGAGAGGGTTGACGAAGGCCCCATCACCATCGGCAAACCCATCGGTAACACCCAGGCCTACGTGCTCGATGCCCATCGAGCCTGGGTCCCCCGCGGCTCGATCGGCGAGTTGTGGCTGGGCGGCGCTGGCGTCACGCGCGGCTATCTGGCCCGTGACGACTTGACGCGCGAGCGCTTCATCGCCAACCCTTTCACAGGTCAAGGGCAGATCTATCGGACCGGTGATCTGGTCCGCCTGCGCTGCGATGGCCGGCTTGAATACGTCGGTCGCAATGACTTCCAGGTCAAGGTACGGGGCTACCGGATCGAATTGGGCGAGGTCCAGCTGGCGCTCTCGCGCCTTGCCAAGATTCGTCAATGCGTCGTGGTGGTACGCGGCAAGGACCCCGGGGATTCCCATCTGGTGGCCTTCTACACGACCAACGAGGGACCCAAGCCGAGCGCGCAGGAGTTGCGCGCGGGGCTCAGGGCATCGCTGCCCGACTACATGGTGCCTGGCTGGTTCGTCGAACTGGAACGCCTGCCCCTGACCGATAACGGCAAGATCGACGTCAAGGCGCTGCCCGACCCGTTCATCGGCTCGGCCCGCATCAGCCCCGAACTGGCCCGCGTGGAAACCCTGCTTGCCGAGCATCCGCAGATCGCCGCCGTCGCCTTGATCGCGCCCCCCGAAAGTACCGCAGACACGCGGCCGGTGGCCTTCATCGTCGCGCGCGGTCCAGAGGAACCGAGCGCGGTCGAACTGCGCAAATTTCTGCGTGGCCGTTGCCCGGAAAAACTCATCCCCGAGAAAATCGTGCTGCGCAAGTCCCTGCCCATGACGCGCAAGAAGGCCATCGATCGCGCACGCCTCACCGAGATCCTGCCAGGCACCGCCCCGACGCGGGGGGCAGCCGCCGCAGCCAGTGACATCCCGCGGACCGAGACCGAGGCGCTCCTCGCTTCAGTCTGGTGCGATGTCCTCAAGATCCCCCACGTCGGGGTCAACGACAACTTTTTTGATCTAGGCGGACACTCGCTCCTGTCGATCCAGATGATCGCGCGCGTGGCCGAACAGAGCGGGTACCGCTTGACGCCGCGCCACGTCGTCCTCGATACGCTGGGCCAGCTTGCCGCACGCATGGCCACCGAAAAGCGGGCCCGCACGGGATCATGAACCCTTGCTACTTCGGTCCACCCGAGTCACCTCTTTTTGGAATGTACACACCGCCACGGGCGTCGGTCGCGCGACAGGCGAGCGTGCTGTTGTGCGCCCCGGTCGGCCTCGAATACATGCGCACCCACTATGCGCTGCGGCTTTTGGCGCAGCAACTGGCCGATGCCGGTCTGCATGTGCTGCGTTTTGACTATCATGGGACCGGTGACTCGGCGGGCGAGGTCGGCATTGGCCAGTTCGGAATCTGGGCCGAGGACGTGCGCATCGCCTTGCGCGAGCTTGCAGACATCTCGGGAGTCGAGACGGCGACCATCGTCGGTCTGCGCATGGGCGCGGCGCTCGCTGTCGAAGCGCTCGCCGGCGGTACCGAGAAGGCCCAGGCGCTCGTGCTCTGGGATCCGGTCGTCTCGGGCCGGGCCTTCCTCGAAGGCCAGGAGCGCATGCATGCGGAGATGTCCGAAGTGCGCGCCACCCCTCCCCGTCAGACCGACGAGCTCTTGGGCGAACGCTTTCCTGCCGACCTGCGAGCGGCCATCCGGGGTTTTCCGATGAGCGAGCGCTTGGACCGGGTCACCGCACGCTCTGCCGGCCTGGTCGTGTCCTCCGAGTCGCCTGCCTATAGCGAACTTCTCACGGCCCTGCGCGCGCGCTGGCCGCAGGTGCAATACCGGGTCGTCGACGATGCAACCGATTGGGACAGCCTAAAGGCTGCCTTCGATGCGCGCATGACAGGGCCGGTGGTGCGCGCGGTGGCCGAAACCGCGGAGAGCATCTCGTGAAAGAACGCGCCTGCCAGGCCGGACCCGAACTGAATCTGTTCGGCATCCTGACCGAACCCGATCCCGCCGACCTGCGCCGCGATCTGCCTTTCGTGCTGATTCTCAATGCAGGGCTTTTGCACCATGTCGGGCCGCACCGGATGTCGGTCGATCTGGCGCGCCGGCTGGCCAAGGGCGGCGTGCGCAGTCTGCGCTTCGATCTCGGTGGCCGCGGCGAGAGCGATGTCTCCAGCGTCGCCGGATCCGATGAGGATCGGGTGCTCCTGGACGTCAGCGCTGCGATGGACTATGTCGAGCAGCGCTTCGAGGTCCGCCATTTCATCCTCTTTGGCCTCTGCGCTGGCGCCGACAACGCCCATGCAACCGCGGTGCGCGACTCGCGCGTCATCGGTGCCATCTTCCTTGACGGACATGGATACCGCACGGCTGCCAGCTACGTGTGGCACTACCTGCCGCGCCTTTGGCGCGTGCGCCCCTGGTTGAATTTCCTGCGCCGCAAGCTCGGGCCAAGCAGGAAGGACCTGTCCGAGTTCGGGTTTCACGGCCAGCGCAAGCCCTTCGGTCCCCGCTCAGAAGTCGAGCGCGAGATCCAGGGGCTTGTCGATCGCGGTGCCCACCTGCTCTACTTCTACACAGGGGGCGTGGCCTACTACTACAACTACGCCGGGCAGTTTCACGCGATGTTCAGGGGGTTGGTGCCGCGCGGTCAGGTCCAGGTCGAGTACTTCCCGAACGCCGACCACACCTATATCTTTGCCGAAGACCGCGAGCGGCTTCTCGCACGCGTCGTGGACTGGACCCGCTCGCGCGCCTGGAATGCTGTCTGATCCACTCCTTGGGGGCGGGTGCGCGAGCCAGCGCAAAAGCTGTGCCGAGATCCAGGCCCTGGGTGCGTCCGACGCGGCGGCGCGCGCTCTCGGGATCACGCTGCCCGCGCAACTGGACCGGGCGGTGGAGTCGCGCCGCATCGAATTTCTCGCCGGCCGACTGGCCGCGCGCGAGGCCTTGAGCGCGGCTGGCTGCGACAAACCCGCAGCCTTGCCGATCGCGCAGGGCCGCTGGCCCGAGTGGCCAGAGGGCTTCACGGGCTCGATCGCCCACTCGCATGGTCTCGCCTGGGCTGCCGCGGGCCCCACGGAAGGCCCCCGCGCCGTGCGCGCCGTGGGTATCGACCTCGAGCGCATTCTCGAGGACGATCGGGCCGCCCGGCTCGCGCCGGCGATCCTTAGCGAGGCCGAACAAAGACGCGACGAAGTGACGACTCTGGGCTGGGGTCCCTATGTGAGTCTGCTCTTCTCTGCCAAGGAGGCTCTGTACAAGTGCCTGAATCCGCTCTTTGGCGTGGAGTTCGATTTTCACGATCTCGAGG
>CAJCID010000313.1 GCA_903970305.1 Rhodospirillales bacterium | reverse complement strand
CCCACCTCCATCGCGACCTGTGCCAAACGGACATTGCTCCGCCGCAAGAGATTTGCCGCGAGCAGCATGCGCCACTGGGTCAGATACTGCATCGGCGAATGACCCATCAGATTCTGAAAGCGTTCCGCGAGCACCGATCTTGATGTGTTTGCTTCGCGCGCCAATTCTTCCAGCGTCCAGGGGTGTGCAGGGCTCCTGTGCAGGCAGGTCAACGCTGCGCCGACGATCCGATCGCCTACTCCTGCGAGCCACCCGGTACGGCCCTCGCTACGCTCGTTCATGTACAGGCGCAGGACCTCGATGAAAAGTACTTCGGCAAGCTTGGCGAGGACGCCGGCGCCGCCGGGTCTGGGCGAACGCGCCTCGACGAGGGCGTAGCGCAAGGAAGCTTCGAGCCAGATGCCGGCGTTCGATCCTCGCACATTGACGCGCAGCAGTGAAGGCAAGCCCGCGAGGAGGAGTCGTGCGAGGCGGGCATCACAAGCAAGGTAGCCGCAGACCAAGCGCGTCTCAGTACCACCACCGCCATACGTCAGTTGCCGCGGACGCCGCGAGAGCACCTTGTCCAGACCCGCCCCGGATGCAGGCGCAAGTCCCGGTTCGGAGGCCATGCGGTGGGCATTGCCCTCGGGAAAAATAACGACGTCGCCAGCGGTCAACCGCACCGGCGCCTGTTTGTCCATTTCCACGAAGCACTCACCTTCCATGATCATGTGGAAGATGACGACACGTTCGGCGCAAGGCTCGAGGAGCCTCGCCGCGGTATCAGCGCTTGGCGATTGATAGCACCAAGGGGCGGTGAATCGGGCATTGATGAAGATAGCCCCGACCAGCTGCACGACTCGCAGGGTTTCCGAGAGGGCGTCCATCACAGAGTCTGAACCTCGATATGCAGGGCCACGGGAGTCGCCTCCTGCATTGCACAGGATACCGGGGAACAGCGATGGCTCTCTTCCACCAGAAGCTTCAACCGCTCAACTGAGACGCCAGGTGCACGGATCCGGACATGCAAATTCACCTCGAGCGGCCCGGCCGAAACCGGCGCACCGTCTCGGTCCGTCATGCCGACGAGCCCACGTAAGTCTGAACGACTGCTCGCAGTCAGTTCAAGCATGCTTAGCGCGATGCCTTCAGTGGCGGCGGCCATGGCAATTCGCGTCGCCGCACAGGAGGCCAGTCCAGCCCGGAACAGCCAACCTGGTGTGACATCTTGACCGGTCCCGCCCAACTCTTGCGGCATATCGGTTTCGAGCTGGAATCCATTACCGTGAGTGATCGTGACCTTCAGGCCGCCGCTCCATTGCGCGGATGCCGGCGCGTCGTCATGGATCCCAGCCTCGGGGCGCCGTCGCAGCACCGACTCGACTCGATGTACTGCCGCGGCGATTTCTTCTGTTGTCATGGTGATCTCCACATACCCTCATTCTGGCAATTGTGAGCGCGTAGTTCGTATCCGGCTAGTGGAGTTGCGAGGGACTGTTCCTTGCCCGCCTCGATTTGCCGAGATTTCGTGCGCTTGATAAGCGGTCCTAGCCGTCGGTGACATGCGGACGATTGGTCAGGAGAGCCGGTAGCACGGGTAGGACGGCTTTCCGGGTTTTACGGGACACTGTCGTACCCGATCGGCAGTCGCTTTTTCTGAGCAGCCGACCTATCCGGCAAGACCGACCTCGATGACTCGACAAATAGGGATCCCACTACCATGAACGCTCCTACTGACCTAAACGCCCTGAAAACCCGTCAAATGACCGCGTGGGCGAGTGGGGACTACGCCGTGATCGGTACGACCCTGCAACTCGTCGGCGAGTTGCTCGCCGAGGCATGCGACCTGCGCTGTGATGAGCGCGTCCTAGACGTTGCTGCGGGCAACGGCAACGCGACCCTGGCCGCCGCGCGCCGGGGCTGTCGGGTGACTTCGACCGACTACGTGGCAGGCCTGCTGGATCGCGGCAGGGAGCGCGCCCGCGCAGAGGCCCTGGATGTGAACTTCGAGACCGCCGACGCCGAGGCGCTGCCCTACACCGACGCGAGTTTCGACGCCGTGCTTTCGACCTTTGGCGTCATGTTCACCCCCGACCAGGGGAAGGCCGCCAACGAACTAGGCCGGGTGTGTCGCCCAGGCGGCAGAATTGGGCTCGCAAACTGGACCCCTGAGGGCTTCATCGGCCAGGTCTTCAAGACGCTGGGGCGGCATTTGCCGCCACCGGCCGGGGTGAAGCCGCCTTCGCTGTGGGGCGTCGAAGCACATCTACGTTCCCTGTTCGGAGAGAACGCGGCCGAGATCACGGTGACGAAGCGAGTTTTCAATTTCCGTTACCGGTCCCCTGCGCATTTCATCGAGGTATTTCGTACCTGGTATGGACCGGTCCACAAGGCTTTCGCGGCTCTTCCACCCGAAAGTGCCACCGCACTGGAACTCGAGCTGACTGATCTGTTGAACCGGATGAACCGGGCTGGGCCGGCGTCTCTGGTCGTGCCCAGCGAGTATGTCGAGGTTGTAATCTCGCGGAGCTAAGTGGATTCGTAAAGGCTCTGCGCACTCCTCGATACGTTACGCCCTCGTCGACCAACAGCCTCCCGGCCAGGGCCTTCATAGTCTCCGTGAACAGTGTCCCGAGCGAGGTGGTGGCACTTGGTGGGGGCATCGCGTTTGGCACCGCCCAATTAGCCTAGGCGTGCGTACGGGCACTCTTTGCGTCTTCCTCTTTCCTTAGCCAGATGCGTCCACCTACTGGCCGTTTGCCAGCGCCAGAGCGTGCTCTAGCATCTGGTCTAGCGCCGAGCGTCTCAAAAGTCTGCCGTTCAACACGACTTGCTTGAATTGCGCGAGTGTTGTGAATGTCTAATAGATTCTGACTCGACCTAGAGGCTAGGCCCACTCCCATTTCGCCACATCCGCCCGCACGGACGCCAGCACAGGACCCCCTTTCGCGTTCGTCAGGACGAGACACGCCCGGATGGGCTTCTTGAGCTGCGCAGCTCTTTCCACCGCGTCCCACTTGATGTGATTCAAGTGAAGTTTGATGCGCCCGACCATGGCCGTCGGCACTTTCGTTGTGGTCCAATTCAGATAGACAAATCTCTCGGCCTTTGGCCCGTGAGCAAACGGGCCCAAGAAGTTAACTGAACCATCGGTATTCTGGCGGGCCCGGAACGTGGGGCTAAAAACGATTTTTTTCGAATCGGCCGACGCGATCTCGGTGATCACTTCGTCGCGCTGAATCCCCAAATGAAGAGAACGGGGTCCTGCTCCAGGTAGCTCCGTGCACACGATCTCCATCGTGAATTCGATCTCCTTACTGGTCATGGTCTGGCCCATCACTATTTGGCCCATGTCCCGTAACGGCATTCAACGTGTCAACACCGATCGGCAGGCTGATCGTGTCGAGAGGCGATTTGGCTTTGATCGACAAGCTCGGGGGCCGAGCATGGTCCTCTGGAAACTGTGTAGCCAAATTTATCCCGCTCAGTGCTTTGGCTGGAACCCAGGTTCACCGATCTGCCACAGGGCGAAGGCCCACTCGTCGGCGAGTTGGCTTGCGTACTGCGACAACCCGGAGCCGATGCCGTGGCCGGCATCGAAATCGATGCGCAACAAGACCGGACGCCCGCTGTTGGTCGCGGCCTGGGTGCGCGCCGCCATTTTCATCATATGCCACGAAGACACGCGTGGATCGTTGGCTCCGGTTGTGTACATCACAGCCGGGTAGGGTGTTCCATCTTGGATATGCGCGTACGAACTCATCGCATACAGACCATGAAAACCTTCCTCGGTTGCCGTGGAGCCGAATTCAGGAACATTCGGCGGCCCATTGGGCTCGGTCTCAAAACGCAGCGAATCGGACATCCCCACGTCGTCGAGCACTACCCGGAAGAGTCCTGGATTCAAGGTGATTGCCCCACCCATGACAATGCCCCCGGCACTGGCGCTGTTTGCCACGAGGAATTTCGATTGGGTGTAGTGCTCGTCAATCATGTGTTGAGCCGAGGCGATGAAGTCCAGGATCGTGTTGATCTTCCATTGCTTCTGTCCCGCGCGATGCCAACTATCGCCATATTCGCCGCCGCCGCGCATGTGCGAAACGACGATGATTCCGCCCTGAGCAATCCAGGCTTGCCATTGGGGGTTGAAGGATGGATCCATCGAGATTCCATAGCTGCCGTAACCGAAGACAAGCGTCGGGTGAGATCCATCGCGCTTGGCGCCTTTCTGGGAGATGATCGATACGGGAATTTGCGTCCCGTCGTAGCTGGTCGCAAACTCTTCATGAGCCTCGAGATCTCTTGATTCGGTTCTTGCAGGTGGTATGAGACCGGTGTCCGAGACCACCTTCTTGTTTGGGTCGTAGGCGAACTCGCGCGGAGCATCGACCCAGCCCTCGAGATCGAACATGACCCCCTGCCTCGACGAGTCTCCCTTCAACCCGTAAATTGACCCGGTGATTGGCAGGTGAATCTGTTCATGCTCCCCTCCGTCGTACGCAACACGATGCAATTCAAAGGACGCCCCGGCCCGGACCCCCACGTAGAGGCTATCGCTCGCGGCGGCGAATGAATTGATCACATGAGGGCCTTCTGGGAAGACCGCCAGAGCATGGTCGATGTCGGGATGGGCGAGCGGGGTTGACAGGATCTGGAACCGTGACGCGCCCTTGTCGGACAAGAAGTAGAGGCGGTCGCCATGCATCTGGACCTCAGTAACGCCGTCGTCCGGTTCCGCGATCTTGTGCCAGGGGGTCTGCGCGCCGCGTATCTCGTTCAAGGGAGCGACGTAGAACGTATTCGGATTGTTGTCCATGTTGTGATTGGCAACGGCGATGGCATAGTCCGAATCCGGTGCGAGGAGGACATAGGACCCTTGGCCTTCAGGTACCTCGACATTCGGCGAAACACCGCGACCGAAAACTGCGACATCTCCGTCGCCATCGGCGTTCCGACCGATAACGTGCAAGAAAGTGACTGCGTTATAGAGCGTCTTTGACGGTGGTGTATCGGGTCCTGGCTTGGGATATCGCAAGTAAAAGAACGACTGATTGTCCTTGCCCCATGAGACTATGCAGTCACTGGTACGATCGATGGATTCGCTCAGCGTGGCGCCGGTCGTGAGGTCGACGATATGTAAGACGCTCTGCTCGGACCCTCCCTCCGAGAGTCCGTAGGCGACGTAACGTCCGTCCCAGGACGGCGAGTACCAGTCCAGCGCGACGTGGTGCGCGGTGTCCTTGCCGAGTTTGGCCGGATCGACCAGGACATGCTCCTCGCCTTGGAGGCCGTCCCGGTAAGCGAGCTTGGGCAGATCGGCGCCTGGTTCCTGCAGAAAATAGAAGAGTCTTTCACCGCGCCGAACGAAATTGCCCCTGAACAAGTCCTTGCCAATCAAGCTTTGGATCTTGCTTGCCAGTGCGAGTCGTCCAGGGATCCTGTCGATGACGCCTCGCGTGTAACGGGCCTGTGCCTTCATCCAAGCCTGTACCTCGGGATCCTTCAGATTTTCCATGTAGCGATAATTGTCGACTACTGACACGCCAAAGTAGCTGTCGGTCACGGGTCTCACAGGCGCCACCGGCGGGGCCTCGGCCGACCACGCCGCCAAGGATATTGTCGATAGGCCTACAACGAAGGCGATACCGATCGGGGATACCGGACATCTCATGAAAGAACTCCCAAGGATGGTGCTGTACGAACTTTACTTCCTATCGGCCAGCTCGTTGGTGACAGGCGACAGACTGCAGGCACGGCGACCTGAAGCGCATCCCAGACCGATCTGCTGTGATATCAATGCCGATTGCGCCGTCGGGTGGGGGACCTGCGAGTGCACGTGCCAATATGGAGACGAGGCACCGTCATGGTCATGGGGTGAGCAGGCAAGATACAGTACGGCCCTAACGGCACGGGATCGGGACTGCCTGCACGTTGGCCGCGATTCGAAAAAAGTTCTCTCGAGCGAATGCCGCGCAGCCGGGCGGTTCTATCGAAAACGGACCATGCGCATCACTTGTCCGCCAGCTTGACTGCCTCCAGTGCGGTTGTCGTACGTTCGTTTCGAACACCCGCACTGTTGTACATTTCTTCCACCGACTTGACCCAACGCTTCACCTCGGGCGCGTACCAGAAGGCCTTGTAGATATGTCCCGTAACCGTCTGTGGTGTCACGGACTTTGCCTGCGTGAACATGGTCGTGTCCCCGGCACGCAAGTCCACCCCCTGGACCACGGTCTTGGCTGGCTCGAGCTCGCCCGACCAGGTACCCTCGGCCTCGATCTTGATCGCGTGAAAGGTACCGGCAGGCACCGATACATCTTCGCTACCGACGACGCTGTACTGAAGATTGGTGGTCTGCACGTGAAGTTGCTTGTTGGGATGCGCCTCAGTAAACTTCACATCCCACAGCTTACCCTGCGAAAGCGGGAAGGCGAGGGGGCGATTGACGACTGTTTCCTGCCCGTCGACGCTGCGGATACGACTCCAGTCCTCCCCCCAGATCGACTCGGTGGGGGCCTGGCTCGAGCCGGAAGGTTTGGTCTCGACGTAGATGCCCGTCCGCGTCACGCGCGCGACACTGATCTCATCATGAGTTTCGGACCAGTCCTTCCCCTTCTCGACTGTAATCGCGTACTTCCACGAGTCACCGACATCGAAGGTGGGCTTTTCAATCGAATCGGCGCGGGCGGCGCCCGCAGGTACGCTAAGGTACAGCAGCGCGATTGAAATGGGGAAGATTTTCATCTTATGGATTTCCCTGCCAATAGAGTCCAGGCTCTATTCTAGAAGAGCACGAGTTTTGCCGCCAGCGGGGGTGATACTGCGTTCCCTGTGCGCCCCGGCTGGTCGGTCGAACGCTCTCGATAGAGCGCATACGACACCGCGTCTCGGTACTCTAACATCCGGAAATTCCCCGTAGCAGGAGCCAGGGACTCCCGAGCGATGAGAATCGGCAGATGGGCCGGGGTAGGATGATCCGAAGCGCCCCGTCTTACTCTGTGCACGGGCTCCATCATCCGAACACGGAGTCACTCTGATGGCGCGATCTCCTACAGAGTCGAGATACTCATTCTCGGGGCCAGCGCTTGGGCTGCGCCAGGAAAGGTCCGCGGCTTGCCAGACTTTCGAGATGGAAAAGTGTTGCAAGTTATTGATTTGGAGATCTCTTTTCTTCAGGCGGCGCGCGAGACACAGCATCTTCGGCAGCGGCGGCGCGGTCATCCGATCGTGAGTTTTTGCAACGGCCTGCAACTCTCAATGCACTCGACCGGTGATCGTCCGAGGCGGCATACTGCGACTGGCTGCCGAGCGCAGCGGCGGCGCGAGCCGCAGAACCATTGCCTTTGCAATATTGTCGAACAACTGCCTGTCCGAACGCGCGGTGGCACCTCAACTCTATTGCAGGTCCGGTCGGAGTCCATATGATTGAAGCGCAGGATGCCCGAAAGGGGAGTGGGATTCACTGGTTTCGTTGGATCCTGGGGGCCATATTGTTGGCCCTGGTCATTCTCGTGGTGATTCACATCCTCGAAGGTAAGAAGCCTCAGCGTCCCCCGCAGCCTGAAGTGGTCAAGGTAGCCAAGGCCTTCCAGGGCGACATGCCGGAGGTCTTGTCAGAGCTCGGTACGGTGACGCCCGTCGCTACGGTGACCGTGCTCCCGCAGCTGAGCGGCTATCTCACCGAGGTCGGTTACAAAGAGGGACAGGACGTCAAGAAGGACCAGTTCCTCGCGCAGATCGATCCTCGCCAGTATCAAATCGATTTGCAACAAGCCCAGGCCACTCTCCTGAAGGACCAAGCATCGCTCGACCAGGCGCGCTCCGACCTGGATCGCTATGAGACGCTGAACAAACAGAAGGCGATCGCGGAGCAAACGCTCATCGACCAGCGTTTCCTGGTGAAGCAGGACGAAGCGCAGGTGAAAGCCGACGATGCGAGCATCGCCCAGTACAAGCTCGATCTCATCTACTGCCACATCGTCGCGCCCATCGCGGGTCGCGTAGGCCTGCGACTCATCGATCCAGGCAATTACGTGACGGCATCGAGTTCACCCGGAATTGCTGTCATCACCACGATGAAGCCGACCACGGTCGAGTTCACAGTCGCACAGAATGACCTCGCGCGGGTCATCGCGCGGGTCAACGCCGGTGCCCAGTTGCCCGTGACGGTCTATGCGAGCGACAACAACAAGATGATTGCGAGCGGTACTCTGTATGCGCTGAGCAATCAAATGACAACCAGTACTGGTACGGTGACCTTGCGCGCAAGCTTTCCGAACGATGACGAGGCGCTCTTTCCGAGCGAGTTCGTCAACGTCAAACTGCAGGTGGACACGCTCACCAACGCCGTGCTTGTGCCCACACCTGCGGTCTTAAGCGGCGCCCCGGGCGACTATGTGTATCTCGTGAAGACCGCTGACGACACGGTGTCCATCCGTAAAGTGACGCTCGGGCCAAGCGATGGCAAGAATACCGCGATCCGGTCGGGGTTATCGGTTGGCGACACGGTCGTTATCGACGGCACGGATCGTCTGACTGACGGCGCCAAGATCAGGGCGGCGCCGACGCAGGCTGGCGGGGCCACGTCGGGCACGACCACGCCGACTCCGGGTGCGGCACCGCAAGCCCATGCTCCGCGTAAATCGGCTCCTCCTGCGCC
>CAJCID010000312.1 GCA_903970305.1 Rhodospirillales bacterium | reverse complement strand
CAGCATCACGTTGGCGGTCTCATCGGGGCGATTCCAGTACCCCGCCATGACCTGCGGCCCACGGATACAGATCTCACCGGGTTGACCAAGCGGGACGTCCTGACCCTCGTCGTCCCGAATGACGATCTCAGTCGATGGCAGGGGCAAGCCGATCGAGCCGCTGTACTCGGTCGCATTGGCCGGATTGCAGGTGGCCGACGGGGACGTTTCGGACAGTCCGTAGCCTTCCACGATCGGACAACCCGTCGCCGCAAACCACTGCTCGGCGACCGCGCGTTGCACGGCCATGCCGCCCCCGTTGGACATGCGTAGCCCGCTCCAGTCGACGGACTGGAAATCCGGGTGGTGCAGCAAGGCGTTGTAGAGCGTGTTCACGGCGGGCAGCATATTGACCCGCTGGCCCCGTAGATCCCTCAGGAAGGCTCCGATATCGCGCGGATTGCTGATGAGAATGTTCACGCCACCGGTCTTCGTGCCCAAGAGGCAGCATACGGTCAGCGCGAAGATGTGACACAGCGGCAGCGCGCACACCGACACGATCTGTTCGAGGTGAGGCTCACGCGCAAGTGCCGGCTGCATCCAGGCCTCGGACTGGAGCACATTGGCGACGATGTTGCGGTGCAGGAGCGTTGCGCCCTTGGAGACTCCTGTCGTGCCTCCCGTGTATTGCAGGAAGGCCACGTCATTGGCACCGATCTCCACGGGCTTAAAGGGCAATGCGGATCCCTCTGCCAGCATCGTATTAAAGCGCACGGCATTGTCGATCTCGAAGGCCGGCACGAGCTTCTTGACGTTGCGCACGACAAAGTTCACGACATTGCGCTTCGGAAATCCCAACAGGTCGCCGACACTCGCCACGACGACCGACTGGATCGGGGTCCGCCCGATCACTTGTTGCAAGGTCGCGCAGAAGTTTTCGAGCACGATGATCGCCTGGGCGCCCGAGTCGCGCAGCTGGTGTTCGAGTTCGCGCGGTGTGTAGAGCGGATTGACGTTCACGACGACACAGCCAGCGCGCAGAATGCCCAAGATGGCAATCGGATACTGGAGGAGATTGGGCATCATGATGGCCACGCGTGAGCCAGGCGCGAATCCGCGAGCCTGGAGCCAGGCGGCAAAACTGCGCGCGTGGCCGTCAAGTTCGGCATACGTCAGGCCTTTGCCCATCGAGATGAAGCCCGTGCGCGGACCGTACTGTGCGATCGCCTGGTCGATCATGTCGACGCAGGAGGTATAGGCGCTGTAGTCAATCATCGCCGGGACCCCGGGCGGGTAGCTCTTCAGCCAGAAGTGGGTCTCATCGGTGTTGGCATCGGCCACGGTCTATCCTCCTGTTAGTGAGCGCCTTGGGGTGCGCCTCTGGCGAGTTCGTCCAGACGGGCCTCCCTCTCGGGAGCCGGCAGATGGGCCAGTCTGCGCACGGCCTCGTAAAAGCGCGGCAGATCGCCCCCCTCCTCGTCTAGGAGCTTAACAAAAGCCGGGACCCTTTGCGTGTACGTCGCAATCGCCGCCAGATGGGCGTTGTTCAGGTCCTGCGCGAAATAGGCGTCGTAGCCGCCAAAGCCATAGAGGGCGCTGTCCGGACTGGCCTTCTCGCGCTCGTAAGCGGCGTGCAGCTGCCGCAAGACCAGCTCCTTGCCGGAGTGCTTCTCGGCGTCGCTCGAGGCTGACGCATAGACCCCCTCGAGGCGCGCCCGCGCCTGGCCCAAAAGATTCTGGAAGGCTCTTTGGCGCCCCGCAAAGCGCTCATAGCGTTCACGCATGGCGGCATCCCCTTGGGCTAGGAGCCAGCGCTCAACTCCGACCTGCTCGACCGTGCTGGCGTAGGATTCGTTGAAGGTCGAGTCCCCTTCGAGATAGATGAGCTGGTGCGCAAGCTCGTGGAAGATGAGCCGTGCGACCTCCCCCTCGGGATAATCAATGAAGGTCGATAGCACCGGATCAGCGGTCCAGCCAAGGGTCGAATACGCGGGCACTCCAGCGACCGCGACATCCAAACCCTCCTCGGAGAGGCCCTGGGCATAAGTGCGCGCCTTGCTCTCCTCGAAGTATCCTCGGTAGGTGACGCAACCGGCGACGGGAAAGCACCATGTCTTCAGCTCGAGCGACAAGGCTGGCGCTGCGAACACATTCCAGACGACGTAGCGCCGCTTCAGATCGGCATAGGACCGGTAACTCGCATTGTTCGGCAGCCCCAAGTCGCTCGAGGCGAACGCGCGGATCCGCTCGACCTCGGTCAAGCGCGCCTTCAAGGCCACAGGCGCCGCCGGATCCGACAGCCAGTCATCGATCGGACGCGCCGCGTGCAGGATGGCGAGATGGCCCCCGACCGATTCCGTGTAGTAGGAGAGGCTTGCGCAACCGGCAAGGGCGACGCAGCCGCCCGCCGCGACCAGACGTGCCAGGCACCCGGGGACGAGGCGGGCGAACAAGCTACTCGACAACCGCTGGCTCGACCTGGACGAGGCAATCGTAAAAGAGGGGGCCTCCCCCCAGGTCGGTCAGCTCCTGACTGGTCAGCTCGTTCGCATTCTTGCTGTCCGCCGAGAGTTTCTTCCACCAGATCGACAGCGCAACGACGACGCCTGGACGAGCGCGATCGGTCACCCGTGTACGCAGCAGTAGACTGCCACGATCGTTGAACACGCGCGCCATCGACCCGTTGGCAAGGCCGCGTGCAAGTGCGTCCCCGGGATGGATGTCGACCCAGGGCTCGCCTTCCGTGGCCCGCAGGCTCGTCACATTCACGAAGGTCGTATTCAGGAAGTTACGTGCCGGTGGCGAGATCAGAGCCAACGGATAGGTCCGGGCCCGCTCGGAGCGCACATCCTCGGCCGGGCCGGTATAGGTCGGCAGGGGATCCAGGCCCTGCCGGGCCGCCGCCTCCGAGAAGAATTCGACCTTGCCCGACGGGGTGGCGAAGCCACCATGAGCATAGCGCGCCTCCGTGCGGGGCGGCCCGACGCGCTGCCAGCCCGCTTTGAGGACCAGATCGATATCCCAGTCCTTCTCGATGGCCACGGCTGCGATGTCCCGATCAGAATCGCGAAAGCATTCTTCGGTGAACCCCATGCGCTCTGCCAGGAGCCGGAAGATCTCGGTATTCGGCTTGGCCTCGCCAAGGGGCGCGATGGCCGGATTGTTCGCCATCATGTAGTAGTGGCCATAGGGCTTGACGACATCCAGATGCTCGAGC
>CAJCID010000311.1 GCA_903970305.1 Rhodospirillales bacterium | reverse complement strand
GCGACCGTTCGACCATCCTGCACACGTTTTACCGCCCCGAGCTTGAACTCGTGCGTGTACTCCGCCTTCGGAATCTTCACCATTTTGGACCTCCAAGGTTGCCATTTTAGGCATTACCCTTGGTATCCGAAATTCCCGGGGAAGCTCATGGGTTGCACGCTTGGTTGCACGCTTGGTTGCCAAGAGCGACGTGCACTTTCAACTCGGGCAGCAAGTCCTTTTCCCGTTCCTCCCCAGGCCGCTGCGGTCATCATCTCATTCCCTCATTGACCTCAATCTTCAGGTCCTCTGGAAGAGGATGCCCGGCTGACCTTTCCACCCAATCCCGCAGGCTTAACAGGAAGGTCGCCCACTTGGTACTACAGTGGTGCATGAACTCGACCGGCTCTTTCCAGTTCGCATGCTTGAAAAGAACGTACGTCTGGCCCTCTTTCCATTCAAGCCCAAAGATGACGTCGGTATTGATCCACTCTTCGGGGCCGGCCGTGCAGCGCCAGCGCACCAATTTGCCGGGTTCAGCGGCGGTCACGAGCATGTCGCAAAAACCATAATGGGTGAGCCCGCCGTTTGCCGCGCTGCCACTTGCGGTGCTGGCCCACCATCCGCGGATCCCTTTAATCGTTGTGAGCGCGTCGAATACTTGATCAGGTTTGGCGTCGATGCCGACGCGGTGAAGAATGTCAGGCATGGTGAACTCCTTCGGGGGAAGAGGCGCAGGTTGCTAGGATCTGAATATGAGTCAGGCAAAGATCTCGAGCGGGCGACCTGTTTCGAGGAATGATTTGAGGCTGGACAGCACGCACGGCCATCCATAAGTGATCTTGACCTGCATTTCGGGCGTGAGCTCGTCGTGCGTCACAGTCAGGCGCACCGTCTCACCCACCATCTCGAGATCCATGGCAACGCGAGAATGCTTGCTCGCTTCCGAGGCCTGGCCGACATCGCCCCAGGTCAGAACCAGGCGCCTGTTCGGAATCGCTTCTAACACCTTGCCAACGTGCTTCATGGTGCGTTTTGCGTCGTCGGCAACCAGTTCCCAGCTGGAGCCCGGTCTCCAATCGGAGACGTTTTCGTGTTTCCAATATTGGCGCGTCAAGTCCCCTTCGAGTAGGGCACTCCAGACCTTCTGCGGGGTCGTGGCGATGTAGGTCACATAGACGAACTTCTCCGTGGTCATGGTCATTTCCTTTCGAGATTGGCCTTGAACTGGTGCAGGGCTTCGAGCCGCTCCTGTTCGAATTTCCGAATCCAGCGCTCATAAATGTCGTGAATGGGAACGGGATTGAAGTAGTGGAGCTTTTCCCGTCCCTGCCGCTGGACAGAGATGAGATTGGCCTCTTCGAGCAGACCCAGGTGCTGCGTCACCGACTGGCGCGCCATGTCGAGCCCTTGGCACAAATCGCTCAACGTCTGTCCATTTCTGGCGTAGAGACGATCGAGCAACTCGCGGCGGCTGGGGTCGGCTAGGGCCTTGAACACCTTGTCGATCTCCTTCATCGAAATTCCTTGAATCCGGGTCCTCTTTAGGCAGGTAAAAACCTGCATGTCCACATTTTAGGCAGGTAAATACCTGCATGTCAAGGAAAGCGTGCACCAGCCCAGACGGCGCGACCATCCTGTCGGCTCGCTTTCAGTGAGTCGGGGCGAGAGTGCGCTCTTGTGAGTCGAAGTGACTCACGCACGCCGTCGGCTGGGCCCCGAAATCAGGCCCTGGGACTTCTGGGGTACCAGGCTCTGGGCTGGACCAGGACCGTTTAGTGAAGCACCCTACGGCGAAACGTCGGTACCTCAGCGTCCGGGAAATTTCTAGCGAGCTCGGCTCGAACCAGCCGGAGCAGATCGACCACGCTGTCCCTTCCGCTCGACTCATCCTTGGATAACTCCTGCTCGAGGATCTCGGAAATCTTGGCTTTTAGCTCCCCGACGCACAGCGCGTGCTTGTCCTCATACGGTCGATACGCCAGGACGATCGACTGGGCTTCGTGAAGCGAATCGCGTTGCTTAGGGTTCATAGGGGCGGGACCATTAGGGACGAGTGTGTTGATCTCCCTATCGGCAGGTTTGAGCACTACCCAAGGTCTCAGACGACCAACTCGGTGCCCCAAGCTTGCGCAGTTACGCTCGGCCCCCTGATCCCGACGCGAAGCGACATCCTGTGAGGCCCTCAACAGCTACTTGCATGCCAATGAGTTGGTGTTATAGTTATGTATAACACAGGATCTCTTAGCGGACGTCTCACGACCCTGCCCGAGTGGCCTGGTTCGTTAGGGCCCAAGGGTCAGTCCGCCCAAGGGTCAGTCCGCTCGTGCGACATCTCTTGAAAGGCGCGCGCCGTGCAAAGCAACCGATCCGAAAAGCTGCAGCGGCATGATCGACTCGAGCAATCGCGCGCAATCCTAGCGTTTAGGACTTCTGGAACCCACCATGGAACGAGAATGGAACGACAGTCAGCCCATTTACCGGCAGATTCGCGACCGGGTCGTCGTCATGATTCTCGAAGGCACGCTCAGCGAAGGCGATCCGCTGCCTTCGGTACGCCAGGTCGCTGCGCAATCGCGGGTCAATCCCTTGACGGTACTGAAGGCCTACCAGCAATTGGTCGACGAGAATCTCGTGGAAAAAAGACGCGGCCTCGGGCTCTTCGTCAATTCGGGGGCGCGCGCCTTGCTGCTCCAATCGGAGCGCGAGAGATTCCTCATGGAGGAATGGCCACGTGTGCACGCGACCATTCATCGGCTGGGTCTGGACACAGCGCAGCTCCTCGGTGCTGCGATCGCCGAGGCGCCGCCTCCTCGTACTCGCGAGGAGGAGTGACCCCATGACCTGCATCGAAGCTCGCGGCCTGCGCAAGTCTTTTGGTTCGACGGTTGCCCTGGACGGGGTTGACCTGACCGTCGACGAAGGCCATATCGTCGGAATCATTGGCCCTAATGGCGCGGGAAAGACCACGGCGCTCAAGGCCATGTTGGGTCTCACCCCCTACGCGGGCCAGCTAAGAGTCCTCGGACTCGATCCTTGGAGGGACCGCGATCGTCTGATGCGCGACGTCTGCTTCATCGCAGATGTGGCGGTCCTTCCCCGCTGGATGCGCGTCGCGCAGTCCCTGGACTACCTAGCTGGCGTGCACCCCCGCTTTGACCGGCACAAAGCAGAAGCTCTTCTTGGCAAGACTGCCATCAAACGCGCAAGCCGAATCCGGGAGTTGTCCAAGGGTATGGTGACGCAGTTGCATCTGGCACTCGTCATGGCGATCGATGCCAGATTGCTTGTACTTGATGAGCCCACACTGGGCCTTGACATTCTCTACCGCAAGCAGTTCTACGATTCTCTGCTCAACGACTACTATGACAAGAGCAGAACCATCATCATCACGACCCACCAAGTCGAAGAGATTCAGCACGTTCTGACCGATGTCGTGTTCGTCAACCAGGGGCGGCTGGTCTTGAATTGCAGCATGGACCAGTTCGAATCCCAGTACGTCGAAGTCATGGTGCAAGCTGACAGCCTTCTGGCCGCTCGCGCATTGAATCCTCTGCACGAACGTCAGGTGTTCGGACGCAGCATCCTGCTCTTCGGTAACGGCGATCGCGAGAAGCTTGCCGAACTCGGCGAGGTCCGCACACCCGGACTGGCCGATCTATTCGTCGCGATGATGGGCGAGCACTCCCATCCGGTAGCAGGAGCCAACTCATGATCTCGCCTTCCGCGTTAGCCCCCGATGCCGAGTCCAGGGCTCCCTCTCCGGCGACCCTGTCACCGACCCGGCCCCTGTACTGGTCAATCCGTCGTGAGCTCTGGGAGAACCGTTCTCTCTACATCGCGCCTCTCGCCGCCGCCGCTCTCGTACTGGTCATCTTTGTGCTGAGATTGCCAGGCCTGAGCGGCAGAGTGAGCGATGCAATCGACCTGGACTCCTTCTCGGTGTCCTCCGAGTTGGCTAGACCCTATCACTTCGCTGCGTTTCTGATCCTGATAACTTCCGTCATCGTCAGCATCTTCTATAGCCTCGAAGCGCTCCACGGCGAGCGCAGCGATCGCAGCATCCTCTTTTGGAAGTCGCTGCCGGTTTCTGATCTGACGACGGTTCTTGCGAAGGCAAGCATCCCCGTTGTGATCCAGCCCCTCATCGTACTCGTCATCATCGTGGCCACGCAGCTTGTCATGCTGGTGCTCAGCAGCGGCGTACTGTTGGTACACGGAAGGAGTGCCGCAGAACTTTGGCTGCTCATCCCCTGGATCCCCATGACCATAGGTCTGGTCTACGTCCTTCTCGTGATGGCGCTCTGGTACGTGCCCCTGTACGGCTGGCTCCTGCTCGTCTCTGGATGGGCAAAGCGAATGAGCTTTGTCTGGGCCGTCCTTCCCCCTTTGGCCATCGCCCTGCTTGAGAAGATTGTCTTTCATACCTCATACATCGGATCCGCGCTCAAGTACCGCCTTGTCGGGGGCTTCAGCCACGCATTTTCCACCGAGGGAGAGGGAAGCTTCGTGATCGATTCTGTCTCGAAGCTTGATCCACTCCGTTTCCTGAGTACCCCAGGACTTTGGATTGGACTGGCTATTGCGGCGGCGTTCATGGTTGCAGCGGTGCGGCTTCGCCGCTATCAGGAAGCCTTCTAGCTTACAGAGTCAGCCGATCACAAGAAAGGGGATGGAATCATGAGTACCGGAGCCCTGTCACACGGTGTCAGAACCCCCATTGCGCCCGCTGCCTTGTTAAACGGGATCAGCCGTTTGTGGCTTGTGATTGCAATCACGGGGCAATTGATCTTCGTCTCTTCGGTGGCCTTGTTCTACGGTCGCGCCATCCTGCGTGGAGATGGGTTGAGCTGGAACCGGTTCATGACGCATGGGTACATCCCCGGCGAGACCACGGGCAATGCCGTTGTCGTCACGCATGTTCTCGCCGCAGTGACGATCATCGTATCGGGTGCACTTCAGCTCATCCCCCAAGTCCGGCGTGACGCGCCAACCTTCCATCGCTGGAACGGGAGACTATTCCTGCTCGTTGCGTCAGTCGCTAGCCTGGCGGGTTTGTACATGATCTGGTTTCGCGGGGCCATAGGCGACCTGTCGGAGCATGTCGCGAGCAGCGTGAACGCCCTATTGATTCTCGTCTGCGCCGCAATGGCGTTGCGCTACGCACTGGCGCGCGAGTTTGGCATCCACCGCAGATGGGCATTGAGGCTCTTTCTGGTTGTCAGCGGCGTCTGGTTCTTCCGGATCGGGCTGATGTTCTCGTTGCTCGTCTTCCAGGGTCCCTTCGGATACGATCCCGCGACATTCGAGGGGCCGTTCCTCACGTTCCTCGGATTTGGCTGCTTCCTGATTCCGCTTCTCGTGTTGGAGTGCTATCTGCAGGTCCAAGCCCGCGGCACGAAGACACAGACGATCGCCATGGCAGGCGCATTGTTCTTATTGACCCTTGTAACGGCCGCGGGAATAGTCGTATCGACGATGGTCGTATGGTTACCGACTCTACGGGCTGCACTTCCAGGCGAGCAATCCATCGCTGAGACTCTTTCGGCCACGATCGCGACCCGTGGAATCGACGAGGCCATAGATCAATTCCACGAATTCCAGCGATCCAATGCAGGTGTAAAGGAAGTTGACGAGAAGGAACTCAATGCGTTGGGATACGAGCTCCTTCGGGCCAAGGAAATCAAACCAGCCATTCGGATCTTTCAGCTCAATGCCGAAACCTTCCCCGACTCGGGCAATGTCTACGATAGCCTGGGCGAGGCATACCTGGCTGATGGCGACAGAGCGCGCGCTCTGACGAACTATGGCGAGTCCCTCAAGCGCGATCCGCAAAATGCCAACGCTGCGCACGTGCTGCAGAGCCTCGGGCCGCCTTGAGCTTGGGGTGAGAACTTGTAGTGCGTTGGGTCGAAACCCGCCGCTCTGAAACGATTCCGCCGGGCAACCTTGCGGAAGACTCTTTGCTCGGCACATTTGCGCGCCACAGAAAAGGCCGCGTGGGGAGTCAACCTCGATAAGCCCCGAGTACGGGGATGTGACGTTTGCACACTATCCTTGAGGGATCCGGCCGACTAGAATTCGAGTATGAGTCCCGTTCTGCGCTCCTGCCTGGCCCATGCCCGGAGTTTCTGTGATCGGTTTGGCCTGGAAGTTCCTATTCTTCTTGCGCCCATGGCCGGAGTCCCGGCGCCGGCGCTGTCGATCGCGGTCGGTAGAGCCGGTGGGCTCGCTGCCTGCGGCGCCGTTCTTCTGGAGCCGGAACAGATCATTGCCTGGGCCGAAGAGGTGCGACGCGGCGGCTGCCAGGCGTTCCAGGTCAATCTCTGGATCCCCGACCCGACGCCTGCACGAGATCCCCTCGCCGAAGAGAGGGTGCGGGCGTTTCTTGGCGCGTGGGGTCCGCCGGTTGCACCCGATGCGGGCAATGCGACTCCACCCGACTTCTCGGCGCAGTGTGAGGCCCTGCTCGCCTGCAATCCGATCGCAGTCTCCTCGGTCATGGGCTTGTATCCTGCTGAATTCGTTGTTCAGCTCAAGGAGCGAGGCATTCTCTGGCTGGCCAACATTTCGACGGTCGCGGAGGCACGCGCCGCCGAGGCTGCGGGGGCGGATGTCGTTGTCGCACAGGGTATGGAGGCCGGCGGACACCGGGGCAGTTTCAGCGCGCAGGATGCCGAAGCGCAGCAGGTGGGTCTCTTCGCACTCCTGCCTGCGGTGGTCGATGCTGTAAGCATTCCAGTCGTGGCCACGGGTGGGATTGCTGACGCACGCGGAATTGTTGCGGCGTTGGCCCTTGGCGCCAGTGCCATTCAGATCGGGACCGGTTTCCTGCGCTGTCCTGAAGCCGACATTCATCCGGCATGGGCCAGGGCGCTGGGCCACACCGCACCTGAGGACACGATCGTTAGCCGGGCCTTTAGCGGTCGCGCAGGTCGCAGTATCAAGACAGATTATGTGCGGGCGGCCCTAAGTGACAGCGCGCCTCCGATCCAGCCGTATCCCGTCCAAAGGGGGCTCACCGCATCGATGCGCGCCGCAGCCCAACGTAACGGTGATGTGCAGAAGATGCAAGCTTGGGCCGGACAATCGTCAAGTCTGGCGCGAGCAGTTCCAGCCTACGATCTGGTCCGCACGCTGTGGGAGGAGGTCCAACAAACTCTTGCCTAGTCGCTGTCGCCCACGGCGACTCTGATCGACTTAGGGTCGCCGCTGCGATCGGCCGCTCGGTTTGTCTGGTTGTCGCCGGAGGCGGCGACGCTCTACGGCATCCGGGCGATTGGCTTCATCGTGTGCCGGGCTTGGAGCGCCCGCTCGACGGGGATCGAGTCACAAGAAGCACGAGAGAGATCGCCGATGATCCGTCCAAAGGATGAGAAGCTCCCATTGGAATGCACAGCAGCTGCTCGTACTGAACTCAAGTCACCTCGGTCCAACAGGGAGATTCTGGAGCGCACAGAATGGAATCAACCTGCCTCTTCTAGGTGAGTCAGACTGTTCGTGCAGGCGTGGCGCTCCGCGGAACTCTGCTTTGTGCTCGGTCTCGACACCAAGAGTTCCTAGGACAATTCCCTATTCTCCTGAACACGACACGCATTGACAAATATGCGCTTGAAAACCGGTTTGTCGTGACTAATACTTAAGCGCTCGGGATAGATGTTCCATGCGAAGCACGCTGCGACGATATGGATTGAGTCGCACACCAAGTCTGCAGAGCATCGGTACAGGCCGATTCGCCACTCCATCGATCCCCGATTGATCCAAGTATCTCGCGCTTCATCCGAACTATGGCCTATTTTTGGGAGAACTCTCATGGCTATTGCGATAGATCAGATGCAGGTATTCGTCAAGACGGATCTCGGACGTCGAACGATCCAGCATCGAAGCATTGAACTACCCCGGGCGGCCCGGACGATCCTGCTTCTCGTCGACGGCCGCAGCACAGTCGCCAAGCTCCAACAATTCATTGCGGCCACCCATGCGGGCGCAGAGACTCTGCATGAGCTGGAGTCCATGGGCCTCATCGAGTCGATCGAGCCCAATCATCCGCTGCACGCTGAGGCCGAGGAATCGATCTCGGCCCGCACGCAGATGACCGAGATCGAACGCTTCAATGGCCTCTATGAACTCATGTGCGAGGTCTCAGCGACATTCCTGGGTCTACGCGGATACTTCGTCCAGTTGAAGATTGAGCGCTCGGCCAATGCCGAGGAGCTGCTCGAACTGCGAAAGGACCTGGTTGAAGCCATCCTGAATCGGCATGGCGCAGAGGTCGCGAAGGAAATCAGTCGCCGCATCAAGGAATTTCTCTGATTCGAGGGACTGGATGAGACGTCCTGGCAAGACGAGATCAAATTCGCCCTCGTCATTTCGCGAGAACCCAACCTGACGATTGTGGGTCGGTTGCGCTCACGCTTGAATACCGTGTGCACCTTTCTTGCCATCCCCCCATCGGGGAGTCGCAAGGTGTCCGGCGTTCGCCTCGCCAGCCCGTGACTAGACCAGCGCTCTGGGCGGTGACCGATCTGATCGGCGAGCACTTCTCTGTGCCATGCTGACGCTCGGCCGACGATAGCCCGTCGGCGCTTTGTCATGGGCGCGTCACAGCGAGAAAATATGCTCTAAGCCCTCTTTGGTCAGGGAGCCGGGTCCTGGTGGTCGCCTGGGCTTAGAAAAGATATGCTGGTCCCAAAATCGGCTGGGCGCGCAATACCGCGGCGTGCTGCGATGAAGGTGTTCTTGCGCATTCTCGGTGCCGGCCTGGTGTCGCCGTTGGGAGGGTTGAGGCTAACCGATGCGGCAGGTGCCAAGGAAGGATCCAAGGATCCGTGTCGGCGCCCGATAGCGGGAGACCCAGTACCGGAACCGCGTGACCTCCGTAGTGAGGATGGCGTTCTCGAACTTGATCTGACCATGCGCAATGTCGAGGATACCGGTGCGTCGGCTCGCTATTGCTACCTGCTCCCTGATGGGACCGAGTCACCAACCCTGAGGCTTAGTCCTGGCGATGAACTTGTCTTGCGCCTGAGGAACGCGCTGGTTCCGATCAACTCCGATGGCTCGACTGCTGCACTAGGAGGCGAGATCTGCAGAACACGGCCGACGGCTCAAAAGGATGCCTGCACCGATGGTCCGATGACCGCGCTGTCGACCAATCTTCACTTTCACGGGATGACGGTGCCCGCGAGGTGTCACCAGGACGATGTCCTGAGAACCTCGATTCAGCCGACCGATCCGGTCTACGAATATCGCTTCAAGGTCCCCGTGGACGGATCCCCGGGTCTTTATTGGTACCATCCGCACGTGCATGGGTTGAGCAGCAAGCAGGTCATGGGTGGAGCCTCTGGCGCCCTCATCATCGAGGGGATCGAGCGCGCCAACCCTGAACTGCGGGGTCTGGCGGAACGCGTTCTCATTGTTCGAGATCAGGATCTGCTTCATCCGGATGCGCCGGCATCCCTTTCCGAGCCCTCGGCGCAGGCCCTTCTCGACCGAGACGGGGATGTAGTGAATACGGGGACGGGATCCGGCAAGCCGGCAAAGGATCTCTCGGTCAACTTCGTACCGGTTCCCTATCCCGAATACCCGATCACCTCGATCGTCATGAAGCCAGGCGAGAGGCAGCTCTGGCGCCTCCTCAATGCCTGCTCGGTGACCTATCTCAACATTGCCGCGCTCTATAAGCGCGGGCCTAAGTTTCGGCCGCAATGGTTGGGGGTTGTCGCCATCGACGGGGTCCCGATCGCCACGCAGGGTAGTCCGGGTCATCCGATCGAATGGCGCGATAGCATCGTCGTTGCGCCGGGAGCCCGGGTCGAATTCATCATGGTCGGTCCTCCCGCGGGCGTTCCTGGAATGCTCATCACGCGCACCGTTGACACTGGGATTGGCGGCGAAAATGACCCCACGCGCCCGCTCATTTCGATCACCGCGTCGGCACAGGCGGTCGATCCGCAGTCCCGGCTGCCAGCGGCCAGCGAGCCGCTACCGGCGCCGAGTCGGCCTTGGCTCGGAAGCGTTGCACCCGTTCGCATCAGAAGACTGTACTTTTCCGAAGACGATCAGGATCCGAACCGCCCCCAGGCCACCCCCGGCTTCTACCTCACCGTCGAGGGTCAGCCCCGCGCCGTGTTCGACCCCCTTTCCTCAGAACCCAATATCATCGCCCGGCAGGGAGATGTCGAGGACTGGATCATCGAAAACAGAACCAGCGAACTCCACGCCTTTCACATTCATCAGCTGCACTTCCAACTCGTAGCCTGGATGGGACTCGCGATCAACGAGCCTTTCCTGCGCGATACGGTCAACGTACCCTACGCGACCAGTAACACACAGGCTGTACCGAGCGTGCGACTCCGGATGGATTTTCGCGATCCAGACTCGGTCGGGACCTTTGTCTATCACTGTCATCTACTCGATCACGAGGATGCGGGAATGATGGGCCGTATCCGGGTTGATCCTGCGCTTGCCGCAGCCGACGTTCGCCACGTCTCGCCAAAGCCATCCAAGTCAGTGACTTGAACCTTGCGGTGGCGCGTGTGCCCACTTCCAGTTCTTCAGAGAATCTAGCTATTTTGGACTAGGGATGTCATCCGCTGGTCACGCTCAATTCGTACGCTCAGCGCAGATACCTCCTCTTAAGAAAATCAAGACAAGACATTTTCCTGAACATGTCCAAATTCGGAGAGACCTTCATATGAACCGTACCATAAGTGTTGTCGCGGGGGCGCTGGCCACTGCCTTGGGATTCTCGACATTGGCCGCAGAGGGGCCCGTGCCACGGGGCGTTCCTCAGCTGGACCATGTGTTCGTGATCATGATGGAAAACCATTCCTTCCAACAGGTCCTGAACAATCCAAACATGCCCTTTATCAACGGATTGATTGCCGAGAAGAAGGTCAATCTCGCGACCAATTATTTTGCGGTGGGGCACCCCAGTCTGACGAACTATCTCGAGATCGTAGGCGGATCCAACTTCGGGGTTCGTAGTGACAATTCGCCCGATTGGCATAACACGAGCTGTCAGACCAACCTGGAGACGGGGATACCCAATGCCGACAACGCCGGGGGCAACAATCCTTATCCGATCGACACGAACAATGTCTGCCCGATCGCCGGAGAAGGCACTGATGCACTCACCGAGGCGGTGGACAATTGGAACGAGGTCAATCCGCCGGTGTTCAATTTCCTCGCCAATCTCGATGGCGTGAAGTCAGTACCTGCGGCTCCCAACACGGTGGGCAAGACGATCGCCGATCAGCTCGTCGAGGCGGGCCTGAGCTGGAAGACCTATCAGGAGAATCTGCCGCTCTCAGGCGCTGATCTGATCAACACGAGCAACGGCACGGCAACCAACCTCACGACCTTCGACCCCTCGCAACCTCTGTCGGCCACCAATCTTCCGCCACTCACATCCAACAGCATCGTGGCGGCCTATGCGGTGAAGCACAATCCCTTTGCGTACTTCAAGAGCGTCCAGGAAGGATTGCGACCGGACAACAGCTTGCGCAACATGGTGGGATTCGAGGGGCCGCGTGGACTTTATGCTGATCTCGCAACGGGACGGGTCCCGTCATTGGCCTATATCGTTCCCGATCAGTGTGATGACCAGCACGGTCGGGGCAATGGGGACGCCTTTTGCGAGTACGACCAGGGCATCGCCGCATACAATGGGAACACCGATGGAACACAAGTCGGCCTGAATCCGGGGTTGTCGGAGCAAGCCGATGTGACCGTGCACAAGATCGTCTCCAGCATCAAGAACTCGCCCGCTTGGCAGCAAGGCCGCAGTGCGATCGTGATTGTCTGGGACGAGAACGACTACAGCGGATTGGCGTTATCCCTGCCCGCCAACACGGTCTTTCCGACCCAGAACCTGAACACAGTCGTCCTCACCGTAGAGACAAACCACACTTCACCTGGGGCGGGCATCCAAAGCGGTACTTTCTACACGAGCTATTCGCTCCTGCGTTCGATCGAGGCCGGCTTTGGTCTTCCCTGCCTGAATCACGCGTGCGACAAGGGAGTCAATGTGATGGCGGATCTGTTCCGCTAGCACCAACGAGTCTCGCGGTCACTCGGGCCAACCCAGCCGACGCCCTCCTTCGCGGGGGGTGTCGCTCTGTGCCCGCAAAGCCTGGCATGCCGCCCCGGCGTCCGGCGCGAGTCCAATGCGGGTCTATTGGTGCCAATCGGTCTATTCTTCTGGACACTCTAGACTTAGGGAACTGCAGGGGACGCGCTGTTTGATCCCCGGGGCGACTGAAGGGGGCACCAGTGAGGACGAGCCTGTAGCCAAAGGTCGCAGGGGTCAGCCGGACGGGCCCCTCCTCGCTGAGGGAGAGCGTACTTCTCCCAGATCCTCGCTCAGTGATCTGCAGCATCCTCTGTGATCCCGGAGACCGGCCGATCGTCCGACTAAGTCCCACGACGTCCCACTAAGTCCCACAAAGTGGCGGTGTCCGGACAGCGCCTGATGCGTGAGCATCGACTATAGTGCACACTAGACGCGTAAACCGGCCCTCCTGGGGAACCCAGATGGGCGAGACGTCGCGCATGGGATGCGCATCGACGAGCGCCAGAACGCACTGCGGAAGTGTCGCCATGAACCTCGATCCAAGCTCAGTCAGAAAACCCTTCGTCGGCCAGGACTTAGAAGCGTCCGAGGAGAATCTGACCTCTATCGTCTGCGTGAGCAGGGCCGCTGATCCCGATGACTGGCGCCTACAGGCCGAGTCGATCTCCGAACACACCCGGCTCGGTGGCCTGAAGTCGAGAATCACCGGCCTCATGGCGGTCCAAAGCGGCTTTTTCTTTCAATCCCTTGAGGGGGACAAGCGGGCGGTTTTGCGACTATTCGACAAGATCCAGCAGGATCCGCGCCATACCGACCTGCGCCTGCTGCTCATGGAAAACGTCGCGAGCCGCTCGTTTTCGACCTGGTCCAAGGTATCGATCCGACGCAACGAGCCCCTCGAGGACACAGCCAGACGAACGAGCGCCGTCGTGGAGCGCCTGACCAATCTCGTGGGTGTGACGGCGCTCGACATCTTTCGCGCCCTCTTTGTGCCAAGCGTGACTGCAGCTCCTTTGGCCCAATCGGATAAGCGCGTCTGGAGGCTTGCATTTCTGAGTCCTTCAGGACTCTGGAGCGCCAATATCATCCAGTACTTCGCCCACCAGATGCAGCAGCGGGTGGGCCGCACCTGGGTCGGCGAGGCCAGCGCAGACGAAGAGGGCTCGCTCGTCGAGTATGTCGATTTTGATGATGCCGATTTGGGCCACGTCAGGGGAATCTCGTTCTATAACGAGGCGGTTGCCAATCCGGCACTGATCGGGATCATGGAGAATGTCGCCATCGTCGTGGTCCTGCTCAACTCCAATGAGATCGCCCAGGGCGAATCCTACATCGCATCCCTTCTCGGGCACCCCGTCGTGGAGCGCTACCATCCCGGGATTCTTCTGGTGTCGTCCCACGAGGCGCGCCTGAACGAACTGATGAATTCGGCCCTCGTCAACAACAGCGGGCTCATCTTCAGAGCGGCCGCCTTGAGGGTCAGCGACTCGCCTGCGATCTGGAACGAAACCTTCTCCTTCGGAGAGGAGCTAGGGCAGGTGGGCGGTGTCAGCACTTCGAACCTGGCCGTCCTGACCGCCGGAGTCGATGCAGTCGAGGAAGACCTCAAATCCAACGACCTGACGGCGACGTCGGTGACGTCCGTGCTCGCGCAGCAACGCTATCGCGACATCTACGAACCGATGTTAGACGAGAGCCCGCCTGCGCCTGCGCCGCCCGAGCCCAAGTCCCCTAAGTGAGCCGGGCAAAGGGAGAAGACGGGGTTTCAGTAGGTCTCAAGGTGCAGGCGTCCTCCTCGCCTCAATTCCGAGCCTAGCGTGTCCCAGGCGTATCCGGCCCCCTCGGCGATCTCGCGCAGGGCGAGAACCACCCCTTCCTCCATGGCTTTCAGACCGCAGACGTAGAAGAAGCTATCGCCATCGGCAAGCAGCGGCGCGAGATCCGCGGCTCGCTCGCGCAGTAGATCCTGCACATAGCGCTTGGGCTGACCCGGAGTCCGGCTAAAGGCGAGATTGATGTCGATGAAATCCTTGGGCAGGTTCTGCAGCGGCCCGAAGTAGGGCAGTTCCTCTTTGCTGCGCGCGCCGAAAAACAGCATCAGTTTGCCGCCGGCAAATTTGCCAGAGGCGCGCAGACGCCGGCGCCATTCGGTCATCGCGCGCATCGGCGCACTCCCTGTGCCCGTGCAGATCATGACGATTGTCGAGCGCGGATGATTGGGCATGAGAAAGGTGGTGCCGAAAGGACCAGTCACCCGCACTTTCTCGCCGACGGCGAGATCGCACAGGTAGTTGCTCGCCACGCCGCGCACGGGGTGACCCTGGTGATCTTCGAGGACTCGCTTGACCGTCAAAGAGACGTTGTTATAGCCGGGCCGCTCCCCGTTTCGCGGACTCGAGACGCTGTACTGACGCGCATGGTGGGCCCGACCGCTCGCATCCGTCCCCGGAGGTATCACGCCGATGCTTTGTCCCTCCAGAACCGGGAAGGGGAGGGATCCGAAATCAAGCACGATGTGGTGGGTGTCGTAGTCCTTTCCGACCTCGGTGACGCGCACGTTCCCCGCGACCGTCGCCTCGACGAAAGGCTCACGCACCTTCGGGCCGTAGAGATTGGTGTACGCGTGGGCCGCCGACCAGGGAGGGAGCGTCGCGTTGTATGTGATGTTGGAAAATGGCCCTTCGGTGGGCGCGGCAAGGGGTTGAGCGGGCAGGGTGGACTTGCCCGCGCCCGCGTCATCGTTAATTCCGGGCTCGGTCTGCCCTTCTAAGGACAGCTCACCTGGGAGCTCGTCCCAGCCCAACTGCTCGGTCACCGTGTAAGGGCTTGATTGCAGGACCGTGCGCCAGTTGTCGATACTGCCCGTCGGGCACGGCGGCACGCATGCCATGCACAGATTGCAGATCTGGGCATCGACGACGTAATTCCGGGAGTCGTGTGTGATGGCTCCCACGGGGCAGGTCGCCTCGCAGGTGTTGCATCGGATACAGATCTCAGGATCAATCAGGTGTTGTTTGATGACAGCACCGCTTTCGTCCGAGGTCGCCCTGTCCATCCTATGGTCTCCTTTCGCGCACCGTCGTGCAGGGAAGTCGGCCCCGCTCGTGCCGACCTAGCCGAAGCGCACGTATTGAAAGTCCATCGGCTGGCGGTTGATGCCCATGACCGGTGGCGCAATCCAGTTCGCGAACCGTCCTGGTTCGACAACCCGACCCATGAGGCCCGCCACGAAAGACCGATCGGCAAGGCTCGGTAGCCATTCGTCGACCTGGGCGAGCCATTGCTCGTTGTTGAGAACCCGGCCCTCCGGTGAGACCTTGACGTTCGAGAGTGCCCCGATACTCCTGTGGAACGCCTTGTGGGGCAGCTTCAGCCGAAACGGGATACCGGCCTTCTCGATCACCTTGTTCCAGCGTTCGACGCCCGCCCTCGAGTCGGCGATGTAGTCATCCCGGAGTACCTCGTTTAGGGCGTTGAGCATCGGCACTTCGCGTTCGATGAGCCGGCCGTCCTGCGCCTGCAGAACGCGGTACACCTGCCCGCGCAGCTGATGGTCGTCGGCGCGCTTGCCCTCCTCAAAACGCCCTTTTAGGCCGGTGCTGTAGAAGGTTGCTGCGTTGCTGCTCTCGTCGGCACCAAACAGATCGATCGTCACGCTGAAGTGGAAATTCAGGTAGCGCTGCAGGGTGGGCAGATCGATGACACCCGCCTCGCGCAGCCGCGCTGGATCGTCGGTCTTCAGTTCGTTCATCATCTGGCAGGTGCGTTGGATTACCCGGCTGACGCCGCTTTCGCCGACGAACATGTGATGGGCTTCCTCGGTCAGCATGAACTTGGTGGTACGCGCCAGAGGATCGAAACTACTCTCGGCTAAGGCGCAGAGCTGAAACTTTCCGTCGCGGTCCGTGAAGTAGGTGAACATGAAGAAGCTCAACCAGTCCGGTGTCTGCTCGTTGAAGGCCTGCAGAATCCGCGGATTGTCCTCGTTGCCGCTGCGGCGCTCAAGGAGGGCCTCGCCCTCTTCGCGGCCGTCGCGGCCAAAGTATTTGTGCAGAAGGTACACCATGGCCCACAGATGGCGGCCTTCTTCCACATTGACCTGAAACAGATTGCGCAGGTCATACAGGCTCGGACACGTCAAGCCCAAGTGGCGCTGCTGCTCGACCGATGCCGGTTCGGTGTCGCCCTGGGTGACGATGATGCGGCGCAGATTGGCGCGATGCTCACCTGGGACATCCTGCCAGGCATCCTCGCCCTTGTGGTCTCCGAAGTGGATCTTGCGCTCCTTCTCAGCGGGGTTAAGGAAGATCCCCCAGCGGTAGTCGGGCATCTTGACGTGGCCAAACTGGGCCCAACCCTGTGGGTCCACGCTCACTGCGGTCCGCAGATAGACGTCGAAATTCTGACTGCCTTCCGGACCCATGTCGCCCCACCATTCCAGGTAGTTCGGCTGCCACTGCTCGAGCGCCCGTTGCAGCGTGCGATCTTGGCTGAGGTTGACGTTGTTGGGGATCTTATCGCTGTAGTCAATCGTTGACATCCTGGTCTCCAGGGAGGACATGAGTGGGATCGATTCGAATGCGGCGCGCCACTCGGATGGCGCCGCACTCTGCGGCTGTCGTGCTGCTCTAGACGCGGTTCCAGTCAAACGCGGCGCGCTCGCCTTTGCCATAGACCTTCAGCGCACCCTTTTCGCCGACGGCGTTCGGTCTTTGGAAGATCCAGTTCTGCCAGGCCGTGAGCCGCCCAAAGACTCGCGTGAACATGTTTTCGGGGCCGTTAAAGCGCAGATTGGCCTCCATGCCCGTGAGCGCATCCGGACTCATGGCCACGCGTTCCTCAATGGCGATGCGCGTCTCGTCGGCCCAGTCGATGTCATCCGGATTGCTGGTCACAAGCCCGAGCAGAAATGCCGCGTCCGCGTCGAGGGGCTGGCCTGCCCGGGCCCGCACTGCATCCAGCGCAGGCTCTTCGCCATAGAAGCGCCGCTCCAGACGGCTCTGGCCGGTGACCATCGGATAGAGCCCGAAGTTCGTGTCCGAGACGGTGATCATGGGAGCTGCCAGGGCGTCGTCGGGGAGGGCCAGCTGGTAACTACGGTCGCACGCCAAGGCCAGTTCGAGCAGGGTGCCGGCAAAGCAGGAGCCCGACTCGATCAGGGCGAACAGGCTTCGGGAGGAGACATCCAAACGGCTGAACGTCCGGCGCAATAGGCCTATCGTCTCGCGCACGAACCAGTTCTGCCGATGGGCCATCAGCGTTGCGTCCATCGCGAGTACATCCGCGCTCGCCCCCTGGGTCTTGATGAGCCACAGACCGATGTCGATTTCATTGGTCCGCATCGACAGGATCGCGTCTTCGAGTTCGCGCGCGAGCGCCAATGGGTACCAGTTCGCACCGGCTTTGAAGATCGCAGCCAGGTCGCCTGGTTGCGGTCCCTGGGGCGCCTTGACGGTGAAGGTGGCGGTGCGCTTTTGTCGATTGATCTCGACGGACAAATTCGGATAGCGCAGCGCATCGCCCTCCATCTTGCGCTCGATGGGGGACAAGGGTACTCCTGCCGCGTCCCCGGGCCGGTCGCTCCCAGCGGCCAGTTCGAGTGCGCGCTGCCGCACCCGGGCTGCGAACTGAGCCGGCTTGGCGATATCGTCCACGAGGCGCCAGTCCTTGGCCTTCTGGCCTCGCACGCCCTCGGTGGTGGTGCAAAAGACATCGGCGAGGTCGTGCCGGACGTGGCGCTTGTCCGTGACTCGGGTCAAGCCCCCGGTACCGGGGAGCACGCCCAGTAACGGCACCTCAGGGAGGCTGACTGCACTGCTACGGTCATCGATCAGGATGATTTCATCACACGCCAGGGCCAGTTCATAACCTCCGCCCGCGCAAGATCCGTTGACCGCTGCGAGAAACTTCAGGCCGCTGTGGGCCGAAGAATCCTCGATGCTGTTGCGTGTCTCATTGGTGAATTTGCAGAAATTGACCTTCCAGGCATGACTGCTCACCCCGAGCATGAAGATGTTCGCCCCCGAACAGAACACCTTGTCCCTGAGACTCGTCACGACCACGGTGCGCACTTCCGGGTGCTCAAAGCGAACACGGTTCAGCGCATCGTTTAGCTCGATGTCCACCCCCAGGTCGTAGCTATTGAGTTTGAGCTTATAGCCAGGCCGCAGGCCCGCGTTCTCATCGAACTGCGCGGCCAGGGTGGCTATGGGTCCATCGAAGCTCAACTTCCAGTGGCGATATTGTTCAGGGGATGTCTGGTAGTCGACTGGGGGGTATTGATTCAAGGAAGTCTCCTGGTCGCAATGCAATTTAATGCATCTAGTCGAGATCATGTACAGGCATGATAGTGCATTAAGTATCGAAAGTCAAATCTCGTTGTGCAGTTTAGTGCGTTATGCGGGCATTCCCAACGCGTCGCGCACGAGTACGCGCAGGGCCATGACCGTGGACTGCAGCGCCTGGGCGCTGGTGTTGAGAAAAAAATCGGCCTTGGAGTAGAAGGCAGCGCGCCCGGCGAGAATCGACTTCAGATCCTCCATGGCCTCATTGCTCGAGGCGATCGGGCGCAGATCACCCTGGGCGATGACCCGCTTCATGTGATCCTCGGGATCAGCCTGGAGCCAGACAGTCGTGCAGTGGGCCAAGAGCAGGTTGAAATTGGCAGGATCCGAGACGATGCCGCCTGGGGTGGCGATCACCGCCTCCGGATAGATCTGGATCGCTTCCTCGAGGGCGCGCCGCTCATAGCGCCGATAGGCGTTCTGTCCATAAAGACCCTGAATCTCGCTGATGCTGCACCCTGCAAACTTCTCGATTTCGCGGCTGAGCTCGACAAACGGAAATCCCAGATCCTCCGCGAGAATGGCGCCCAGTGTGCTCTTGCCCGCCCCGCGCAGGCCGATGAGTGCGATGCGCTCGCTGCGCTTGCCTTGGGCTAAAGAGGCATTGGTGCCGCCGGTGCCAAGCAGTTCGCCCACCGCGACACGCACGCGATGCAGCGTCGCCTCGTCCCGCCCTTCGAGGAGTTCGCGCAGCATGAGCCACTCGGGAGAGGAGGCTGTGACATCCCCGATCAACTCGGCCAAGGGGCATTGCAAGCCGCGCGCGACCTGCTGCAGAACGAGGATCGAGGCGTTACCCCGGCCATATTCCAGATTGGCGAGGTGGCGCTCGGAGACGCCGGCGGCCAAGGCGAGGGCGCGTCTGGCCATCCCGCGTCGCGCCCGGATGGCCCGTACGCGCTGGCCCAATGCGACGAGGAAAGGCTCCTTGGGTTCGGTCGCGTCGGCGCCGGGATCGGGTCCGGTATCCGAATTGGCGGCGACTTCGTCAAGCGGCTCGGTTGTTGGGACAGCTGGAATATGCAGTATAGTGCTTGACATGATGATTTTGACGATCTAAAGTGCCAGAAAGCACGATACTGCATCTTCCCATTCGAGGCAAGGGCAGGGCGGCGCAAGGAGACTGAAGGATGAACCCAGAATTATTCCGAGCCGAGCTCGCCGAATTCACCGCACTACTGGCCGGACGGCCGCTGGACGCTGAATTGGACGCCTGGCTGAACCGCGAACACGGGCCCGGCAGCAAGACCTATGGTGCGCTCAAGGCCGCCTGCGAGGCGGGCGTGGCCGCAAACTGGCTGTGCACCCGCGAAGCCAACGGAATCCGGTACGGCCGCATCTTCAAGGCCGCCCCTGACCTGCACGAGTTTTCTGTCGATGTCGTCGATATGTGCGACATTGCCGGACCACATCACGTTCATCCGCACGGCGAAATTGATCTCGTCATGCCGCAAGAGGGGGACGCACTCTTCGATGGCCGCGGGGCAGGTTGGGTGGTGATGCCGCCCGGGAGCGCGCACCGCCCCACCGTCAGCCAGGGGCGGGCCTTCGTGCTCTATCTCCTCCCACAAGGCGCGATCGAGTTTTCCAAGTGAGCCGGCCTGCGCCTGAGCACCAGGCGCCTGACTTCGTTGATCGCCCGGCCACACCGGCCGGCCCGCCAAACCAGAACAGTGGGTGACCCCGACATGACCGACCCTGCTCCGCTCGACATCGCGCCCCCCGGCGAGACCTTCAATTTCGCCGCCCATCTTCTGTCCGTCAATGCCGGGCGGTCTGCCAAGAGGGCCTTCATCGACGATCTGGGATCCCTGAGCTATGGCGCATTATCCGAGCGAGTGCGCCGCATGGCCGCCGGTCTGCGCGCCCTTGGACTCAAGCGCGAGGAGCGCGTGCTCCTCTTGATGCAGGATTGCAACGACTGGCCCGTGAGCTTTCTTGGCGCGCTCTACGCCGGCTTGGTTCCGGTGGCGGTCAACACCCTGCTGACCGCCGATGACTATGCGTACATGCTCGAACACAGTCGTGCCCAGGCGGTCATGGTGTCAGGAGCACTCCTGCCTGTTCTGACTGGGGCTCTCATCAAGTCAGACCACGAGGTGGTCAAGGTGATCGTGTCACGTCCGATCGCCCCCTTGCACCCTGCAGAAGTCGAGTTTGAGGCCTTCTTGCAAGACCAGTCACCGCTTGCCAAACCCGCGCCGACGCGGGCAGACGATCCAGGATTCTGGCTCTACTCTTCGGGGTCCACAGGCCGGCCCAAGGGCGCCGTGCACTCCCATGCCAATCCTTACTGGACTGCGGAGTTGTATGGGAAACGGATCCTCTGTCTATCTGAGGCGGATGTCTGTTTCTCCGCGGCGAAGCTCTTTTTCGCCTACGGTTTGGGCAATGCGCTCACCTTTGCCTTGAGCGTTGGGGCGTGCTCGATCTTGATGGCCGAACGAGCCACTCCTGAGGCGACCTTCAAGCGCTGGCTGGGACAGGTCGGGGCCGTGCAGCCAACGGTATTCTTCGGAGCGCCGACGGGGTTTGCGGCACTGCTTGCTTCGCCTTTGCTGCCGGCCCGCGAGCAGGTCGGACTGCGGCTGGTGTCCTCGGCCGGCGAGGCGCTTCCGGCTGAGCTCGGGATCCGCTTTCGGGAGCATTTCGGTCTGGACATCATCGACGGGATCGGCTCGACAGAGATGTTGCATATCTTCTTGTCGAATCGTCCCGGAAAGGTCCGCTATGGAACGACCGGTTGGCCGGTTCCCGGATACGAGATCGCATTGCGTGGAGAAGGTGGTGCGAGCGTGCCCGATGGTGAGCCGGGTGATCTCTATATCCAGGGCCCTTCGGCGGCCATGATGTACTGGGGGAATCGGGCCAAGACAGTGGAGACCTTTCAGGGGGGGTGGACCAGGAGCGGCGACAAATATGTCCGGAACAGCGACGGCAGCTACACCTACTCGGGTCGCACGGACGACATGCTCAAGGTCAGCGGCCTTTACGTCAGCCCCTTCGAGGTCGAGGCCACTTTGGTCCAGCATCCTGCCGTGCTCGAGGCGGCCGTCATCGGTGTCGTCGACGCCGAAGGACTGACCAAGACCAAGGCGTTCGTCGTACTCAAGGCGAGCGCAACGGTCAGCGAAGCTGAACTCAAAGCCTTCGTGAAGGACAAGCTTGCCCCATACAAGTATCCACGGCAGATTGCATTCGTCGATGACCTACCCAAGACTGCGACCGGAAAAATTCAACGCTTCAAGTTACGAGAGCGTGAAGCCAGGCTCACCTGATGCGTCCTGGTCCACCGGATCTGGGAGCTGGCGCAAGGCTAGCGAGCCGCGCCTTGGGCGTGTCGTGCCGACTCGGCCAAGGCCATGAACCTTAAGAGCCTTTTCTCGCAGGCCCGGGTGTAACTCCAGTAGGCTGAGGTGCAAAGAATCCCCAGCATGAGCCAGTCTCGTCCGTCTTCCCGGTTCGCGCCATAAAGCGCAAGGCAGGAAATGCCGAGCGTGGCATGCAAGATCAAATGCGCAAGAAAGTTCAGATGCAAGGTGCGTTGCACGACCACCCAGGCGTCTTGATCGTCTGCACGGAGGCAACAGTCCTGGGCATGTCGAATCTCGTAGGCCAGGCTTGCGAAAGAGAGCAGAAAGAGACTGGCCAGACCCCCGTACCAGAAACCCGAAAAATAGAAGGAGTGGGGATCGAGGATCATGTGCGTCTCCCGGACAGGGCGCAGGCCAGCCGATCCTTCTGGATCCCAAAAGCCTGAACGCCATACCCCATTGTAGAGATCCCGGGTCCAACGCTGGTGTCCCAAGGAGGCGCCAAGGCAAGACTTTTGCGCGATTCGGTATCGATCCAGATGTTCGGAATGGGGCTTATTCCAATCTTGCGTCGCCCGTCAGCCTGATCTGCACGGCCCGACCGTAACCGTGTGTGGCCCCCGGCCGTGCGAAGCTCAGATTCGAGCTCAGACGGCCCGAAACTCGAGCACGCCATCGGCGATCTTGCCGTGGCGGATGTTCAGAAGGTCCATCAAGTAGTTCTGGTGCACGATCCAGGGGCGACGGGGACCCTGTTTAGGAAGGATCGCCAATGCCCGCTGCACATAACCGGAGGTGAAGCTGAGAAAAGGCTCTGGCTCTAACCCGGGCTCCCGCCTGGGGAGGGCGACCGCATAGCCATGGCGATCCATGTAGCGGATGAGGCGGCAGGCATAACCCGCCGTGAGGTCGGCCTTCAAGGTCCATGAGGCGTTGGTATAGCCAAAGGTGATGATGAGATTGGGCACGTCGCTGAGCATCATGCCTTTGTAGGAGAGTGCCTCTCCGACATTGACGCTCTGGCCATCAAGACTGAGGGCAATATCCCCGAGTACATTCAGCTTGAGCCCGGTTGCCACCACCACGATGTCAGCGGCCAATACCTCACCCGAGGCGAGCTCGATGCCCTCTCGTGTGAAACGCTCGATGGTGCCCGTAACAACTGCGGCACGACCCGCGCGGATTTGTCGGAACAGGTCCCCGTCCGGTACCACACACATGCGCTGGTCCCAGGGGTTGTAGCGCGGTGTGAAGTGTTGATCGACATCGACATCCGGGCCCAGCTGGGAGCGGGCCATCTCGATGATGCGCGCTTTGACCTTCTCGGGCCGGCTTCTGGCGAGCCGATAGAAGAACATTCCGATGAGAACGTTCTTCCAGCGCGCAAGTGCGTAGGCCAGGCCAGCGGGGAGGTGGCGCGATAACCATTGGGCCGCGCCGTCCACCGAAGGCCGGCTCACGATGTAGGTCGGTGAGCGCTGCAGCATGGTGACGTGCGAGGCGGTCCGAGCCATCTCGGGCACGATCGTCACCGCCGTCGCGCCGCTGCCAATGACGACGACCCGCTTGCCAGCATGGTCCAGATCGCGTGGCCAGAACTGGGGTTGGACCAAGGATCCGTGGAAGTCAGCCTCGCCGGGGAATTCCGGGCGATGTGCCTCTGCATAGCTGTAGTAGCCAGAACACAGATACAGGAACCGGGTCTTAAGCCTTCGCTTTGCACCGCTGGGCAGGCATTCGATCGCGACCGTCCACAAGGCGTCTTTAGCCGACCAATCCGCACTGCGCACCGCATGACCGAAGCGGATGCGCGGTGTGATGCCGGCCTCATCGGCGGTCTCGCCGATGTAGCGGAGGATGGCTGGACCGTCTGCAATCGCCTTGCCCTGGGTCCAGGGACGAAATTGATATCCGAGCGTGTACATGTCGGAGTCGGAGCGGATTCCCGGATAGCGGAACAGGTCCCAGGTACCACCAAGCGCTGCACGAGCCTCGACGATGGCATAGCGCTTCTTAGGGCAAGACCGCTGCAGGTGATAGGCCGCCCCGATGCCGGACAATCCGGCGCCTACGATGAGGACATCGAGAACCTCGACACTCGCCTCAGGGCTCACTGGTGACACGATCAGCAACTTCTCCGGAAGAATCGGAGAGCACTGTACAGGGTCCCTTTCGCCTTGTACAACGCGGGGCGCCATCGAGGGCCGCTTCGTTTTCGTTGAAGCCCGGGGGGCTGGTCCGAATCTGCCCACCGAGGATCCGTCAGAAGGGACGAGAAGTCTCGCCAACGTCTCGACCGAGATTGCCCTTGCCTTTACGACCGAGGGGGATCCGCAGGCGTCCAGGACCACACGGCATTGGCAACATGGACCTGATTGGGGATGAGCTTTTGTGCGAAGAATGCATCGGCGACCTGCTGCTGGGTCGCGACGATGCCTGCGTCTAAGGGCTTGACCCCATAGCGCGCCCGCCTCTGCCAGATCTCGACGACTTCGACCGGCACACCGATCTGCGGCGCAAGCAGCGTCGAGACTTCTTTTGGATTGGCGGACGCCCACACGCCCGTCTTGGCGAGTTCAGACAGTAGAGTGTTCAGGACCCCGGGGGAACGTGCTGCGAATTCGCGCGAGGATTCGTAGAAGCTGTTGGTCTGCGGCAGATCCGTATAGTCCGCAAGGACCCGGGCCTTCAGGGCGGCCTGGACGGCTGCCAGATAAGGATCCCAGATCGACCAGGCATCGACCCGATCGGATTCGAAGGCCGCGCGGGCGTCGGCCGGAGGCAGGTAGATCGGCTGAATTTCGGCGAACCCCACCCCGGCGTGATCGAGCGCGGCGAGCAGGAGAAAATGGGCGCTTGAGCCTTTCTGGACCGCGACGCGCTTTCCCTTGAGGTCGGTCACTTTCGAAAGCGGCGAACCGGCCTTGACGACGATCGATTCCCCGGTTGGCGCGCCCGGTTCGGCGCCAACATAGACGAGATCCTTCCCCGCTGCCTGGGCAAAAATCGGAGGAGGAGCGCCGGTGTAGCCAAAATCGATACTTCCGGCATTGAGCGCTTCAAGCAGTTGCGGGCCGGCAGGAAACTCAAACCACGAGACGGACCAGCCTTGCTTGCCGAGGGTTCGCTCGAGCTCTCCTTGGGCCTTTAACAAGCCCAGTAATCCCCCACCCTTCTGAAAGCCGATCCTTAAGGCATGTTCTTCGGAGGCCCGGGTGCTGCCGATTCCGGCGAAAAGAGTCGCGGCCGCAGCGCCAAGAAGGCGCCTCCGCTGCGTGGAGACTACCGTTCGAGAAGGCTCAGTCATGGGAACTTTAAGTGGCTCTGGGAACTAGGACCATAGCGGCATCCGCACCTCTGACGAAGAGCGCAATTCGCATTTGATTATGCGGGGGGCGACTGACCCACAAAGAGGCTTCTCGACGGTCGATTCGATGGCGTGCCCTCTGGAATCGTATATCCAAATGCCAAAACAGTATTGGTGGGCCCCGGTCGGAGCAGATACCTTCAATGCCTTGGTCTACTTATTGAGTGCACATGTCGGTCCTGACCATCGCAGGGAGCCCCGCGCGGCAGTCGCGTTCAACCGCGCTTCTCGAGCACTTGTCGGAACTCCTCGAAGCCTGGGGGATTGCAACGCGTGCGGTACGGCTGCGCGATCTTCCGGCCGATGATCTGATCGAGGGTCGGATCCAGTCACCGGCCGCGCGCATCGTGCGCGCGAAAGTCGACGTCGCCCAGGCGATCATCGTGGCGACACCGGTCTACAAAGCATCGCTAAGCGGCGGTCTGAAGGCGCTACTTGATCTGCTCCCCGAAAACGCGTTTGCCGGCAAGACCGTGTTACCGGTGGCGACCGGAGGCAGCAACGCGCATCTGCTCGTCCTTGAATATGGTCTGAAACCCGTCTTGTCCGCGCTGGGCGCGCGTCACATTCTGAGCGGAATCTATGCGACCGATGAGGACGTCGGGTTCGGCGAGGATGGGGCAATCCGGATCGCAGCGCCGCTCCAGGAGCGTCTGCAAGAGTCGGCCGAACGTCTCACGGAAGGCTTGTTGCGCGTGGATTCGCTCTCCTCAGTGCGGCGCCTTGAGATCGCCTCGGGCACAGAACGGGTCCGGGCGTAACGGCGCGATCGAGCCGGCCGCACCATCAGGTGCGGGCCGGGAATTCGTACGGATCTCCCCAGCGACGTGGTCTCGGCTGGACTCTCGAAGGTCATCGAATATGGTAATCGCCTCTCTTGCAAGAAGACGTTGGGCCCGCATGCTTGGCCTTCTTGGCCTCAGCTGGCTGCTCGCGCACGGCACGGCGAGTGCTGCCCCGGACGAGTCTTTGCGCATCGGCTATCAGAAATACGGAAACCTGGTGCTGCTCAAGGCTCGCGGCACTCTTGAGGAGCGGCTTTCGGGCCTGGGCATCACGGTCAAATGGACCGAATTCCCGGCAGGTCCGCAATTGCTCGAAGGATTGAATGTCGGCTCGATCGATTTCGGCACGGTCGGGGAGGCACCCCCCATTTTTGCGCAGGCGGCCGGTGCGGACTTGGTCTATGTCGCGAGCGAGCCTGCCGCACCGAAAGGAGAGGCGATCGTCGTTCCGGCGGGATCTCCTCTGAAGACCGTGGCTGACCTGCGCGGCAAGAAGGTCGCCCTGAACAAGGGCTCAAATGTGCATTATCTGCTCGTCAAGGCGCTCGAGAAGGCCGGCGTGGCCTACAAGGACATCGAGCCGGTCTACCTGCCTCCGGCGGATGCGCGCGCGGCGTTCGAGCGCGGCAGCGTCGATGCCTGGGTCATCTGGGACCCCTTTCTGGCAGCCGTGGAGCAACAGACCGGAGCCCGCGTCTTGGCGAACGGAGAGGGGCTGGTCGCGAATCACCAGTTCTATCTCGCTGCGCGCCCTTATGCGCTGCGGCGGCCCGATGTCGTGAAGATCGTGCTCGAGGAGTTGGCCAAGGTCGATACCTGGGGCGCGGCCAATCCGCAGGACGTGGCAGCCTTTCTCGCGCCCCAGGTTGGCCTTGATCCGGCTACGGTCGAACGCGCCGCAAAGAGGGCGGGCTACGGCGTCACGCCCATCGACGAGGGCGTTCTCGCCGAGCAGCAGAAAATCGCCGATGCCTTTAGTGAGCTCAAGTTGATCCCGCGACCCATCATCGTCCGTGACGCGACTCTGGGTGCGGTCCCAGCCACGGCCCACCGTTAATCCCAAGGAGAGGTGCATGCAAGTCTTCTGGTTCATTCCTACTCACGGCGACTCCCGCTACCTCGGCACCACCGTCGGCGCACGACCGGCAGGCTTTGACTACTTCCGTCAGGTGGCCGTGGCCGCCGATACGCTCGGCTACGACGGGGTGCTCCTGCCCACCGGCCGATCCTGTGAAGATGCCTGGGTCGTGGCCTCGAGCCTGATCGGCGCGACCCGTCGCCTGAAATTCCTTGTCGCGATCAGACCTGGGGTTGCGAGCCCTCAGTTTGGCGCGCGCATGGCAGCGACCTTCGACCGGCTCTCCGAGGGACGACTCCTCATCAACGTGGTCACTGGCGGTGACCCCGGAGAACTCGAGGGCGACGGAATTTTCGTCAGCCATGATGAGCGCTATGCCATCACGGCAGAGTATCTGCGCATCTGGCGCGGCATTCTCGAGGCCAGCCAGGTCAATGAGGGCTTTGATTTCAAGGGCTCCCGACTCGAGTCGGTCGGAGGACGGGTGATCTATCCGCCCGTCCAGAATCCGCATCCGCCGCTGTATTTCGGGGGCTCATCGGAGGCGGCGCACGAACTGGCTGCCGAACAGGTCGACACCTATCTGACCTGGGGCGAGACGCCCGCAGCTGTGGGGGACAAGATCAAGGATCTACGCGCCCGTGCTGCCCGGTATGGGCGGACGCTGCGTTTTGGGATCCGACTGCATGTGATCGTGCGGGAGACTGAGGCGGCGGCTTGGCAGGCGGCTGACGAACTCATCAGCCATCTGGACCCGGAGATCGTCGCCAAGGCTCAGGCTGCCTTTGCCAAGATGGATTCGGTCGGCCAGCAGCGCATGGCCGCCCTGCACGGCGGCAAGATCGGCTCGCGCAAGGAACTGGAGATCTCACCGAATCTATGGGCCGGTGTGGGCCTTGTGCGGGGTGGTGCGGGCACCGCCTTGGTCGGTAACCCTGAACAGGTGGCCGAGCGTATCCGTGAATACGCTGAACTCGGTTGCGAGACGTTCATCTTTTCGGGGTACCCCCATCTCGAAGAGTCGTATCGCTTTGCCGAACTCGTTTTTCCGCTGCTCTCTCGGGACCAGACGAGCAAGGGTTCCTCCCCGGTGCTAAGCGGTCCCTTCGGGGAGATCATCGCCAACACGCTCGCACCCAAGCGTGCCGCCAATGCCGACGCGGCAGAGTCTTCGGCGAGCTGACTGGAAAGGCGAGCGATGTCGACACCGTCACCGTTCCGATCCCGGATCGCTCAGGCGCTCTTGCCGTGGATCGTTCCGACGCTGATCCTGGTCGTCTGGCAATTCTCCTCCGAGACGGGCTGGCTCTCCTCGCGGGTCTTGCCCGCCCCAAGCGCAGTCGCGCGTGCGGCCTACACGCTCGCGGCCACCGGGGAGCTCTGGCTGCATGTGCGGGTCAGTGCAATGCGCGCGCTCTCCGGTCTGGCCGTAGGCGGTGGCCTCGGCCTGGGCTTGGGACTTCTGACAGGATCCTCGCGGCTTGCCGAGACACTCTTCGATACGACATTGCAGATGGTTCGGAACATCCCGGCCTTGGCGCTCATTCCGCTCATCATTCTTTGGTTCGGAATCGAGGAGAACGCCAAGCTCGTGCTGCTCTCGATCGGCGTGTTCTTTCCGGTCTATCTGAATACCTACCATGGGATCCGCTCGGTCGATCCCGCACTGATCGAAATGGGCCGCAGCTACGGCTTGAGCGGCTTTGCCCTCTATCGCGAGGTGATTCTGCCCGGTGCGCTGCCCTCGATCCTGGTCGGGCTGCGCTTTGCGTTGGGGCTCGTGTGGGTGCTGCTCATCGTCTCCGAGACCATCTCAGCGCAGTCCGGGATCGGTTACATGACGATGAATGCCCGGGAGTTCCTTCAGACCGATGTCGTGCTTCTGGGGATTCTGCTCTACGCGCTCTTGGGAAAACTCGCCGATGTGATCGCGCGCGGCCTGGAGCGCTGGTGGCTGCGCTGGAGCCCGGCCTATGCGCGTGCCTAGATGACGCCCCGATCCGAGGGGGTGCTCCATCCTGAATTGGGGCTAAAAGCCAAGAAAGGTCCTGCCATGCTGATCGATTCAACCGAGCTCGAGCGCCTGAGCTACCTGGAACATGCGCACAGGGAATTCGTTGGGTCCCCCACGCGGGCGCCCTCGGCCGTCACGGTCGAGTTGCAGAGCTTGAGCAAGCATTTTGGGGTCCGCCCGGTGCTTCAAGGCATCTCTCTCGCGATCGCGCCGGGCGAATTTGTCGCGATCGTCGGACAAAGCGGCTGCGGCAAGAGTACGCTTTTGCGCATACTCGCAGGACTTGAGCATGCCGACGAGGACGCGTCTGGCGCCGCGGTGAAGGTCAACGGTCGCTCCCAGGTGGGCCCACAGGAGTGCACGCGCCTGATGTTCCAGGAGGCGAGGCTGTTGCCCTGGAAGACGGTCTTTGAGAACGTCGCGCTTGGCCTATCCCAGAAGGACCGCGTGCAGGTCAGCACGGTCTTGCGACAGGTCGGTCTTGCCGATCGGGGTTCAGATTGGCCTGCTGTCCTCTCGGGTGGTCAGCGCCAACGCGTGGCGCTGGCGCGGGCTTTGGTACACCGACCCGGATTGCTGCTCCTCGACGAGCCGCTTGGCGCCCTCGATGCGTTGACGCGTATCGAGATGCAGCGCTTGATCGAGCAGGTCTGGCAAAGAGATGGCTTCACGGCCGTGCTGGTCACCCATGATGTCCCCGAGGCTGTCGCTTTGGCCGATCGGGTCCTCCTCATCGAGGAGGGCCGCATCGCGCTCGATGTGCGTGTCGATTTGCCCAGGCCCAGGCAGCGGGGTCATGCGCGATTTGCGGCCCTCCAGGCGAAGGTCCTGGATCGAGTCCTCCGGGAGCACTGACCCAGGATGGCCGAGAGGCTCTCTCGGCCGCTGACCGCTTTATTACATAATCGCATAAATATAATTCCAAAATATCGTTGTCGTTATAAGTATCTGTCGTGACAATCCTTGGACCGCGCACTACGCGCCTTGGCCCGTCCCATTAGAAAGCCGCAGACATCCTGTGAACTTCCAGCAACTCCGCGCCGTACGGGAAACAACGCGTTCGGGCTTTAACCTGACTGAGGTTGCAAGCGTTTTGCATACCTCCCAGCCAGCGATCAGCCGGCAGATCCGCGAATTGGAGGACGAACTCGGTATCGAGATCTTCGTACGCGCGGGAAAGCGCTTAACGCGCCTGACCCCTCCGGGTGAGGCGATACTGCCGCTTGTCGAGCGGCTCTTGATCGATGCCGAGAATCTCAAGCGTGCCGGCCAAGACTTCACCGCGCGCGACGTCGGCCCCTTGTCGATCGCCGCGACCCATTCACAGGCCCGGTATGCGCTGCCGACGGTGGTGCGCGATTTCCGGAAAATCTATCCGCGCGTGACGCTGAACATGCATCAAGGTTCGCCCAAGCAGGTCGCTGCGATGCTGATCGCAGGAGAAGCCGATATCGGCGTTGCAACCGAGGCCCTGGCGCATTATCCGCAGCTCATTGCCCTGCCTTGCTATCGATGGACCCACAGCATCATTGTGCCGCCCGGACACGAACTATTGAATGGACCGGGACCGATCACGCTCGCCCAACTGGGCCGCTATCCGATCATCACCTATGAGCCGGGCTATACGGGCCGCGCGCACATCGACGATGCATTCGCCCGGCAGGGCTTGCGCCCGAACATCGTCTTGACGGCGATGGACGCCGATGTCATCAAGACCTACGTCGAACTGGAGATGGGTGTGGGCATCGTCGCCTCGATGGCCTTCGATCCCGAAAGGGACCGGACCTTGCGCGCTCTGGATGCGCGCGATCTGTTCGAAGTCAACGTGACGCGCCTGGCCATCCGGCGTGGTGCGTGGCTGCGGGGCTATGTCTACGACTTCATCGAATCCTTTGCTCCCACCTTGACCCGGGAACTGGTGGAGAATGCTCTGGCCGAGACGCGCGAGCGCGAGCGCCTGAGCGATCCGGCCGAACTCGAGCCCGCCGAGCCGGTCGTCGTGGGCTAAACTGTCCGGGTCTTTGGGTCGGTCTGTGGGTCGCTAGGGCCGTACCGCTGCGAGCCGCCGCAACACGACGACGAGCTTGTCCACTTCCTCACAGGTGTTGTAGAAGGCCAGCGATGCCCTGACGGTCTTCTCGAGCCCAAATCTCCTTAGGATCGGTTGCGCGCAGTGATGTCCAGCGCGCACCGCGATGCCGGCGCGATTGAGTTCACTGCCGACCTCCTCGGTCGAATAGCCCTCCAGGACGAAGGACAAGACGCTCGCCTTCTGCCGCGCGGTGCCGATGAGACAAAGGCCCTTGATCGTGCACAGTTGCTCAGTCGCGTAATCCAAAAGGGCGTGCTCATAGGCGCCGATCGCATCGATCCCGATCCGCTCGACGTACTCGAGCGCGGCACCCAGCCCCACCGCGTCGGCGATGTTGCCGGTGCCGGCTTCGAAGCGCGCCGGGGGCGGCTGGAAGATCGTTCTCTCAAAGGTCACGTCGGCAATCATGTTTCCTCCACCCTGCCAGGGCGGCATCCCCTCGAGAATCGCGCGTTTGCCATAGACCACCCCGATGCCTGTCGGCCCGAAGATCTTGTGGCCTGAGAAGACGAAAAAGTCCGCATCCAGTGCGGTGACATCGACGCGCATGTGCGAGACGGACTGGGCGCCATCAACGAGCGCATAGGCGCCCGCGGCGTGGGCCATCGCGACGATTTGCTGCACCGGAACCACCGTGCCCAGGGCGTTCGACACCTGTGTGACGGCCACGATGCGCGTGCGCGGATTCAGGAGCCGCGCGTACTGCTCGAGGAGGACTTCACCTCGGTCGTTCACCGGGATCACACGGATGCGGGCGCCTTTCTCCTGGGCCAGTTGCTGCCAGGGGACGATGTTGGCGTGGTGCTCGAGATGGGAGACGATGATTTCGTCTGCGGCCTGGATCTGTGCTGCACCAAAGCTCTTGGCCACCAGATTGATCGCCTCGGTTGCCCCACGGACGAAGATGATCTCCTCAGTGGAGCGGGCGCCGATGAAGCGTCGCACGGTCTCGCGCGCGTGCTCGTAGGCATCGGTCGCCCGCGCGGCGAGCTCGTGGGCGGCGCGGTGGATGTTCGAGTTTTCGTGTTTGTAGAAGTGGCTCAGGCGATCGATCACCGCAGAGGGCTTCTGTGTCGTCGCGGCATTGTCGAACCAGACGAGCGGCTGACCGTTGACGCGCTCGGAGAGGATCGGAAAGTCGCGACGAACCGCGCCGACATCAAAACTCTGCAGGATGGTCTCGTTGTAGCGTCCGGCAGGTTCAAGACCGTCAGGCTGCCTCACCGCACGAGGCGAGTCCGTGGCGGGGCTCGTTGCTGCGGGAGTTGGCGCAACAGGAGCCGGGGCCGCATCCGGTATCAGGCCGACGAGGCTCGCGCTGCCAGGCAAGCCAAAGGGAAGCGCGGTGACGCGATCATCGTCTGGCATCACGAAGGTACTGG
>CAJCID010000310.1 GCA_903970305.1 Rhodospirillales bacterium | reverse complement strand
CGGCCTGCTGCGTCACCAGCAAGGCTTGGTCCTCCATGGCTTCGGTGACTATCGCCCGGACGTACATGCCCGGCAGCAGCTCGGCCTTGGGGTTCGGTGTCGCGCACGGTGAATCGGGCGCCGCGGCTGACCGCCACGGTTTCGCCAAAGCCATCGATGAATTCCTGGCGGTATACGAGGGCCACACGTACTCGCTGTCCGAACGACTCGGCCAAGTGTTCGCTGATCGAGAAGATGTCAGCCGGATGCAGCCGGCTCGTGAGTTCACGCCCGTCGACGAGGACACGCTCGATCGCCTGTTCGTTGGCGAGCGTTCGGATCAAGCGGATCACGGCAAACGCGTCTTCGCGCGACTGATCTCCAGAAACCACCACTTTGAGGTATTCACTGAAGGCTTCAGTTTTGATGTTCAGGTTCAAGGCGTACGACTCCGTCCACTTCGGCCCCATTGGCCACCAAGACGCATTGTGCCAAGACCAGGGGCGCCTGAGGCAAGGTGCTGCAATCAAGAGAAACTTTCGGGCGGGATTGCGTTCCTAGGAGGGGCTGTGCTGCGCAAGCGCTTGCCACTGATTGTGGTTTGTAGACCAATCCCCTATGCTCATTGGGAGCACCGAGGACTCAGTTGGACCATCTTCGCTGCCTTCGCTGGCTCGTCTGCACGTCGCGACGCATTCCCAACCGATCTGCCCCGAGAGGGCTGGTCTTTCTCAGGCGGACCAATGGATACAGAAGCGCCTACTCCTGACTGCCATGCGATCGTCATCTTCGGTGCGACCGGGGATCTCGCGCGGCGCATGCTCTGGCCTTCGCTTTATGCGCTCGACTGCGAGGGGCTCTTGCCTGAGGTGTTCCGGCTCATAGGCGCTGCGAGTTCTAAGTTTACCGACGAGCAGTTTATCGAGCGTGTCAAGACCGCGATCAACACCTCGGCCAACGCGAAGCTCTATGACGATCTGGCCTTTGCGCGCTTTGCAGGGCGTATCCGCTACGTCTCGGTGGACGCGAAGAGCCCAGGCAGTCTCGCTGCCATCGGTGGTGTCCTGCCCGAAGGCACCGGCCGGGGGGTGATCTACTACCTCTCGACGGCGCCCCAGCTCTTTGGCCCGATCTGCCGAGCCCTCGCGGCAAGTGGGCTCGTGGGACGGGCGTGCCGTGTCGTGGTTGAAAAGCCGATCGGATCCGACAGTATTTCGGCCCAGGAGACCAACGATGCGATCGCCTCGGCATTCGACGAAAGCCAGGTGTTCCGGATCGATCATTATCTGGGCAAGGAGGCCGTCCAGAATCTCATGGCGCTGCGTTTTGCCAATGCGATCTTCGAGCCGCTGTGGAATTCCACCGCCATCGCTCAGGTCCAGATCACCATCGCCGAGGCGGTCGGGATCGAGGGGCGCTGGGCCTATTACGACACCGCCGGTGCGCTGAGGGACATGGTGCAGAGCCACCTGTTGCAGCTCTTGTGCCTGGTGGCCATGGAGCCACCTGCCGGATTCACACCCCAGGCGGTCCGCAACGAGAAGGTCAAGGTCCTCTGGTCTTTGCGTCCGATAGAAGGCCCTGACGTGGGCCAGCACACCGTCACGGGACAGTACACGGCCGGTTTTGCTGAGGGCCGGGCAGTGCCGGGCTACAAGGAGGAGGCAGGAGCCAACACCGCCTCGGAGACCGAGACCTTCGTTGCGCTGCGCGTGGGCATCGACAACTGGCGCTGGGCCGGGGTGCCTTTCTATCTGCGCACCGGCAAGAGGCTCCAGGAACGCCGCAGCGAGATCCTGATCCAGTTCAAGTCGCCACCCTACAACATCTTTGCGGGGATCGGGGCCTCCTTGGCCCCGAACCAGCTTCTCATCAAGCTGCAGCCCGAGGAGATGATCACGCTGACTCTGATGAACAAACAGCAGGGCCACAGTGCGATGCAGCTGGGCGAAGTGGGCCTGAATCTGTCCTTGGGCGAGGCCGAAGGACGACCGCGCCGGCGCATCGCCTATGAGCGCATGCTGCTCGATGTCCTGCGCGGCAACTCGGCCCTGTTCGTGCGCCGCGACGAGATTGAAGCGGCATGGCGCTGGATCGACGGGATCCTGCAGGGCTGGAAGAGCACCGGCCAAAAGCCCAGACCCTATAGTGCAGGGAGCTGGGGGCCGAGCGCGGCGATCGGACTACCCGAGCGGCTCGGCCATTCCTGGCACGAGTAGGTGCAACAATTTCCCGTGGACGACGATATCGCAGGAGTCGGACCCTGGTTTCCTCGGCTCATTCATCTAAGATGCGCAGACGAATCGTCCTCGCCGCGTGGCTCGCAGGATATTTTCTGGCGATTTACGGTCGCGTCGACGAACTTTCGTTACACTTTTAGGGCTGAGATCTGTTTTTCAGGGGCTTTATTCCGACTCGCGCCCCATCCGGGATGAATCTCGCGTCCAAAGCTGGGTAAAATCTGCCTCGGCTGGTCTTCGGACAATGCATTAGGACTTGCGTGCCACCCGCCCCAACCGCTTTTCGCGAGGTGGTTCCCGGACCACTTTTTTCGCCGCGATGGAACCGTTTCCGCCCCCCACTGTACTGAGTGACCCCCCGCACGACCAGTGGGTGAGCTGGTCGCGTAGCGATACCTTCCTGGAGATCAGGGTAAGGCGCAGCCTTGTCTTCGGGGTACTCATCTCGCTGCTTCTCAATGGGGCGTTGGTTTATTTTTTCCTCATGTCCATGAAAGAACGCATCGAGGCTGGTGGGGCGGCAGCGCCAATCGCCCCGCGCTCGCTGGCAGTTCGGCTCGGCCCCGAGAAGGCTACTGCCCCGCCGCGTAGCGAGCCTACGCCCGAGACCCCACCTAAGCCCCTCGAGGAGCATGAGCCGCCCCAGCCGCGCGAGCGGCCACGCACGGTCATGACGACGCGCGGTCAATCGACCCAGAGTGTGCCGGTGACGCCCCCGAAGCCGCCCGCGGCCCCGCCTGCGCCGGCCCAACCCCCGACGGACATGATGGCCCTGGTCAATGCCTCGCGCGAGCGACGGCGCCAGGAGGACGAGAACGCGGCCCGCGAGAACGCTGCTGCCGAGGCAGCCGAGGCGGAACCGTCGGCCGACCAGATCGCCCAGGCCAATATCAAGCGCAATCTTGAGAGCGTGGCGCGCCAGAACCGGGGCGAAAGCGGCATCTTTCAGATCCGCAGCCTCGGGATCCGCACTGCGACCTTCTCGTTTAGAGGCTGGACGACCGATGAAAGCCGCAGCACCTTGCAGATCATCGACGTCGATGCCGGACCCGGTGGCGATGTGAAGCGCGCCGTGGTTCGCCGCATGATCGAATTGATCCGTACGCACTACACCGGGGACTTCAATTTTGAGTCGCACCGGCTCGGGCGGGTCGTTGTGCAGTCGGCCCGGATCCAGGACAACGACAAGCTCGAGGCATTCCTCCTCTTGGAATTTTTCGGCAGCTAGATCGCCCCCGCTGGCGCGGACAACTTGATTCGCGTCAAGCGCCGGCGTGAGTGCTGCATTGACGCTCAGCCCTGGCTGGTGCACAGTCTTAAGAGGAGCCGATAGTTTCCGGGTCTTGCCGGTAACGTCGGAGATCCGATCCGCGAGGAACCAAGGAGGCCGATTGCGCATGTCCACTCTTGTTGCTGACCCGATCGCAACCCAGGTCCTCGTGCGCGAGGATGAGGGCGCGATCGTCACCCTCACGCTGAACCGACCCGAGCATTTCAATGCGCTCTCAGGAGAGCTGCTTGGCGCGCTGCAAAGCGCCCTTGACGACATCGCGCGCGATAGGGCGGTACGCGTGGTCATCATCGCCGCCCGCGGCAAAGGGTTTTGCGCAGGTCATGATCTGCGCGAAATCAAGGCGCTTGCGACCAAGCCCGCGATCGAGGCGCTGTTTTTGGAGTGTAGTCGCATGATGATGACGCTCGCGCGACTGCCGGTCCCGGTCATTGCAGCAGTGCATGGGATCGCGACCGCGGCGGGCTGCCAGCTGGTCGCCAGCTGCGATCTGGCCGTTGCGTCCTCGAGCGCGCGCTTTGCCACACCCGGGGTCAACATCGGGGCCTTTTGCGCGACTCCAAGCGTCGCACTCGGGCGCGCGGTCCAGCGTAAGCACGCCATGGAGATGCTTCTCACGGGCGAGATGATCAGCGCCGAGCGCGCCAGGGAGATCGGCCTCGTCAATACGGTGGTCGCGCCCGATGCGCTGCCCGGGGAGGTTCGCCGTCTGGCAGGCCTCCTCGCGGGGAAATCGCGCCAGGCGCTCGCCACGGGCAAGCGGATGTTCTACGATCAGCTGGAATTAGGGATCGACGACGCCTATGCACTTGCCAGTTCTGCGATCGCGGCCGACTTAGCCAGTCCGGAAGGTCGCGAAGGAGTCGACGCGTTTCTCGAGAAGCGCGCGCCGCACTGGCCTGACTAGGCCGATGCGGGCCGCGCGGGGACGCCTGGCCCGACTCCTCCCCGTTTCCCCGATTTGCGGCGTGGCTGGCCTCTGGCAGGTCACCCGAGCTTATCCCCGGGATCGATCTTTGTAGTCATCCCCGCCCGACGAGGGCGGATCCCACCACTGTTTTGATGCGAGGAATATGTCCACCAGTCCGAATCCGGCGCAGCCGGTCATTGTCGTCATCGGCGGAGGCGCCGGCGGATTGGAGCTTGTCACCCGACTGGGAGACCGGCTGGGCCGCAGGCAAAGCGCCCGGGTCGTCTTGATCGACCAGTCGCCCATCCATATCTGGAAGCCTCATCTGCATGAAGTGGCCGCAGGCAGCCTCGACATCGGCCAGCACCGGCTCGAATACGCGGCGCAGGCCAGCTGGCACCATTTCGAATTCCAGCTCGGTCGCTTCATTTCGCTTGACCGGGCGAGCCAATCCGTCACGGTGTCGGCCATGCCCGACATGGACGGCCAGCCGATGTTGCCGCGCCGCGTGATCCGCTACGACTATCTGGTCGTCGCGCTGGGCAGCACGATCAACACCTTCGGTATTCCGGGGGCGTTGGAATTCGCGATCGCGCTCGACTCGCCCTCCGAGGCCGAGCGCTTTCGGCAAAAGCTCGTGGCCGCCTGCATGCGCGCCAATGCCCGCGCCCTGGAGGGCAAGGAATCGCTGGTCTCGATCGTCATCATCGGCGCCGGTGCCACCGTCGTCGAACTCTCGGCCGAGTTGCGCAATGCTGCGCGGGTACTCTTCGCCTATGGAATCCACGGCATGGATCCGACCCGGGACATCCGCATCTCCCTGGTCGAAGGCGCCGACCGGGTCCTGCCGGGACTGCCCGAGCGGATCTCGAAGTCCGTCAGTCAGCTCATCACCAAGCTCGATGTCGACATCCTCACCGGCGAGAAGGTGACCCGGGTCAGCGCGGCCGGGATCGAGACGGCGAGCGGGAAGACTGTCCGGGCGGACCTGGTGGTCTGGGCGGCTGGGATCAAGGCGCCTGACTTCTTGAAAAATCTCGATGGTCTCGAGGCGAATCGTCTGAATCAGCTGATCGTGACCGATCATCTGCAGACCACCCGCGATGAACGGATTTATGCGCTCGGTGACTGTGCCCAATGCCAATGGGATGCCAAGAGGGGCTTCGTGCCGCCCCGCGCCCAGGCCGCGCACCAGCAGGCGGCGTACCTTTACGATCTCTTCCGAGGTCTTCTTGCGGGCCGCAGCGTCGGTCCGTTTCGCTATCGGGATTTCGGCTCCCTGGTGTCCCTTGGCGCCCAGAGTGCCGTGGGGAATCTGATGGGCGGTGTCGTGGGGGGCAACATGTTCATCGAGGGCTTGATCGCGCGGCTCATGTACCGTTCGCTCTATCAGATGCACATGCTGGCCTTGCACGGATGGCTGAAAACCGGGCTCGACTGGGTCTCCCACACCTTGCGCCGGGTGACCGAACCCCATATCAAGCTGCATTAGTGCGTTCTGGCTCGGCCCGGGGCATAGGGTGTCGCCCCGAGTATGATGGCAACATCATCCGAACGGAGCGGCCGTGATCAATGGACTCGCGCAGCGCCTAAGAGCAGCAACCAAGGAGCTGCACGCGGCAGCCGAGCGTGCCGGCATCATGCCCGACTTGTTACGCGGTCAGCTGAGTCGGCAATGCTATTGCGAGCTGCTGCGCAATCTGTTCGAGATCTACCGTGCGCTGGAACTGGCCTTGACGGCGCGGGCGGGTGATCCGGCGCTCGCACCCGTGGTCTTTCCCGGGCTCTTTCGAACCGCCACGCTCGCGGCCGATCTGGACATCCTTTGGCCTGGCAGCTGGCGCGAGCAACTGCCCCTGCAGGGTGCGACCCACCTTTACGTCGCTCGCATCGAGGAGTTAAGCGAGAGCGCACCCGCGCTCCTTGCAGCCCACGCCTATGTGCGCTATCTCGGTGATCTCTCAGGCGGACAGATCCTGCGCCTGATCGTCACGAGAATGCTGGGCACCCGTCAAGGGGAGGGGACTTCCTTCTATGATTTCGGGTCGGATCTCGAGGTGGCGGAAGCGGCCCGGGTGTTGCGTGCGGGCCTCGCGGCGCTCCCCGCGGACGAGTCCCGGGAAACGGCCATCGTCGCCGAGGCCCTGGACGGTTTTCGCATGCACGAGCGGCTCTTCGTGGAGCTCGCCCAAAGGCGCGACCGGGCGTTGTTTACCGCTTGTCCCGCGACCGACTAAGAAGGCGCACTAAGAAGTTGCACTAAGCAGTCGCACTAAGAAGTTGCCCTGTAGTCCCGGATCTGTCCGTAAAGCGTCGTCGCTCTCTTGGTGGAGGCCTCGAGCTCCTCGAGAAGCGGAGCGACCGATGGCTCGGCGCTCCCTGCGTCAGAGATGTCCATGGCGGCCAGGCTTGCATTGGTGAGGATCGCGCAGATCACCTCGTCAGAGCCACCCGAATTGATCTGTTGCGCATCGAAGGGCAAGGCCCTTGCCGGCAGTCTCAAAGACTGCTCGAGGTGACGGCGTGCGGCATCGGCCCGCTTGGTCGCGCTCAGATCAACCAGGATCAGCATGAATCCGAGAATCGAGCCGCCTGGCCCCGGCACGACTTCGACGCGCGCATTCACCGGTAGTGGATCGTCCTCGCCGCGCCGCAAGGCGAGTTCGCCGCGCCAGGGTTCATGGGCGGCCTTTAAGGTGCCGAGCGTCTTCTCGACCAGTTCTGGCTGGGTGAACAGCGCCGGGATGCTATCGAGATCACGAAGCTCGATGGCGGCCTCGCCAACCAGGCGAGCGAAGGCGTCATTCGAGAAGAGTCGCTTGCCGCGCGCGTCGGCGATGAACACGGGCTCGCCAGAACTCTCGACCGTCCCCCGGATCTGGCCCAACTGGTGTTCGGCGATCAAAAGACGCACCGCATGGATCTGCAAGATGATGTCGATGAGTGCCCAGCCGATCGCACGCGCCAGCGCGATTTCCGCGCTCGACCAGGGTAACGCGGTGCCGCGCACGATCTCCGACCAGGCCGCAAAAGAGCGGCGCGGCGAGAGTTCGAGGGGATCATCTCCCATCGAAGGCTTGGTGGGGTCGCCCGCCCATGTCACCGAGAGCAGCTGCTCCTTGCGAAACCACATCAGGTAGTCGGGTCTTTGGGTCGAGAGCTTCATGGCCAACACGCCACTGGCCACCGGGGTGAGCGAATCCAGATCGGGGTTCTCACGGGCGACCGAAGAGCAGCTAAAAGGTGGCTGGAAGCGCTGGCCCTCGACCCACTGCAAGAGGGAGCGCAACTCTGGAGTCGAGGGCACTTCCCCTGTCGTCAGGATCTCACCCTCGTAGAACAGGGCCGCGCCGGTCGCCTCAAGGGGCTGCAGCAGTGTGCGGGAATTGCCGAACAGCGCAAGTCGCCAGTCGCCCTCTGTCGAGGTGGCCTCGATCAGGCGTTGTTCGAGTCGACGGACCTGGATGGCGACCTGGGCGTGAGCATAGTTCTCGATGGCCGCGATCCGAGTCGAGATGACCTCGCCTAAGAGTTCGCAGGCCGCGCGCACGCCGTAGCTGAGCTTGCGCGGCGCATAGTGATGGGCGGCGATCAAGCCCCAGAGCCGACCCTCGCGCACCAATGAGACGACGAGGGTGGCCGTGACACCCATGTTCTTCAGATACTGCAGGTGCAGGGGTGACATGCTGCGCAGAGTGCACAGCGACATGTCCAGATCCTCTGTGCTCCAGGGCGGCGTGCGCGGCACGAGCGGCACCGGCTGGTAGTGGACATCGACCAGGACCCGGACGCGGTTACGGATATAGAGCGAGCGCGCCCGTTCCGGGATGTCCGAGGCCGGATAATGATGGCCCAAGAGGGAATCGAGCCGTGCATCGCGCGCCTCGGCAATGATCTGGCCGTGTCCATCCGGGTCGAATTTGTAGACCATGACCCGGTCATACCCGGTCAGTTCGCGCATCGCCTTGACCGTGGCGTCCGTCAGGCCGCCGATGCTTGAGGTTGAGCTGAAGCGTTGCACGGCACCGGAGAGCAGATCGAGGAGCTCCTGGCTGCCGTAGCTGACGAGAAGAGGCTCCAAGGTGTTGCTCGCGATCGGCTCGAGTTCGACGATGAGACCCCCGCCCCCATGCCGGTGGATGCTGCCCTCGTAGCCGACCCGAACGCCTTCTTGGTGCACATGACACTGCAGCGGCACTGGCTCGGCCAAATCAAACGAAGTTGCCAGACTGTGGATGCGCAACTCCAGGTCCCCGCCCAGGCAGCTGACCGACTGGCCCAGCAGGTCTTCGATGTCCTGCCCGAGGACCTGGCCGCAGTTGGCGCTCGCCTGCACGACGCGTAGGTCATCCTCGTCGAGAACCAGCAGCACGCCATGGGGCTGGATCGATCCAGCCAG
>CAJCID010000309.1 GCA_903970305.1 Rhodospirillales bacterium | reverse complement strand
CCGCTACCTGCCCGTGATGGACGGTCGAACGCTTCTGGGCGTGATCTCCTTCTACGACGTGGCCAAGGCCGTGCTCGAGGCGCAAAGCTTTGAGAACAAGATGCTCAAGGCCTACATCCGCGATTGGCCCGAGGAAGCGGCGGGATAGACCGGGCGCTTGTCCGAAGCGGGTTGCCAAGACCCGCTCAGCTCTCGGGCAAGGCGTGCCTTGCCGGTCGCGTTCCTTGCCGGTCTCGTTCCTCCCTCTTTTCGGGGCATGCCCGATGTCTCTTTGCATTGCAGTCGTAGGCGCAGGTGTGGCCGGTCTGAGTTGCGCCAAAGCGCTCACACAGGCCGGCGCGAGCGTCACGGTGTTCGAGGCGCATGACACGCCTGGCGGGCGGGCCACGACGCGCAAGACCGAACTGGGAACCTTCGACTACGGCGCCCAGTATTTCACCGCGCGCGCTGCGGAGTTCCGCCGTGAGCTCGAGCATTGGCAGGCTGCGGGGATCGTGCTGCCCTGGAAGGCGCGCGTGGTGCAGCTGGCCGATGGCGTGAGGCCCGTGCCGAAGGCGCAAGACCCCGTCCGCTATGTGGGTGTGCCTGGCATGTCGGCCTTGGCCGCACACCTGGCCAAGGGGCTCGACGTGCGACTCGATCAGCGCATCCGCCGCATCGAACAGGTGGGCCATGGCACGCAGACCCGCTGGACCCTGAAACGGCAGGCTGATCCGCTCGACCCAGAGGGCATCGAGATCACCGAGGGCCTCTTTACCACGGTGGTCATCGCCTTGCCCGCACCCGAGGCCATCGGCTTTCTCGAGGCCGCTCCGCAACTCCTCGCGCAAGTGCGTAGGGTGCAGATGGACCCCTGCTGGTCCCTGATGCTGGCCTTTTCTGAACCGCTCTCGCTCGGCTACGATGCGGCTTTCGTCGACAGCAAGCGGCTCGCCTGGATTGCCCGCGATTCTTCCAAACCGGAACGACGCAGCGGCGAACGCTGGGTCGCGCATGCGCCAGGCGCCTGGAGTCGCGAGCATTTCAGCGACGATCCCGACGATGTGCGAGCCAAGCTCGCGCGCGCCTTTGGTCTGGCGACCGGCGCGAGTATCGGGCCGGTTCACGCAGTGGTGCATCGCTGGCACCATTCGGCGCCGATGAAGCCGCTGGCCGTTGGGGCGCTCTGGGACGAGAGGGCAGCCATCGGCGTGTGCGGGGACTGGTGTAGCGGGGCCCGCCTGGAGGGGGCCTGGTCGAGCGGCCGGGCGCTCGCGGAGCGGATTCTCTCTGGAGCCACTGCGTAGTCAGCGGCTTGCCAGTACTCTGCAAAGCGCTGCGCCAGAGCGCATGCGATGAGAAACACGCGCATCGCGCAACGCGCGCTACACTTGACGCGCCATCGGTGCGGGGCCTGGCGCGGGGATTTGAGCGGGGACTTGAGCGATCGTCCAAACCATTCTCGAGAGAAAGGGATCTGCAATGCAAGGAGTCGAAAACGCGGGTGAGTCCGATGGGCCGGTTTCCTCCCAGTTCGAGCTGCTCAAGCAAAGGCGCTTTGCTCCCTTCTTCTGGACGCAGTTCCTCGGAGCGGGCAACGACAATGTCTTTAAGATCGCCTTCACCGGTCTTGTCACCTACCAGGCGAGCCTGTTTCCGGGCGTTGATCCGGACCGCACCGCCTTCCTTATCGCTGCGATCTTCATCGCGCCGTTCGTGCTGTTCTCGGCCACTTCCGGACAGATTGCCGACAAGATGGAGAAGTCGCGTCTGATCCGCTTTGTGAAGTCCCTTGAGATCGCCATCATGCTGATGGGTGCGGCCGGTTTTCTGACGCGCCAGGTGCTCCTGCTTTATGCCACGACCTTCATGATGGGCGTGCATTCCACGCTCTTTGGACCGGTCAAGTACGCTTACTTGCCGCAGCACCTGCGTGACGAGGAACTCGTCGGTGGCAATGCCATGATCGAGATGGGCACGTTCGTGGCGATCCTTTTGGGCACGATCATCGGCGGAGAACTGGCCGCGCTCCATGGGGCGGGGCCCGTCTGGGTCGCGCTCGCCTGTATCGTGATTGCTCTCACCGGTCGTGTGGTCTCCTCGTGGGTCCCTGCATCACCTGCCGGGGCGCCCGATCTTCAGATCAACTGGAATCCCTTCTCCGAGACGTGGCGCAATCTGCGGCTGGCCCGTGAGAACCGGACGGTGTTCCTATCGCTTCTGGGGATCTCCTGGCTGTGGTTTTTCGGGGCGACCTTTCTGACCTCCTTTTTTGCCTTTACCAAGGACGTTCTCGGTGGGGATCCGCAGGTCGTGACCTTGATGCTTGCGGTCTTCTCGATCGGTATCGGCGCCGGATCTCTCCTGTGCGAGAAGCTCTCCGGCGAGAAGGTCGAGATCGGGCTCGTGCCGTTCGGCTCGATCGGCATGAGTCTGTTTGCGCTGGACCTCTTCTGGACGAGCCACAACATGCACCCCGGTTCCGAACTGGTCGGTATCGCCGGTTTTCTCGGGGATCTGCGCGACTGGCATGTGCTGGCCGACCTCCTCTTGCTGTCGATGTTCTCAGGCTTCTACAGCGTGCCCCTGTACGCCCTGATCCAGAGCCGCTGTGAGCCGACTCACCGGGCCCGGATCATCGCGGCGAACAACATCCTGAACGCCTTGTTCATGATCGTCTCGCAACTTCTGGCCCTGCTTCTTTTGGGGCCTTTGCATTTCACGTTGCCCGAACTGTTTCTCGTGACCGCCATCCTGAATGCGGGTGTGGCCGTCTACATCTATGGCCTGGTACCCGAATTCCTGATGCGCTTTCTGGCTTGGCTTCTCATCCACACCTTCTACGATGTGCGCGGCGTGCACGTCGAGCGCCTGCCTCACGAGGGAGCTGCGGTTCTCGTGTGCAATCACGTCAGCTTCGTCGACGCGGTCGTCGTCATGGCCGAAAGTCCCCGTCCGATCCGCTTTGTGATGGACCACCAGATCTTCCGGGTGCCTGTGCTCTCGTTCATCTTTCGGACTGCCAAGGCGATTCCGATCGCCTCGGCCAAGGACAATCCGGCCATCCTCCAGAACGCCAATCAACTGATCGATGCGGCGCTCGCAGAGGGCGAACTGGTGTGCATCTTTCCGGAAGGCAAGATCACCTCCACGGGCGAACTCAATCCCTTTCGCTCGGGTGTGCAGCAGATTGTCGCGCGCAACCATGTGCCGGTTTATCCGATGGCCCTGCGCGGCCTGTGGGGCAGTTTCTTTTCCCGCTTCAGCGGCAAGGCCTTTTCGTCTTTGCCGCGGCCCCTTAGGCGCGGCATGTTAAGCCACCTCGAACTCGTCGTGGGCCTGCCCATCGCGCCGGAGTCGGTCACGGCCGACGGGCTGCGTGCCGAGGTCAGTGCCTTGCATGGCGATGCCCCGCCCTTCGCCGCTCATCCGGCCTGAGGCTGCCTGGGCGATAATCACCTTTTCGAGAGCGGATTTCGAACATGGCTGGGTCAACCTTCGGCAGACTCTTCGCAGTGACCAACTTCGGCGAATCCCATGGGCCGATGGTCGGTTGTGTCGTCGATGGCTGCCCGCCTGGCTTGACGCTGTGCGCGGCCGATTTGCAGCCTGATCTCGATCGCCGCCGGCCCGGAACGTCGCGCCATGTCACGCAGCGCCGCGAACCCGACCTGGTGCAGATCGTCTCGGGGGTCTTCGAGGGTAAGACCACCGGCACACCGATCGGCCTTCTGATCCAAAACGAGGATCAGCGCAGCAAGGACTACGACAACCTGGTCCAGACCTTCCGGCCAGGCCATGCCGACTACACCTACTGGCACAAGTACGGACTGCGCGACCCGCGCGGAGGCGGGCGCGCGTCGGCCCGGCTGACCGCACCGATGGTTGCCGCCGGTGCCATCGCCAAGAAGTGGCTCCTCGAGCAGTATGGCTGTGTGATCCGGGGGTATCTCGGACAGCTCGGTCCGATCGAGATCCCTTTCGCGCGCTGGGAGGATGTGTCGGCCAACCCCTTTTTTGCGCCCAACGCCGCGCTCGTCGCACCGCTCGAGGACTACCTGGACGAACTACGCCGCGCCGGCGACTCGGTCGGCGCGCGCATCCACGTCGTGGCCGAGCGCGTGCCGGTCGGGCTGGGCGAGCCGCTCTACGACAAACTCGATGCGGACATCGCCTCTGCCATGATGGGGATCAATGCCGTCAAGGGTGTGGAGATCGGCGCGGGCTTTCGCTCGGTTGCGCAACGCGGCAGCGAACACGGTGACGAATTGACGCCCGAAGGATTCGCCAGCAATCACGCCGGAGGGGTCCTGGGCGGGATCTCGACCGGGCAGCCGATCCTGGTCAGCCTTGCGATCAAGCCGACTTCGTCGATCCGTATCCCGCGCCGCTCGATCAACTCCGAGGGTACGGCACAAAGTGTCCACACCGAAGGCCGGCATGACCCCTGCGTGGGTATCCGGGCCACACCGATTGCCGAGGCGATGCTGGCTTTGGTGTTGATCGACCATGCTCTGGCTCAGCGCGCGCAGTGCGCTGACGTCAAGGTGAGCACGCCTGACATCGCGCGCAAAGCGCAATCCTAGCGAAAGTTGGTCTTGGGAGGCTCGTCTGGCAGACCCAGGAGCTTGGGCTTAAGCCCGCTGTCCGCGGGGTTATCGCCCAGCCAGATCCGTAAGAGCGCTTCGAAGAATGCCGCATCCGGCAAGGGATCGAGCGCGGGCTTGCCGTTGATGCTCACGACCGTGCCGATCTCCGGGGTGTAGTCCAGGGTGAAGCTGTCGCCCTTCTTCAGGCGCGGGATGGTAGCGAAGAGTTGACCCATGCTGACGAGCTGCAGACCGATGCGGCGCGTCTCCTCGGGGTTCGAGTTCTTGCGGATGCCCGCAAGCAGAGCGTCGCCCAGATCGTCGTTGGAGATCTCGCGCAGCATGGTCACGGCGATCCGTTTGGGTCCGGGCAAGGCCAGGATCTCCTTGGTCGTGTCCCGCTTTTGCGTCAGATAAAGCGCGCAGACGTACACCTGAAAAGTGAAGCGCGTGCGGATGCCCGCACCGTTGAGCACGAGCTTTTGGTTTGCCAGCGTGGTTTCGTCGTCGACTTTCACGCCCGCCACCTCGGTCGCCTGCGCAAGCTGCGCGGCACCGATCAAAAGCGCGCCCACCAGAAACATCAGTCTCTTCAAAAAAGGTCTCCTTAGTCCAGTGACCGGCTGTTAGGGGCCGCTTCAGGTTATCGGCCGCGGACGGACGCACTTTAGCAGAGCGCATTGCAGAAGGCTCGCGAAGGGGTCGGTAGGGGGTCGGTAGGGGCTGGGGAAGGGCTCGGGAAGGGCTCGGGAAGGCCCTGAGCGCCTCGATTCGAGCCGCCCTTATGGCATAATAATCAGTTCCCCAGTAGCCAAGCTTGGCCGCCATCATGCCCCAAACGCTCTACGACAAGCTCTGGAATCAACACGTCGTCCACACCGAAGCGGACGGCACGGCGCTGCTCTATATCGACCGTCATCTGGTCCACGAGGTGACGAGTCCCCAGGCATTCGAAGGGCTCAAGCTGGCCGGGCGCCGTCCCTGGCGCGTCTCGGCCAATCTCGCCGTGGCCGATCACAATGTGCCCACCACCCACCGCAGCGAAGGCATCACCGATCCGATCTCGAGGCTCCAGGTCGAGACGCTCGACGCCAACGCGCGCGAGTATGGGCTGACGTACTTCAGCATGCGCGATCGGCGCCAGGGCATCGTGCACATCATCGGACCCGAGCAGGGCGCGACCCTGCCGGGCATGACGGTCGTCTGTGGAGACTCCCACACGAGCACCCATGGAGCCTTTGCCGCGCTCGCCTTTGGCATCGGCACTTCCGAGGTGGA
>CAJCID010000308.1 GCA_903970305.1 Rhodospirillales bacterium | reverse complement strand
GGCTTGCGCTTCCCAAAGCCGATCCGGACTGGCTGCTCGCGTTCTCGCGAGGCCTGTCCCAGATCGCAGCGGAGTTCTCATGCCCTCTCGTGGGTGGCGATACCACCCGCGGTCCATTGGCGATCTCGATCACGATCCTTGGTGAGGTGCCAGCTGGCGCTGGAGTCAGGCGCAGCGGCGCACGTCCTGGGGACGATATCTGGGTGTCTGGGTGCCTCGGGGGTGCGGCGCTGGCGCTGCGCCTTCTGGAGGGCCGTGCGCGGGCGGCCCCGGGGGTTCTCGAGGCGCTCCTGCCCGCGCTCTTGCGTCCCCATCCGCGCGTCGCCCTGGGGCTCGCGCTGGCCCCTTGGGTCAGCGCGATGATCGATCTCTCCGATGGTCTGGTGGGGGACCTCGGCCACATTCTCGAACGCTCGTCAGTCGGTGCCGCGCTGGACGTCGAGCACGTCCCCGGCGCCCAGGCGCTCATCGAACTCGAACCCCGGATGAGGCTCGAGTGCCTGCTCGCCGGGGGAGACGACTACGAACTGTGCTTCACGGCCCTCCCGGGCCGGCGCCCTGCGATCGAGGAGGTGGCCGATCGATTGGATGTCAGGCTGAGCCGAATCGGCTCGATCGAGCCTGGCGGCACCTTACGCTTTGCCGATCGGCAGGGTCAGCCCTATCGGCTGCCCGACGGGCTCGACCTCACGGGCTTCGATCACTTTGGATAGAACCGCGGCGCTCGTGCCGCGCACCTACCCCCCGGTCTCGATGCGCTTTCTCCTGGCCCATCCGGCGCACTTCATCGCGCTGGGCTTGGGTAGCGGTCTGATACCGTTTGCGCCGGGCACCTGGGGCACGCTCTTTGGCTGGCTCACCTTTGTCTTGCTCGACCATTGGCTGTCAGGGAGCGCTTGGATCGCCTTGCTTTGCGCCGGTTTCGTCGTCGGGATCTGGGCCTGCGCGAAGACCGGTCGGGACCTGGGCGTTCCCGATCATGGGGCGATGGTTTGGGACGAGATGATCGCGATTTGGGGGGTTTTGCTGGTTGCCCCTTCCGGCTGGGGTTGGCAGTGTGCAGGCTTCGTTCTGTTTCGATTCTTTGATATCGTCAAGCCGCCACCGATCCGCACAGTCGATCGGCGTTTCAAGGGGGGCTTTGGTGTGATGGCTGACGATCTGGTGGCGGCATTTTTTGCACTCTTGGCGATGGCTCTCGCCAAACGGCTCTTTGGCCTATGATAAGTGCCTGTGCCCCTCGCCGTGGCAACCCAGGGAGTGCTCAGCGGACTTGCGGATGGACCGATGGATGACCCGATGATCGAATTGAGCCGCCGCGTCGGCAGAGCACTCGAGGCGCGAAGCCTAAGGTGCGTGACCGCCGAGTCCTGTACCGGGGGCATGCTCGCCTCGGCCATAACTGACGTCGCCGGGTCAAGCGGCTGGTTCGAACGGGGGTTCGTCACCTATTCGAACGAATCGAAGGTCGAACTGCTGAGCGTTCCTGCAGCGACGCTTGACGAGCATGGGGCCGTCAGCGAGCCGACCGCGCGTGCTATGGCACTTGGTGCTTTGGCCCACAGTCGCGGCGATCTCGCGCTCGCCGTCACGGGGATCGCAGGCCCAGGAGGCGCAGTGCCGGGTAAGCCAGTGGGCACGGTCTGCTTCGGTTGGGCCGACCGCTTGGACCGGAGTAGAGCGAGGACTCTGCACTTTGATGGATCGCGCCTGGAGGTGCGCATCCAGGCGACGCGCTTTGCGCTCGAATCGATACTCGAATGGCTCGGGGCTTGAAGCATAGCCGGGTGCATGCCTTGGGAGACCCCGGTGAGCTTTAGCGGCTTTTCAAGTGAACAGATTCTTGCCAATGGGGTGTCGCTGCGTGTGCGCCATCGACGCCATCCGGACGTGAATGCACCGGCCGTGCTGCTTCTCCATGGCTTTCCCCAGACCAGTCACATCTGGCACAAGGTCGTGCCCGAGCTGTGCTCGGCCTTCTCTGTGATCTGCCCGGATCTGCGCGGCTACGGGGCCTCGGCCAAGCCACAGGGCTTTGCCGATCATGCGAACTACAGCAAACGGTCGATGGCACAAGACGTGGTGGCATTGATGGATGTCCTGGGCTATGACCGCTTCCATCTGGTGGGACACGACCGTGGTGGACGGGTTGCCCATCGGGCGGCGCTCGACTGGCCCCAGCGCATCCGCAGTCTGACGGTGATCGATATCTCTCCCACGCTCACGATGTATGAAGCCACCGATATGGAGTTCGCGAAGAGCTACTTTCACTGGTTCTTCCTGATCCAGCCCCACCCGCTTCCTGAAATGCTCATCGGTCCACAGGCCCGCGCCGTCTTGCATGCCTTTCTGGGCGGGTGGGGCTCGGCAGGGCTCGAGCCCTACGCAGCCGAAGCGTTGGCGGAATATGAACTCGCCTGGACCGATGCCGCCACGATCCACGCGAATTGCGAGGACTACCGGGCGGCTGCGAGCATCGACCTTGAACATGACCGGGCAGACCGGAGGCTGGAGCATAAGATCGGCTGCCCGGTTTTGGTCGTCTGGGGTAGGCGCGGCGTGGTTGCGCGCCTTTTTGATCCGCTCTCCGACTGGCAGGAAAGGGCAGCTGGCTTGGTGACGGGCGGTGCGATCGATGCGGGACACTTCATCCCGGAAGAGGCGCCCACGGCGTTGCTCGCTCTTCTCCTACCCTTCCTCTCCCAAGCGGGGCCAGACGAGTAGCTCGCGGTCCCGTTAGACCCCTAATGCGGGTGCGGATGCGCGTGGATGGGATCGACCCAGTAGACCTCCTCGACCTTCTCGGCGGGCTCGATATCGATGTTGACCACGACCGCCTCGTTGTCGCTGCGCACCAGCACGCATTCGAGCGTCTCGTTTTCGCTCGCGTTGATCTCCTGATGCGGGACATAGGGGGGTACGTAGATGAAGTCGCCCGCACTGGCCTCGGCGACAAATTCGAGATGATCGCCCCAGCGCATGCGCGCGCGGCCCCGCACGACGTAAATCACGCTCTCCAGCGCGCCGTGGTGATGTGCACCGGTTTTCGCGTTCGGGTGTATGGTGACGGTGCCGGCCCAGAGTTTTTGCGCGCCGACCCGCGCCAGGTTGATCGCTGCAGCCCGTTCCATGCCAGGGGTCTGGGCGGTGTTGGGATCGAGCTGGCTACCCTTGATGACCTTTACGCCGGCGTTACGCCAGTTGGGGGACTCTTGCGTCTCGGACATGACTGACTCCTCGGTGGCGCTAACGATAGCGGTTGATCGCGTCCCGTGTTTCGAGCGCGACTTGGCGAGCGGCGTGGGCGAAATCCTCACCGTCGCCTGCATACAGAATAGCGCGGGAAGAGTTGATCATCATGCCGCCCTCCTCGGTCTTGCCCCCGAGAACGGTCGCCTCGATGTCGCCACCCTGGGTGCCGATTCCCGGTACCAGCAAGGGCATGTCACCCACGATCTGGCGGACCCGGCCCAACTCCTTCGGAAAGGTCGCACCGACCACCAAGCCGCACTGCCCAAGGGCGTTCCAGCGCTGCGCCACCATCTGAGCCACAACTTCGAAGACGGGCGTGCCCCCGCAATCGAGGAACTGGACATCGCTGCCCCCGGGATTGGAGGTCCGGCACAGGATCAAAGCACCCTTGCCCCGGTAACTCAGGAAAGGCTCGATCGAGTCTGAGCCCAGATAAGGTGAGAGGGTGACTGCATCGGCTTGATAGCGCTCGAAGGCCTCGCGCGCGTAGTGTTCGGCGGTCGGTCCGATGTCTCCGCGCTTGGCGTCCAACACCAAGATGACTTCGGGGTAGGTCGCCTTGATATAGCGCGCGAGTTCCTCGAGTTGCTCCTCGGCCCGCGCCGAGGCGAAGTAGGCGATCTGGGGCTTGAAGGCACACGCCAGGTCATGCGTTGCATCGACGATTGCCTTGCAGAACGTGAAGATCGCGTCGCTGCGCTCGCGCAGATGGGCCGGCATGCGCCGCAGGTCGGGATCAAGCCCGACGCAGAGGAGACTTCCCGAGCGCGCCCAGCGCCTGCGGAGCGCTTTGGAAAAAGGCAGGGCTGGTTGGGTAGAATGCATGGTTGATCCAGTTGCTATTGTACCGAATCAGCCCGCACAACGAGAGGGCACGCTCGACCCCGGCGCAGGCGGAGTCGAGTGGAGCCTCGTGGTACAGCCCCGTGGTTCAGCCCGCCCACCCCGATCATCCCCGATTCCAGACCCCCATCTTCCTTCCCGACCGCGAGCAGCCCCTTGGGTCCGCACCCTTGGGTCCGCCTGCGATCCAGCCAGGATCACTCGTGTCCGAAGAACAGTCCATCTCCCCCCGCCAGCTGGTGCTGCTGGCGGTCCTGACCCTCTTTTGGGGCATGAACTGGAGCGTGATGAAATACGGGGTGCGGGAGCTGCCGCCCCTTTGGTTCCGCTTTCTGGGCGTGATCTTCGGCACTGTGGTGTTGTATGGGTACGCAAAGCTGCGCGGCGCGTCCCTTGCTGTCCCAAGGGGAGGGTGGCCGCGTATTGCGCTCCTCGCTTTGCCCAACATGATCGTCTGGTACCTCGTGGCGATCCTCGCCATCGCCATGTTGCCCTCAGGGCGCGCGGCCATCCTGGGTTACACGATGCCGATTTGGGCGGCGCTCATTGGCGCGCTCTTCCTTGGCGAACGTCTCGCCGCGAGAACCTGGCTTGGAGTGGGCTGCGCGCTGGCGGCAACCTTGCTTCTTGTCGAAGGCGAATGGGGCTCCCTGGCGGGCCATCCGCTGGGAGCGGGGCTCATGCTCTTTGCCGCCGCCTCATGGGGTGCCGGGACCCACCTGTTGCGACGCGTGCCGCTTGTCATCGATACCCTGGCCCTGACCTTCTGGATGATGGCCATGACCTCGGTTGCGCTGTTTGCGGCAAGCTGGCTCTTCGAGCGCCACGCCTGGACGATTCCGGCAGGCATCCAGTGGCTCCCGATCGCCTACAACGCGGTGTTCGTGCTCGGGCTGTGCAATGTCCTTTGGTTCGCACTCGCGCGCAGTCTTCCTCCGGTCGCCAGCGGCTTATCGGGGATGCTCATCCCGGTGGTGGGTGTCTTTTCGGGGATACTCGTGCTAGGCGAGACTCCCACTTGGACTGATGCAGCAGGTCTTTGTCTCATTCTCGTTGCTCTGGCCACCGTCGTTCTCCCGCCTCCTCGAGCTGTGCCCGATGCCGCGAGGAGAATCTAGCGGTCTCCCGGTCGGGGGTCCTCGAGGCTGCCGTCCTCCCAGATCTCTGCGCTGCGCCGCGTGACGTCGCTAAATGAACGGGTCTCCAGGTAGATCGCGCGCAACCGGTCGGCATCGTTGCGCCGGTTAAGCGCCGATTGATAGAGAAGCTGGAGCGCGCTCGTGGTGCCGAGCTCGCGGGCGAAGTCCCACAGGCCATCAATGGTCTGACAGATCATCTCACCGAGTTCCTGCTTTCTGCCTGTCACGGCATCGATGAACTCGCCCGAGAGGCCATAGCGCGCCGCATTGAACCGGTTGTACCGATAGGCCAGGTAGATGCCCTCGTCGATTGGCCGCTGGCCGTTTTCGAGCATGGACAACGCCAAGGTCTGGGCGAGGGCTGCAAGCGCTGCGGCTTTCTGGACGGTGAGCGGAGTGTCGCAGATGCGCAGCTCGATCGTGCCGTACTCGGGTTTGGGCCGGATGTCCCAGTAGAAGTCCTTCATGCTGGAGATGATGCCTAAATCCTTCATCCGGTAGTAATACTCCGAGAAGGCCTGCCAGGTCTGCACGAACGGGATCGTGCCCGAGAGCGGAAAGGCATTGATCGAAGTCAGGCGACTGCTCGAAAAAAGCGTGTCCTGATTCTGATAAAAGGGCGAGGCCGCCGACAGGGCGATGAACGCGGGCACATAGTAGGACATCCGATGCAACAGCCAAATCGCCTCGTCCCCACTGGTACAGCCGATGTGGATGTGTTGGCCAAAGACGGTGAACTGCTTGGCCAGATAGCCGTACTTGTTCGAGAGCATCTCGTAGCGCTCCCCCTCGAAGATGCGCCGATCGCTCCACATCTGAAATGCGTGTGTCCCTCCTCCAGCAATGCGCACGTTCAAGAGCTGGGCCTTTTCCACCATCACGTCGCGAATCGCGATAAGGTTGGCGAGCAGCGCGTCGTGCCGCAGGTACACGGCCGAATTCACCTCGATCATGCTCTGCGTGATCTCCGGCTTGATCTCGCCCGGGCAAGGCAGATCCTGCAGCAGACGCAAGAGCTCCTGAGCCGTGGTGGTGAGATCATATTCCCGGGTATTTAAGCACTGCAGTTCCAGCTCGACGCCGAAACTGAGACTCTGGGATTGACTGAAGTCCATATCGGACATGTTCTCTCTTTTCTGCTAAGCATTCGGTTCGGTCTCTCGGGCCGAAACGAGCGCGATCTGCAAGAGTATCGGCCCGCTGACTTCGAGAACCACCACGGAGGTCAAAAAGACATCGAGCAGCGCCGGTGCGAGCGCGTGGTACTGATTGGTCGCGTCGAGCACAAGGAGCGCTGTGAAGCCCGACATCGGCGTAAGCCCGAGGGCGACCAGTCCCGCGCGCGAGAGTCCAAGAGGTGTGAGGGCCGCCAGGCCGTAGATCGGTATCGCCTTGCCCAGATAGCGCGCACCGATCAATGCGCCCGCAGCGAGAAGGACCGTGCCATCCCAATAGAAATGCCAGGCCGCCCCGGCACTGACGAAGAGAATCACGCAAAACAGCTCTGCCGTGACGCCGAACTCGATGTGGCGTATGAAGCGGCGCGGATTGGCGTTCTTGGCCAGCACACCCACAGTGAGCAGGGTGCAGAGCACCGAAAGGTTCAGAGCGTCCGCCAGACCGACACCCAAGAGTACCATGCCGATCGCCAGGACGAGCTGCGGCGCGTCGCCCTTGCCGAACCAGCGCGCCAGGCCATGGTAGAGCAGGAACACGATGAGGCCGAGGGCGAACGAGCCTGCGAGCAGATAGAGCGAGTGAAAGAGTACTGTCGGCACACCTCCCTCGTAGGAGAAGTGCACCCACGATAAGAGCGAGGCACTGATGACAAAGGCCGCCATGCTGTTCAAGGCGGCGAGCGTGACGATGCGGCTCGTCACCTGGCCATCGGCACCCATATCGCGCACGATGTACATGACGACGACTGGCGAGGTCGAGATGACCACGGCAGCGAGGAGCGACGACTCGAGCTTGGTGTAGTGAAAAAGGGTCAGGACCGTGAAGGCGAGTAACCATGTCAACGCCATCTCGGCAATGGCTGTCACCCATAGCCAGCGTTCGCGACGCATCCAGTCCAGATCGAGCCGCTGGCCCATCTCGTAGAGCAACATTCCCAAACCCACGTCGATGAACAGGCGCAGGTCATTGCGCACGCCCTCGGTGATGAGGCCAAGCCCCGGGTCCCCGAGAACGGCCCCGACGAGGACGTAGCCCAAGACCCGCGGCATGCCCACGCGACGCGTCACCGCGCCGCCACCATAGCCCAGCAAGAGGAGTACGGCCGAGACTAAGAGCTGCCAGTTTGACAGTGGGAAATGCGGCAGGTAATGAAAGCTATGCAAGCGCTTATTCTCGCGAGGTCAAGAAGCCGTCAAAGAAGCTAAGTTCTTGAAGGCATTGGAAGAAATGGGCCGTCAAAGGCGGCCCGACGAACCATCTCCAAAGCCCGGAGGCGGGGGCGCTGTCAGGCGTTGCTCCTCTACTGACCGCGCCAGACGCTAAAGATTCCTTCCACCGAAAGCACTCCCGCTACCCGGAAGTCTCTTGCGCCGGCCTGGATTTCCCGCGATGATCGGCAGAACCGATTCGGAGCCTGTCGCCTTATGAAGGAACTGCAGTTTGTCGCCCGGCATCAGGCCGACTGGGAACGATGGGATCGGTGGCTTGGCGCTGAGCTTGGCGCGAGCGAGAAGCGCTCGGGCAAGAAACGTGGCGGTGAGCCCAACGCCATCCCAGCCTCTGAGCTGCCCCACCGGTTTCGCGCCTTGTGCCATGACCTCGCACTTGCCGAGGACCGCAACTATTCAAGCGAACTCGTCGACAGTCTGCAACACCGTGTGCTGCTTGCGCACCAGGGGCTCTACAGCGCCAAGCGTCGCATCGGTCACGCGATCCTGGATTTCTTTTTCGCGCGCTTTCCTGAAGCAGTCAGGCGCGAGCGGCGGTTCGTGCTGGCCGCAGCCGCGCTTTTTTTTGTGCCGATGGCCACCGTGATGATCGTCGTCGAGCTTTATCCCGATGCCGTCTATTTCCTTTTGTCGCCGCAGCAGATTGACCAGTTCGAGCGGCTCTATGCCCTGCAACCGGCACAGGGCCAGCGCGGGGCCTCGATCGATTGGAACATGTATGCCTTCTATATCGGCAACAATGTGCGGATCAATTTTCAGTGCTTCGCCGGAGGCATGGTCTTTGGGTTGGGCAGTCTCTTTTTTCTGCTCTATAACGGTTTGAACATCGGAGCGGTGGCCGGCCATTTGACGCACGAGGGCTTGATCTCAACCTTTTGGGGATTTGTCGCGGGCCACAGCAGCTTTGAGTTGCTTGGGATCGTCCTTTCGGGAGCCTCCGGACTGCGTATCGGCCTTGCCTTGATCGCCCCGGGACGCAAGAGTCGCGCCTTGGCATTGAGGGACGCGGCCCGGGAGGCGATCCCCCTCCTGTACGGGGCCGCATCAATGACCTTTTTCGCGGCCTTCATCGAGGCCTTCTGGTCTCCTCTGGTGGCCGTAGCCCCAGTCGTGAAGTACTGCGTCGGGCTCGCCCTCTGGGCGCTCCTGCTCACCTATTTCTCTTTCGCCGGCCAGCGCGAACCGATGACCTCTGCATGATCATCGAAGATTTCGCGCTGGTATTGCGCCGACGTCGGCCCTGGGAGGCGCTCGATCTGGGAGTCGTCATCGCGCGCCAATGGCGTCGGCCGGCGCTCGCTGCTTGGCTTGCGACCTATGGAGTGGCTGGTCTTGTGTGCAGCCTGCTCGTATTGTGGGACTGGCGCTTTGCCTGGTTCCTCATCTGGTGGAGCAAGCCGCTCTTTGAGCGGGTCTTGCTCTTCGTCTATAGCCGGGCCGTGTTTGGATCCGTGCCGACGCTCTCCGAGACCCTGGCTGCTGCGCTCGGATTCCTTGGCACCGCTCAGCTCTGGGCGGACCTGACCTTCAGGCGCTTCTCGCCCACTCGAAGCTTCAACCTGCCGGTCACGGTGCTCGAGGCACAAGCCGGCAAGAGTCGGGGTACGCGGATCCGCATCCTCGGGCGCACGATGGATGGCTGCGCAACCTGGCTCACCATCGCCTGCGCCAATTTTGTCGCGCTGCTCAACATCACCGTGCTCGTGGGGATCGCCACGCTCAATCCGAATCCCGCCGGATGGACCGATTGGCTGAGGACATTGCAGGCCGGTGGTCACTGGGACTGGCTCGATGCTCTTGCCGTTCTTGGCCTCATGATGCTCTGTGAAACCGTGGTCGAGCCACTCTATGTTGCCTCGGGCTTTAGCCTATATCTGAATCGACGCAGCGAACTCGAAGGCTGGGATCTCGAGCTCTCCTTTCGAAGAATGCAGCGTCGACTCGACGAGGATAGGGCGCAGGGCCCGGGGAAGGCGCTCGCCGCGTTGGTGGTCGCAGTCTCGATCGCGCTCGCCGCCTGGCCCTCAGGCGCCTCTCAGGCGGCCCCGGCTGGGCGGCTCTACGTCCAGGCCGAGCCGACCAGGGTGCCGCTCGAGAAGGGGCTTCCGGACAAACTCGATCTGGCCCCGGCGCGCGCGAAGGAGGTACTGCGCGACCCGGCGTTCGGTCACGATCAGATCGAATGGCACTGGCAGTCGCGCTACACACCCGAACCCGCCTCGGACAAGAACTCGAGCTGGATGGCCGGTCTGGGGCGCGTCGTGGCTCGGCTGGCCGAGACACTTGCACTTCTCAGCGGTTGGCTCGTGCGCGTGGTGCTGGTGCTCGCGCTGGTGCTCGCGATCATCTGGGGGGTGCGCTGGAACCGGGGTCGTCGAACGAGGCAAGCGCCTGCTGCGCCACCCGAGACGCTCTTCGGCTTTGACATGCGCAAGGAGGCCCTGCCTGCCGACATCGGAGCAGCCGCGCGCCTTCTCATGGAGCAGGGCGCTGTCACTGACGCGCTTGGCCTGTTGTACCGGGCCTGCCTGGTTGCGCTCGTGCATCGCGTGCGGATTCCCTTCCTGGACGGAGATACCGAGGAGCGGTGCCTCATCCGGGTGACCGGTCGGGTTAGCCCTGCCAGCCTCGACTACTTCAGGGGTGTGGTGGACGCGTGGCGGAGCGCCGCTTACGCCCATCGCGCCCCCGATTCCGAGCAGATCGTCCAACTCTGCACGGCGTGGGAACATCACTTCGGGCAGGGCTCAGATCTCGAGGGTGCGCTCCGATGAGCCGCGCGATATTGTGGTGGACGGGCGGTGTCATCGCTGCTCTGCTGTTGGCCGCCACGGGAATCTGGTCGGGGTTCGACCGGATTCCCCAGACCGTGCACACGCCACCTGAGCCCATCGCGCGCAACAACATCTATCTGGCCTTCGAGCGCTTTGGCCGGCAGATGGGCCGTCCGATCACCGTCGGGCACGAAGCAGAGGCGCTTGATCAACTGCAGGGCCAGCAGGTGCTCATTCTCGCGGAGGCCCGGGAACGCGTGTTGACCCCAGAGCGCGTGAAGGCAATTCTCAGATGGGTCGATGAGGGGGGGCATCTGATCCTTCCGGCCGAGAGCAGCGGCCGCGATCCTCTCTTAAGTGCATTGAAGGTTCGGGTCGCGCCGCGCCGCGCGGGGACTACCCCACCCCCGCACGCCGCGCGAGACGAACTCATTGCGCTGCGTTTGGGCGATTCCGATCGCATCGTGAATGCTTCGATCCCGACCTTTTGGAATCCCCTCGAAAGCTACGGCAGTCCCGCGCCCGACTGGAGCGCGGGAAACAGCACGGGTGAGCACTTCATGCACTTCACGCGGGGCCAAGGAGCCATCACGGTCGTGTGGCCCTGGTCGGCGATCGCGAGCAACGTCACGCTGGGCACGGCCGACAATGCCGAGGTGGTCTGGACCCTCTTGAATCTTGTGCATCGCTCCGGACCGATCCTCATGCTGACGCAGGTTCGGGTCGTGACCCTCGGGCAATGGCTGCGCGATTCGGCCTGGGCGGCGCTTGCCAGCGGTGCCCTTGTGTTACTCGTCTGGATCGGAAGGATTGTGCCGCGTTTTGGGCCCCTGCTTGCCGAGCCGATGCCCGAGCGCCGCGCCCTTGTCGAACATCTGCGCGCGATGGGCCGTGCCGTGTGGCGCGCCAAGGAGGAGGCAGGACTGCGATATTGGCTGGCTTGCGTGCGCCAAAGCGTCTACGCTCGGGCGGCGGTGCGTGATCCGATCCTCGCCCGCCTGCCCCCGATCGAGCAGGCGCGCGCCATCGCCGTGCGCGTGTCTGCTCCGGGCCAACTCGATGCCTCGCGCGTGCGCTCTGCCTTGGCTGGCACTGCTGTCTCCCTCGAAGATTCGATCGGACGCGAGGGCTTCACCCAGGCGATCGTCATCCTTCAGCAAGTCGAAGCCCAACTCTAACCCACACTTTCCGACACCATGCTGATCCCCGAGGAAAAACTGCAAGAGGTCCAACGATTCTTGAGTGCGTTGCGCCAAGAGCTCGACAAGGTCCTGATCGGCCAGTCCGGTGTCGTCCTCGAGGTCCTGACGGCACTCGTGGCTGGCGGCCACGTGCTCGTCGAAGGTGTGCCAGGACTGGGCAAGACTCTTCTTGTCAAGGCCTTGGCTCGCGTCTTCAAGGGGGAGTTCTCCCGGATTCAATTCACACCGGATCTGATGCCCGCTGACGTCGTCGGTCATACGCTTTTTGATGCCGCGACGAACCGCTTCGTGACCCGCCCGGGTCCGGTCTTTGCCAATCTCTTGCTGGCCGATGAGATCAACCGTGCGCCCGCCAAGACGCAGTCGGCGCTCCTCGAGGCGATGCAGGAAGGGCAGGTCACCCTTGAAGGGAAAGCCCTGCCGCTGCCCGCGCCCTTCATGGTGCTCGCCACGCAGAATCCGATCGAACAGGAGGGGACCTATCCGCTCCCGGAGGCCCAACTCGATCGCTTCCTGCTGAAGATCCTGATCGGATATCCGAGCGCTGCCGAGGAGAAGGCGCTCACGCAGGCGGTGACGCAGGGACGGTCGGCTCAATGGCTGAATGTCGACGCGGTCAAGCCGCTGGCAAGCCCCGAGCAGGTCACGGTGTTGCAGAACATCGCAGCCCAGGTCGAGGTCGACGAGCGCGTCCTGAGCTATGCCGTGGAGATCGTGCGGTCTACGCGCGACCAGGGAGCATTGCTGGCCGGAGCCGGGCCACGCGGCAGCATTGCCCTCGTGCGCGCGGCGCGTGCGCACGCGCTCATCGCCGGACGCGGCTATGTCACACCCGATGACGTCAAGGCGATTGCGCTGCCGGCGCTCAGACACCGTGTGGTCACTTCCGCCGAGACGGAGATCGAGGGGATCTCGGTCGATGTGGTGTTGACCGGGCTACTGGACCGCGTGGCTGCGCCACGGCAATAGGGGTCCGACTTGCCCCAGCGCACGACCGGTCCAGACCGCATTCCCGTTCCGACTGTGCGGCTACAGTACGCCGTGCTGGCCTGGTTCGCGCTCGCCTGTGGTGCCGTCGCGGTGCCGGAACTTCTCGAGATCTGGGGGGTG
>CAJCID010000307.1 GCA_903970305.1 Rhodospirillales bacterium | reverse complement strand
TTGCTCCGGAGAGATTGATCGCGACTCGATCAACCGCCTCGAGCATCTCCTTGTGCAGCGCAAACCATTCGAAGGCCGTCTTGATCACGACGCGATCGAGTTCCGTAGAGATGAGATTCTGCGATAGCACGTGCGCGACGTCGGCCGAGTTCAAGAGTTCGCCCTCTTCCGTCTCGACGCGCACCAAAATCTCGACACTCGGCCTCCGTCCGGGGCACGCCTGGGCGATAGGCTGCGCATAGAGCCTTAGGCGACCAGCGCGGACTGCATGCTTGATTGAATCGACAAGGAGCTCGTGTGCTCGTCGCTCTGCGATGAGCGAGGTTGACCAGTGGCGCAAGAGGGGCGTGTCGACCCCAGAAAACCGAGCCTCGTTAAGAACGGTGCGCGCACCGAGGAGTAGTTCGCCTGCGACGCTTGGGTTCTGGGCGGATACGCGCAATGCGACACCAATCAGCCTCATCTCAACACCGCGAGTGCTCCAGCGCCGCCTGAGGAGATGCTCGAGTTTGTCGGGCCATTCGACTTCGTCGGCCACAATGCAGGCGAAGCTGCCAGCCTGGAGGCGTGAGACATGCAGCAATGCCGGCTGGGAGCGCATGATCTCGGTGACCTCGAGCTGTAAGTCGTAGCTGGCGCCGATACCGGCAAGAATCTCGAATTCAGGCCAATTGTCGAACGCCACCAGAACGATCTTGAAGGGACGAGTCACCTCATCGAGCGCGCGCGCGAAGCTCCTCTCGTTGAGCAAACCGGTGAGGGGGTCGAGTTCCATCTGGCGTGCCAACTCAGCAAAGGCAATGCGACGCTCGCTGGCGAGCGCCGCCAAAAGTTGTCCCGTCGCGCTCAAAGTCAGTATCACCAAAGCGAATCGAAAGAGACCGAAACTCGCATTCGGGCTCGCGGCCCCTTGCAGTCTCCACGCCTCGCTGCTCAGCACGACGACGGCGGTAAGGACCAGCAAGACATTGGTGCGGCGCGCCGTTTCGGTAAGCGCACACCATGCGACCAGTGGGAAGTAGCAATAGATCAAGATGTTCGCATAGTCCCCGCTGACGTTGGCGAAGAGGAGCCAGCGGGCCGCTTCGATTCCGACTGGCACTACGAGAAGCCAGTGACGCTGGGTGCCCGAAGAGGATTGAAAAGGTAGTCTCCGAGAGTCACGGGTTAACCAGTCGATTACAGGTGGCGCGAAAAGAACCAGACCAATCGACTCCACCATCGTGTAGGCCAGAAAGAGACCGGGTACGCCCGTCAGTTCGAAGCGGTGCTCGGCAACGGCGCCGAGGGAGCCCAGCAGCGCCGCGACGGGGCAAGTGACCAAGAGGCCGCACGCGTAGAAGGCCAGCTGCCATTGGAGAGGAGAATCAAGAGCCGGGTTTCGCTGCCTTAAGCGGCGCAACAGTGCCACTCCCGCCCAGGGACCGCACGTCTCTCCCACGATCACCAACACAGAACCCCACCCCGGATAGAAGAGGAGCGTCGGGACGGCGATACCCACGGCCACGGCTGGCAGTGCACGACGCCCAAAATGCCAGATGAGTGCGAACGCAATTCCGGCCGGGGGCCAGAACAGCGAAAATGCTAGATCCGAGAAACTCAACTCTTGCGACAGAAGGGCGCTTGCCATCACTGCGAGCGTTGCGAACACCCAAACCCGCGCATTGAAGCGAGGAGGCATCAAGCGGGGCTCAGAATCTCCCCGGACGCACGGTGTCGGGAACGGATCGGCAATTGACATTTGCAGGACAAGAGTGGTCTCTGGAACATCAGAATCCTAGTGCCAGTACGGTGTGGCGCAACGTTTGGTTTCGTGCTGTGTAGCGAATACAACGAAGAAGTGTCAATACGACCGACTCGAGAGAGTTGTCGCTCTCAGATCGGCTCTCTGTGCGCGGTCTGCGACCCACTAGCGAGCGACCTGGCGAGATCCCCGACCTTTTTGGGACAATCCATGAAACGATTCCACTGGATTCTCGGTGTAGCGCTTACCGCCGCCCCCATGTCGTAGGGGCCGATGCCTGCTTGTGGAGGGGTGCCCATTGGTCGATCTCTGTAGCCCGTCGCGTCGATCCACATAGACTCTCATTCTGGAAGGGTCCTCTTTGGCCACTCTCGGGCGGTCGTGCCCGCGAGGTCTGCCTCTCCAAGCTTCGCGTTGCTCGGTGCCATCACGTCATACGGGTGCGCAATACGGGTGACTCCATATGACCAGAACCGCAAGAAATCTTCCGGACTCTTTGACTTGCGAGGGCAACGCGGGCTCAATGGGGTGGCAACTCTTGCAAGCGCACGACTTCAGCCAAAGGGACTCAGATGAACGCACGTCGACTGCTCGCTCTCGCAACACTTTGCGCCGCAGCGTTAGCTGGCCTGGCAGCTTGCGGCAGCGGAGGAGGTAGCGAGAGTACCGGCAGCGCCTTGCCGCCTCCAGCGGCGATCGATCCGAACATGACGGCGCCGGTCCCATCCGGCCTCACAACCGCAACGGCATCGGTCGCTCCGAACCACTTCGCCCAGTCAAGTATCCAAGAGCCTCACCGGACATCTAAGGATATCGATTGAACAGCATGGCCGTAGGAGATGCGAGACTCATCTTTGATCGAGTGTGGCGAGTACGTGCTAGACTTTGAAGCGATGAGGATGGTCGAACCCTCAGACGAGTCCTTCGGGACGTTGAGGTTCTCCAGCGCTTGAGACCCTCAAATGCCGGGGCAGTTATGTGTTGGTGGTTGCTCTCTGTTGCCCCAGTACGGTGCCTCGAGAAGGCTCCAACGGTGTCCAGTCCGGCAGGAATAATCCTTGCAGATCGATTCCCCCGGAGAGTCAGATGTGCCGGCGTGTGCGCACTGTGCTTTGACCGGGGCGAAAGACCAGTTTGCAGATAGCGATCGTGCGGACGGTCCGTCGCAACAAGCGCGCGCTGTGCGATCTCCCACTGCCTTTGCTGGGTTCCTAACGAAAGTTGAAAGACCATGCCGAAAGAATTGATTCAATCCCTCGTCATCACGGCCCTTTGCGCAGCCCTAGCAGGCCCTAACGGCGCCTTCGGCGCGAGCAATATCCCAACCGATAGCGAGCGCATTGCGCGCGGAAAGTATTTGACCACGGCCGGCGACTGCATCTCCTGTCATACGGCTCCGCAGGGTAAACCCTTCGCCGGTGGTCTCTACATGAACACGCCTTTCGGGCCGATATCGACGCCCAACATCACGCCGGACCGACAAACCGGGATCGGGTCGTACAGCGACGCGGACTTCTATCGTGTCCTCCACAACGGGATTGGGAAGCAGGGAGAGTATCTCTATCCCGTGATGCCATTCCCCTGGTATACGAAGGTCAGCCGGGACGACGTCCTCGCGATCAAGGCCTACCTGTTCTCACTGGAGCCCGTCCAGAACCCGCGGCCACCGAACAAGATGCGCTTTCCTTTCAACGTGCGCGAGGGACTTGCGGCTTGGCGCGCCTTGTTCTTTAGGGCTGCGGCCGAGGCGCCCAATGCGGGCGGAAGCGCTGCGATCGGCCGTGGCGGCTACCTCGTTGAGGGTCTAGGACACTGCGGAGAGTGCCACAACGGAGACAAACTGGTCGGTGATTCGCGCTGGGGGCACAGTCTGCAGGGAGGCGAGATCGACGGATGGTACGCTCCAAATCTGACCTCGAACGTGGGTGAAGGTATCGGCGACTGGACCACACCCGAGCTCGTCCAATATCTTCAGACGGGGGTATCGGCAAAACATGGCCTGGCTCTTGGGCCTATGGC
>CAJCID010000306.1 GCA_903970305.1 Rhodospirillales bacterium | reverse complement strand
TGAACCGCGGACCTAGCCCCGCATTCACACCTCCAGCCACCGACTCAACCTGCAGAAAGCGGTTCTGACCGTCGGCATAATAGTTTGACTCGACCGGCGTAAGACCGGGTAGGGGCGAGCCCGCCCGAGGAGTGAAAGATGGACCCGGATCGATTGCGCCGATTACTGGGCCCCCCTGAGTTGCGCTGCCCCATACCAGGGCGGTCAGGCCCAGAACGGCTGCAATGCCTCGCACTTGCCACATGGTCTTCTCCTTGTCGGACGTGATGCTGTGGATCAAAGGGAGATCCGATCCGGCTGTTGCCAAAGCGGAATTCCGTCGGGGATTCGAGAGCGTTGGTCCCGGTGGTTCGGGTCAGAAGCTCGTGATGGCACGCGCCATGTCTCGAAAGAAGGATGCCGCTTGCAACTGTGCTGATCTTCCGAGCCGACGCGACGCCCGCGCTGCGCGTCATAGTTGAAGTTGAGGTGGGTCCGCCCCGCGCAGCGTTGTGCTGGCCGGACAAGAACTTACTCGGTAGCAGTCTCCGTGCGGGTTATGGCGACCCGCTGTGATAGAGAGCGGTGGTCCGAACGTGTTTGGCCGTTAGTCACTTCACCATAGTTCGCACGAATTCATCCGGCAATCCGCGAATCACCTAGGGAGAGGTCCGGATTTCCCTAATTGATACGCAGATCGTTCCGTAGAGCAGCATGAAGACAGCAGACCACCCGTGGCACGCTAGCCTAGGCACGCAACGCAACTTATGGGCTGCAAGGCGCCCTGGGCAGGCGAGTTTAGGTGGGCCTGATCTTGATCTGGGGCGGGGGAGCCATCGCGATGACGGGAATCGCATAGCGCCCAAGCTCGGCTCCGTTAAAGCGCAGGCTTGTCGTGAGGATCCCTGCATGGGGCAGTACGTAGCTGTCGAGCGTGAAAAGAGCGCGAGTTGCGAGCCTGTCGTTGAAGTTCACCTCGAGAGAGACCTGATGCTGGACCTCGTCTCCCAGACTGCACACCAGCTCAAAGGCGGTGACCTTGGCGGGATCGTCGGGCTCCCTGCTGAGCATCCACAGCGAGACCATCCGCGGCACAACTGCCGGGAAATTGGACGTGACGACATTCTCGATGATGTTGATCAGGGAGAGATTGTTTCGGTCGCCATCCCGGATCACGTTTTCCGCCAGGGCGGTCAACTTTACGCTATACATAGTAGGTCCGTGGTCGAGTCGCTTGAGTGGATGACACCGCCGGCCCTGCCGCGTCTGGGCTGCGCGAATCCCCCCGTGAACGCCGCCTCGAAGGGTGTGCAGACTGTACCAAAAATGTTGTGGGCTTGCCCTGCTCGACGCGCGATCTGAGAAGCTATAGCACACTCCGATCGCTTCCTGCCGGTCGGAGGGCTCGGCACGAAGGATTCGTATCGGAAAGGAAGGCAGATGTGAGTTCAACGAACCGCTTTGCACTCGGTTGCGCTCTTCTCTGGCTCAGCGGCCTGCCCGGATGTGCTCTTGGCGCAGAACTGGCGCTACATGACGAGGCCGACCAGCAACTTTGTGTCGATCTGATCAATGAGAAGAGGGCCAGCGTGGGCAAGCCATTGCTTGCACGCTGGCCAGAAGGCGAGGCGCGTGCGGCGCAGGAGGCGCTTGAGGATGGGCGGGCGAGGCATCCGCATTCGAGTTTCCAACACCGGATGCTAACGGGTCCCCATGGACTGGCCGCCCAGAATGAGTGCGAAAGCACCGATACGCATGTCCCCACGATGATCCGCACGTGCATCAACGACATGTGGGCTGAGGGACCGGAAAGGCGCGACTCGCTCCCGCACGGGCACTATAACAACATGGTCAACACCGATTACACGAAGCTCGCATGTGGGTTTGCCATCGAGGCTGATGGAGCACTTTGGTCCGTCCAGGACTTTTTTGGCGAGCTTCGGGGGGCGACCGAATCTGAGCAGGGTCCGGAAGTCGAAGGGTCAACCGATCGGTCACTCCATCGCGGATCCGCGGGGCTGTCCGAGTTTGATCAGGTCTGCCTTCAGAAGACGAACCAATTCCGCTTAAGCCTGCATCGTGCGCCAGTGGCGCCGTGGGAAGCCGGGGCCTCCTGTGCGCAAACGATCGCGCGGGCGTATGCGCGAGGCGGCCCGCCCGGGCCGGAAGACACGGCGTGCCTGGGCAAACAGAGCTGGGCTTTGAGCGTGTGTCGCAGTGACGGTGGGACCACCCCACAACAACTCGAGGGTTGCATCGAACGGGCCGTCCGGGAGGGTCCTGGTTTGCCTTCAGACCCCGATCATGCGGACTATGCTTACCTCGCAAGCCCGGAGTTCCACCAAGCCGCTTGTGGCTACTTCCTCGACCGGCAGGGACTGACCACGATCGTCAGGATTTTTCGCTAATCCAGATCGGGTCCGGACGAGGAGCCGGCAGCATGAATGGAATAGCGAAGGATTGTTGACCGCGCGAGCTCAACGAACCGAATATGAAGGTGAGATGGCCCCTTGATGCGAGTCAGGATGCCTGCGGGTCGGGCGTCGCGGCACCGCCGAGACAGTACGGCCAGCCCAGCGGCGCTCCTTAGTCTGATCGATTGCCATCAAGACTTGACGCACAGCAAGTTCGGAAGGATGATCTTGCCGTTGTCGCTGGATTCCGCCGGTGCAAGGGGTGGGCCGCGACAATTTTCCTAGGGGAATCCATAACAAGGACGGAAGTAAGCGCCATCCTGTCCGATTTCACCCTCAGGCCGTTCGACTGAACTCGCTAATCCCTCGACCGCGTTGCCCACCGTCCGCTGCTGCAGGCGTGAGTCCGGTGGAATTGAATCCTCTGCCGAGGTCGAAGGGAAGCCATGTGCGCTATTTTGGATAACGACGCGACCGATGCATATCAAACTGATTTCGTGCTGGTTCAACACTTCCTACGCTGCTTACAGTAACAGCCTGCGCAAGGCTCTCGAGCGACAGCTTGGAGAAGACGTCGGCGTCATCGCGTCGAACTGCGGGTGTAACGATCCGATGGATGGCGTCTTCTTCGATCGGACTGCCGACTACTTTGAATGGCCTCACCTGAAGTACTGGAACTCGAGCAATCCGGTCAAGCGTTGGATCCGCAACAGCGGCCGGCAGGTCCTCTACCGGGAGCGTGCCAAGCGCTACCTGCAGCGCACTGACGATGCCGACGTATTGCATTTTCAGCAGACCCTCAACGCCTATGGGTCGAACGTCGTCTTCAACTGGCTCGAGATTCCTAGCGATGCGGCCCGAGTCGTCACCGTTCACGAACTAGATCCCTTTCAGCTCGATTTTCCGAAGTCCAACTTGACCTATAACAAAGCCGACCGGATCATCGTTCACGCCAGCGAATTGCGCAAGGAACTCATCGACTACGGGGTCGCGCCCGAGCTGATCGATCTCGTCAATCACGGGGCGGAAATTCTGCCTGAGACGCATGAGGCGCGCGAGGGCATCGTGTTCTACGGGGGACACAAAATCAATGCGGGCAAGGGCCTGGACAATCTCGCGCGCGCTCTCGCCCTGGTGCGCCAGGAGCTCGGTGCTGCCACCCCTATCCTGAAGATTCATGGCTACTACGGTGAGGACACGCGAGAGTACGGGCAGGGCCTCTTGGAAAAGGCAGGCGTGTCCGACCTCGTACGCTGGCTCGACCGGATCGACAACGACCAGGTGATCAAGGAGTACCAGAGATCAATCCTGTGTGTGCTGCCGTTCACAGCGAGCTTTGCCGGTTTTGCCGTCGCCAACGCAATGGCCAACGGCGTTCCGGTGATCGGTACGCGCTTTGCCGGGATGCCCGAACACCTGGGTGATACCGGAACCTGGGTCGAGCCCAACAATCCGGAAGAACTGGCTGCTGCGATCCTGAAGCTGCTTGCAGATGGCGCATTGCGCGAGGACATCAGCCATCGCGCTCGCGCCCGTGCGGAATCCTTCCTGAGCTGGGACGCCATTGCAACCAAGACCATCGAGTCATACAACAGGGCGCTCGAGCACAAGAAGGCCTTGGTCTAAGCCCGCCGGGCCGCTAGGGTAGCGCACGCTGGGCGGGCTGGTGACCCGCAAGCGGCCCTCGGTAGCGTAGGGTCGACGGTGACGGGGTGATCGGGGTTGCCTGCGAACCCAGGCGCGTCGCGGAGTCGGACAGCGTAGCAAAGATGAAATCCAGAAAGACGGCCAGCCGCCGTGGGATGACCTTCGACGCCGTGACGGCGTAGAGCGGGATCTGAGCAGGCACCCAATTGACTACGATCGGGACCAGCCTGCCCGAGGCGAGGTGGGGGCGCGCAATTTCTTCATCGAGGATCGCAAATCCGGCCCCGCAGAGCGTCATCTCCAATACCCCATACTCGTCGTGGGCGATGACTGCTGGTCTCATCGCGAGCTGGGTGGTCATCTGGCCTGCCTCGGACCGAAAATGGATCGGTTGCCGTTCCTCGCAAGCCAAGCCCACGCAGGGTAGGTCCTGAAGTTCCCTCGGATGGTCCGCTTGCTGAAAGGTGCGCAGCAGGTCTGGGCTGATACAGACGGTGCGCCGCAGATCCAACAGCCGCCGCGCGATCAGGGAAGAGTCCGAAAGTGCGCCACTGAGGAAGGCGAGGTCATAGGACTCTGAGACGAGATCTGCGCTACGCGTTCCACAGTCGAATTCGAGTGTGATCTTGGGATAGCGTCGCTGGAACTCAGGAACCTGAGTGAATATGCGGTAGGCCCCCAGCGATCCTGGAATCGAGATCCGGATGTGTCCCTCTTCACCAGCCATCATGCTTCGGATGCTCTCGTGGGCGTCACGAGCTGCTCCGAGCACCAGTTCACAGCGCCGGAAATAGGCCTTGCCCTCCTCCGTCAGGCTGACCTTGCGCGTATTGCGGTTGAGCAGGCGAACGCCCAACTCACGCTCCATTTCCGCCACCCTTCGAGAAAATGATGAGGTCGGGATGTCCAGCCGCTTTGCTGCAAGGCTGAAGCTGCGGAGTTCGGCGACCGCCACGAACAGTGCCATGTCCCTCAATATCTTCATCGGATTCCCTTTTGATCTTGGCGACGTCATATGTGACCTGCTGACCCAGGTGATCCTAGGGGCACCTGCGTTTCACGTGCGTTTCACCGGCGTTTCTAGGTTGACCCCTGGACAGTCCTCAGGCAGACCATCGTTTGAGACGGCGAAGCTGAGGGCTCGCCATCCTCAGGGCCGCCCTTCTGGCATGGCATCTGCTCGACCCGGGTCTGGGCAGGATTCGCCGTCGGAGTCCCGCCGGTGCAACGACCTTACTGACCTCCTTTGCGGGACGCGGCGGCCATGAAATGGGCCGAGATACATAGGGGGGATTGCAGTATCCCTTGGAGGGATGATGACCGGCGCCATCTCTGGCGTACGGGACGTGCTGCCCGTTTCTAGCCGAATGGTGGGAAGCCCTCTTCCTTGTCGTGCAGGGCTCTGGCTGACCGACACGGGCAGTCCGTCGGTTGCTTCACGCTGGTCTGTCATAGACAGAGTTGTCTCGAAGAGACTCGACTAGGCGACAGAGGCTGGGAGTCGACGCCTTGATCATTGAAGCGGCACCCTGGCCGCAGCGTTCGGGAGCGAAGTTGCTTGCGGACAACGATGGTTGGGGCGACTATCCATTACAAGTGATCTGCACATGAGAGGGCGGGCTCTTCCTATCTCTTGCGAAACGGCATGAAGATCGGGAGGAAGACGAGCCACGAGTTGAGGGCTTCGCCTCATAGGAGCATGGGCCATACGGGAAGGTTGATCGTGAAGCTGCCCGGGGCCGCATACGGTGGAAGAGGAGGAGCAACTCATGACCGTCCAGACCGGCGCTCGCCATCTGCGGGCGCCCAACGATGATCTGCTCGAAGTCGCGCGCGTCGAGTCAGGCAAGACCGACGTCAGTCTTACCCGCTCTGATTGCGCCCGTCTCCGACCGAAAGTCACGACCGCGATCGTCGCAGCAGATCGACTGCTGCTGAGACGGAATCTGGCGTTCGTTCGTCAGGGGATGATCAGTTCGGAGCACTCCAGGCCCTGGCAGCACATGCGAGCTGACGTCACGTGTGCCCCAGACATGCGACTGTTCCCAACGGCCGGCACCGCGTTGCGTAAAGACCGCCCAGCGCCAGGCCGCCTGGGGGTCTGATGGCCTATATCCTCGTTGTCGATGACACCAAGGCCAACCGTGACGTGGTGGCCACGCTCTTGAGTTACAAAGGTCATCGAGTGATCGAGGCGGCCGACGGCATCGAGGCCCTCTCGCGCGTGCGAGCCGAGCATCCGGATTTGGTGATCTGCGACATGCTGATGCCGACCATGGATGGCTATGAGTTCGTGCGCAGGCTGCGCGCGGAGCCATCGATCGCCCACACTGCGGTGGTCTACTACACCGCGTACTACCACGAGCGTGAGGCGCGTAATCTCGCTGGGGCGTGTGGGGTGCTGCGCGTGATCACGAAGCCGTGCGAACCCGAAGAAATGCTGCGGATCATCGACGAGGTACTCGGTGAGGTCCGCGCGCCGGCCGTGCAGGATACCGCGTTCGAGTTTGACCGGGAGCATCTACGCCTGGTGACGGACAAGCTCTCGGCGACGGTCGACGACCTGCAGATGGCGAACCGTCGGCTAGCCGCCCTGACCGAGTTGAATCTTCAGCTGGCTTCGGAGCGCGATGCCCGGGTGCTCTTGGATCGGGTCTGCCGGGGTGCACGTGACCTTTTGGGTGCCAAATACGCGGTCGTGTGCGTCAATGGTCGGAACCAGGATATGGTTTTCTTGACGAGTGGGATCCCAAGTACGCTAGAGAGCCAGCTCGAGCTGCCCAAGCTCGAGCAGGGACTCCTTGGCGAGACGGTGACCCTGCGCCGCGCCGCGCGAGCGACAAGCAGCAGCGGGGATCCTGCCTCGATAGGATTACCTGAAGGGTACCCGGCCATGCACTGCGCGCTGGTCGCCCCCGTCATGTCCCTCTCCCATGCCTATGGCTGGATTTGCCTCGTCGACAAACTCGGCGCAGACGAGTTTACAAGCGAAGATGAACAGGTGCTGTCCATCCTGTCGGCGCAGACCGGCCGCATCTACGAGAACGGAATGCTTTACAACGACGTGCAGCGCCAAGCCGAGCAATTGAAGGTCGAGATCGCAGAGCGCAAGAGGGCCATAGAGGAACTGCGGGCGAGCGAGGCCGGCCTGAATCACGCGCAAAGTCTGGCGCGCCTGACCCATGTCGTTTCGGGACCGCAGGGAGATTTCGAGAGCTGGTCCGAAGGTCTGCCTGGCTTGGTCGGCATCGAGCAGGGGCCTATGATCAGGTCCGTCCGTGAATGGCTCTCGTGCGTGCACCCGGAGGATCGCGCGACCTTTCGGAATCGAGCGATCGAGTCGAGCATCTCCAGGCACCGCGGAGAGCTCGAATACCGCTTCTTGCGGGCCGATGGGCAGTGGCTTCACATCCGGCATATCCTCGAGCCCATCGGAGGCCGCGCGTTGCCTCGCACGGACCTGCGCTGGTTCAATACCTTCCAGGATGTCACCGAACAAAAACGCGCGGTCGAGGCGCTCCGGGAAAGTGACCGGCGCTTCATCCATATGCTCGAAAACGTCCAACTGGCCTCCTTGATGTTGGACGGCTCCGGGCGGATCACCTATTGCAACGACTTTCTGCTCGGACTGACCGACTGGCGCCGTGAGGAAGTTCTGGGTCAGGACTGGTTCGAGCTCTTTGTGCCACCGGAATCAGAGGACGCGAGACAGGTGTTCTCGGATTTGCTCGAGGACGTTCTGGGGGTGCGCCATTTCGAGCACGAGATTCTGACCCGCGCGGGAGTTCGGCGGCTGATCCGCTGGAGCAACACGGCTTTACGGGACGTCGGCGGAGCCGTCACGGGCATGGCCTCGATCGGCGAGGACATTACCGAGCAAAAGGAAGCCGAGCGCCGGATCAAGCGCCTGAACCGCGTGTACGCAGTCCTCAGTGGCATCAATACGCTTATCGTGCGCGTCCACGAGCGCGATGAACTGTTTCGCGAGTCGTGCCGGATCGCGGTGGAACTGGGCCAGTTCAAGATGGCGTGGATCGGTCTTCTCGATCGCGACGCGCTGCGCATCAATCCGGTGGCCTCGGCCAGCACCGATCCCGCTTTTCTCTGCTTCGTCCGGGAGCGCTTCACACTGGAGCCCGGCGTGCCGGAGGGTGACACTCTGACCTCGCGCGCGATTCGGGGGCGTCGACCCATCGTCTTGAACGACATCCGCGCGGATACGCGCATCTACTTTGCCCAGGAGCGGGAAGCCCTGGGAATCATCTCCATGGCGATCTTGCCCTTGATCGCTGCCGACGAGGCCGTCGGCACGCTCGCGCTGTACGCGGATGAGGCGGGATTTTTCGACGCCGGGGAAATGGAATTACTCACCGAACTCGCCGGGGATATCGGCTTTGCCCTCGATCATATCGATAAGGAGGAGCGGCTGAACTACTTGGCCTACTATGATGAGATCACCGGGCTACCCAACCGCACGCTCTTTCTGGAGCAGGTCAGTCAGATGCTGCGGGCGCATGATGCCCAGAAAAGCGTCTTGACGATCGCCCTGCTGGACATTGATCGCTTTCGGATCATCAACGATACCCTCGGCCGATCGGCCGGAGACGAACTCTTAAGGCTCGTGGCGCGACGCATCCAGTCCGCCGGTGGGGAGTTGACCACATTGGCACGAGTCGGCGTCAATTGCTTTGGCATTGCCCTGGCCGGCCGGGATGCCGCGCAGATCGCCTTGACTGTCGAACAGATCCTGAGGGGGTGCTTCGATCGCGCCTACCGCCTCGGTGAGTCGGATCTGCGCATCGCGGCCAAGGCGGGTATCGCCCTGCATCCGCATGATGGCGTGGACGCAGAGGCCCTCTTGCGCAGTGCGGATACGGCATTGCGACGCGTGAAGCGCTCTGTCGAATCCATCCTCTTTTTTGCACCAGAGATGGCCTCGCGCATCGAGGCCGCGCTCAATCTGGAAAGTCGGCTGCGCACCGCCATCGAACGCGATGAGTACGTGCTGTATTACCAACCGAAGTTCAGTCTCGCCACAGGCGCGCTGGTTGGCGCGGAGGCCTTGCTGCGCTGGAACGATCCCCTGACCGGATTGATGCTGCCCGGCGGCTTTATCCCCTTGCTGGAGGAAACGGGCCTCATCTACGAGGTCGGGCGCTGGGCCTTGCGGCGCGCTGTACGCGACCATCTGCACTGGCGCGATACCGGGCGTCAGACCGTCCGTGTCGCCGTCAACGTCTCGCCGCTGCAGCTGAGGAATCGCGACTTCGTCGCTGAGATAGCGCGGGTGACGAGCATCGACCCGGACGCCGCGGGCGGGCTTGAACTCGAATTGACCGAATCGCTCATCATGGAGGACGTTCAGAACACTGGAGAGAGTCTGAAGGCGATCCGCGACATGGGGGTGAGCCTGGCCATCGACGATTTCGGTACCGGGTTCTCCTCGCTGAGCTATCTGTCGAGACTCCCCGTGGATACGCTCAAGATTGACCGCTCATTTATCGTCGGGATGACGGCTTCGCCTGAAGGCCTGACGCTCGTGCAGACCATCGTCGATCTGGCGCACTCCTTGCGGTTGAAGGTCATTGCCGAGGGGGTCGAGACCGAAGAGCAGGCGCTCTTACTCAAAGAGCGCGGCTGCGACGAGATGCAGGGCTATCTGCGTAGCAAACCGGTGCCGCGCGCGATGTTTGAAGCTCAATTCCTTGCGCATGTGGCAAAGCAGTGAGTGTTTGCCCCGCTCTGCGTGAGACTCCCAAGTAGCGAGGTCATCGATGCTGCGCGAAATTCCCAACTGCCTCCAGGTCGACGGCGAATGAGCAAGGCGCTGGTTCTTTTCGCATGAGCAGGACCTGATCGTCTGGCTGGGGGCGAGCGGGGCGCCTGAAGCGTTCCAACTGTGTTATGACAAGACCGTAGGAGAGAAAGCACTGCGCTGGAGCGCCCTGGCGGGTTATTCCCACTACTGGGTGGATCCGGGTGAGGCGGACGGACGCAATGCCACGCCGTTACTCTACGACGGAGGACACTTTGCGGCCGCCGTGGTTCTCGAGCGCTTTGTTGGCCTGGCCATCGAGCTGCCCGAGGAGATCGTGAACTTCGTCGTGGGTCGTCTTCGCACTCATCCAGGCTATCATCGCAGCGAGGCGCTTGCGTTGGCCGGTCCCGGCGGGACGGGCGTGCGGGCAGGTGACACCGGGAAGGGACATCGCATGCAGCAACAGCGTCTGGGTAACACGGGTTTGAAGGTCTCGCGTCTATGCCTGGGCACCATGACCTTTGGCTATCAGACGGCGCGTGAGGACAGTTTTGCGATCCTCGATCGGGCGGCCGAGGCCGGGATCAATTTCATCGATACTGCGGATGTCTATCCGATCAGCGCGGATCTCTCGACAGTGGGGCACTCTGAGGAGATCGTCGGCCATTGGCTTGCCGGCAAGCGCGGAGACTTCATCCTGGCAACCAAGGCGGGCGGCAAGACCGGCCCGAAGCCGTGGGACCGGGGTGCATCGGCCAAGCACCTGCTGGAGGCGGTCGACGCTTCGTTACGGCGTCTGAAAACCGACTATGTCGACCTGTACCAGCTGCACTATGACGATCCTTTGACGCCGCTGGACGAAACGCTTGCCGCGCTCGACCAGATCGTGCGCTCCGGACGTGCCCGCTATATCGGGGTCTCTAACTTCCTGGCGTATCGTCTGGCTCTCGCTTTGGGACGCGCCCAAGCGCGCTCCTGGACCCGGATCATCTGCGTGCAGCCGCGCTACAACCTGCTGTTCCGTCAAATGGAACGCGAACTCTTCCCCTTGGCTTCCGAGGAGGGTCTCGGAGTCATTCCTTATAATCCTTTGGCTGGTGGGCTCTTGACCGGAAAGCATCGCCCCGATACCCCGCCGGCCGCTGGACGGTTCACGATCGGAATCACCGCCAAGACGTACCAGGAACGCTACTGGCACGACCGGGAATTTCGCACCGTCGATTCCCTGCACCGTTTGGCCGAAGAGGCGGGCCTCTCTTTGACCACTCTCTCGGTCGCCTGGGTGCTTGCGAATCCGGTGGTCACTTCGGTCATCATCGGGGCCAGTCACGCCGCGCAGCTCGATGCAACGGTGGCCGCCCTTTCGGTACAACTCGATCAGGCGGTGAAGGCGCAGCTGGACGAGCTGACCCTCGAATATCGGCTGGGCGACGCGACGCGCTAAGGGAAGCGTCCTAGCCTTAGGCGGCCTCCTCAGGTCGATCGGTTTCGAAGGACTGGCGCAGCTCGGCCAGCACCTGCTTCGAGACGGCGTTGCGCCTGAGGAGATTGTCGAAAACCTCCTGGCCTGCGATCTGATAGAGCCGATACAACAAGGCTCGACCCGGCTGCATCGCTCCGTCCGATTCCAGCCATGCCGATCCCCAAGGTTGCTCCCGAAACGCAGCCCGGACAAAGCCCCCGCAGGTTTTCTCGATGAAAGCGAGATTGGTCGCGGGATCGGTGCCGTTCAGTTGCACATCGGTCTTGCGTAAATCAGCAAACGCCGCCTCGCGACGGCCGCTTTCATCGGGTGAGCCGAGCCAATTGAGAAAGCCCTCGAGCTCGTTCCAGGTTCGGACGGTGATGAGCTCCCGAGGAGTGCTTGGAGCGATCGGACAGAAAATGTTGGTCATGGTTGTAGCCGGCTATTACTGCAGGCTCACGCAGCCTTTTGCTGTGCTGGTTGTTGGCCTCTAGCATACTAGAACTGGGCCGGTAAGACACCTGGAGCGGATAAGGAGTCCTACTGCAAGACAGACCATCTGTCGAAGTCGCCCGCACGGGTCGCCGACTACGCCAAGAATCCCTAAAGAACGGCGGCGTTTTGCCGTAAGCGTGGGTGTGCGGGGAATTCCCCGTTCCAAAATCTCACCTCGACCTGGTGTCGAGCCCTCGCAGAATGCACCCCAACATTGGGTCCTGACCATGCGCGTCGCTCTTTCCGTCTCGGCAGTAAGCAATCTCATCGATAGTGATCCCGTCGTAGAGGAGGTACCGAAACAGGAGATTTTCCTGGCCCGACAACCGATTCTGGACGGGCAAAAGCGCCTGAAGGGCTATGAGCTTCTGTTCCGAGGCGGGCATGTGAACAGCGCGGACATTAGCAACGACATGCACGCGACCAGTACCGTCTTGGCCAACGCGTTTGGTGGCTTTGGCATGCAATCAGTGCTGGGAGCGGTCGACGGTTACCTGAATGTCGATCACTCCTTTGTCATGTCCGACCTGGTCGACCTGCTCGCGCCAGAACAAATCGTCCTGGAGCTCGTCGAGTCGGTATCGGCCAGTCCGGAACTGCTTGAGCGGCTTCGCGCGCTGCGCGCGAAGGGCTTTCGGGTCGCCCTGGGTGACTATGCCGGTCAACTCGAGCGCTTTACCCAGTTCGCTTCGTGCATCGACATCCTCAAGGTCAATATGGTGCTCCATCCGCGCGCAGGTCTTGCACAGACGGTACGCGCCGTGAATGCGACCAAAGTGACTCTCTTGGCCGAGAAGGTCGAGACCCAGGACGACTTCCGCGATGCGCAGCAGCTGGGTTTCAAGCTCTTTCAGGGGTATCATTTCGCTCGCCCCGAAATGCTGGTCTCGAAGGTTTCCGGTCAACCTGAGAAGGTCCAGATCCTGAAGCTCTTGAACCTGATCCTGACCGACGCGAGCATCTTGGCAATCGAGTCAGAACTCAAGCGTCATCCGGTCCTGAGCATCAACCTGATGCGTCTGGTGAATTCAGTGGCGATGGGCAATCGGGTGAAAATCACCTCGGTGCGTCATGCGGTCACGATTCTCGGCCAGCGCCAGCTGCGTAACTGGCTGCAGCTCATGATCTATACGAGCCGCGGTGGCGAGGACTGTGGCACGAATCCGCTCCTGCAGATGGCGGCATCGCGGGCCAAGCTGATGGAACTCATGATGCGCCGCTACGAGGGCGCCTCGGAGGCGATGATCGAATCCGCCTTCATGACCGGCATGCTGTCCTTGGTTGACGTTCTTCTCAACATGCCCCTTGAGACCATTGTGGCCGAACTTGCTCTGGCCGAGGACGTGAAAGTCGCCCTCATTGACGGGGCCGGTCGCCTGGGGACGCTCCTCAAAATCACTCAGCTCGTCGATGGACAGAACGAGGGCGCTTTGCGCCCCCTTCTGGCCGACGTCCCGGTGGACGGTCTTGAAGGCTTGTTCCTCCTGGAGATGGAGGCCTTTGCCTGGGCCAACGCGATCTCGATGGCTTGAAGGCGCTGGCGGCAGACCCAGAATGCGGGGTCTGCCTGTGCCCTATGCGCCGAGGGCGCGATAGCAGGCGCCGGCCTTGGTGGCCAGGAAGTCCGACAGTGCCACCTGTTCTTGCCTGACGAAGCCCTGGCTGGGCAACCCACCTTCTAGAAGCAACTCGAAAACGCCGCATACTCCTGCCGCAGTCGTCAATTCGATGGCCGTGCGTTCGACACCACGCAGGGTCGAGCCATAAATGCGCGCTGAACGCGTCTCTTGCTCGAAGCGATGATCCCGCCTGCCCGACGCCGAGGCGAACAGGATCACCACATCCTGGCGCGTATGCGGTACCGCGTGTTCGAGGATCTCGCGCAGCAGGTCGCGGCGATTGATGAGGCGCATGTCGTGCAGCAAAAAGCGCATGCCTTCGCGATGCCCCGGATAGCGGATCGTCTTGTAATCCATGTTCTGGACACGTCCCTCGAGAGTCTCGCAAAGCGTACCGAGTCCCCCGGATGTGTTGAAGGCTTCGAAATTGTCTCCGTCCAGGTTGAACGTCTCATAGCCCTCGAGCGGCTGCACGCTCGCCAATTTGCCGTTGACGATCGCATCACACGGATTGCAGTACTCATTGATCACCCCGTCGATGCTCCAGGTGAAGTTGTAGCGCAGATCGTTGGTCGGATTGCGGCTGAGCGCTCCGACACGCATGCGCAGGTCGACCAGGTCTTCGAAATGCCCGGCCAGATTGGCTCCGAGCATGCCGATCACGCCCGGGGCAAGTCCGCACTGGGGCATGAGGACGGTGCGGGCCTCCAGGGCGAGTTTGCGTATGCTGCGCGTCGCCTCCACGTCTTCGGTCAGATCAAAGTAATGCGCCGACTCAGCCTGGGCTAGAGCGGCGACATGTGAGGCGAGGAAGAAGGGCAGGGCGTTGATGACCACCTGATGTGCGGCAAGAGCGCCCCTCAGGTCGGCTTCGCTTTCCACGTCGAGTTGAATCCGGGTCACGAGCGGATCGGGACGCTGCAGTGGCGCGATCTTGTCGGCCAGCGTCACGGAGACTCCGTAATATTCGGCAAGCATGTCGGCAACGGTGGCACCGACCTTGCCCGCTCCGAGGACCAGCACTTTCTTGATGTCAATTGGGTTCGCCACGTCGCACTCCTCTAGGACCAAGCGCGATGATAGGGGACCCGTCGGTCAATTTGAAGCGTACTTTCCGTCGAAAAGTTGGTATATTCTGACGTTTTGACTAGTCATAGTGACGATATGCGCAGCGCCATCGAACTTGACCAGAAAGACCGTGAACTGCTGGCTTTGCTGCAGATCAATGCGCGGGAATCGACGGCCCGCCTCGCGCGCAGCCTCGGTCTTGCGCGCACGACAGTTCTCGCCCGTATGACCCGGCTCGAGCAGAGCGGAGTGATCGAAGGCTATGGGGTCCGCCTGGGGCGCCCCGAGTCCGAACAAGGCGTGGCCGCCTATGTTGGGATGGCGATCCTGCCGAAATCCGGCTCCCAGGTCGTCAAAGCGCTCTCGCAGTTTCCCGAACTCGAGAACTTGTCTGCCGTAAGCGGACAGTTCGACTACGTCGCGTTGGTACGCTGCCGCTCCCCAGAGCATCTTGACCGGATACTGGATGGGATTGGTGGCCTTGAGGGCGTGAGGCAGACCTTCTCGGCCGTGATCCTGGCCACCCGCATCGACCGCTCCCGCCTCTCGCCGGTCTAGGGCGATCCCATGAGACGCTTCTGGTCTTCTCATGAATGCCGGCCGCGAGACACCTGAAGCCACTGTCGCAGGGGCCTGCTCGACTAAGCCGCGAGCCCTGGCCGCGCTCCTGCGGTGGATCCGCATGACGAGGCGCGCTCGGCTGCGCTACCTGACCGTTCTGCCTCGTGCGCTCACCGGCTCGCCCGGGGTTCAGACTTCAAAGCGAATCCCTTGAGCCAAAGGCAATGTCTTGCCGTAATTGATCGTATTGGTCGCCCGCCGCATGTAGTTCTTCCAGGCATCCGAGCCCGATTCGCGGCCTCCCCCGGTCTCCTTCTCTCCGCCGAATGCACCGCCGATCTCGGCCCCGCTGGTGCCGATGTTCACGTTCGCAATCCCGCAGTCGGAGCCCGCAGCGGACAGAAATTCTTCAGCCTCGTAAATGTTGCCCGTGAACACCGACGAGGACAATCCATGCTTGGCGGCATTGTTCATCGCAATGGCATCGGCAAAGCTGTCATATGGACAGAGGTAGAGGATGGGAGCGAAGGTTTCTTCGAGCATGGGTCCGGCCTGGGTCTTCATCTCGACCAAGGCAGGACGGACATAGAAGCTGTCCGATCCGCGTAGCGCGATGCGCTCGCCGAAGTGGACCTTTGCACCAAGGCTGCGGGCCCTATCGAGCGTGTTGTGCATGCCTTCGTAACTTTGGCGATCGATGAGCGGGCCGACCAGGGTCCCTGCTTCGAGGGGATCGCCAACGGGCACCGATTCGTAGATCGCTTTCAGGCGCACGATGACGGTGTCGTAGAGCGACTGGTGGACAAACAAGCGGCGCAGCGTCGTGCAACGTTGTCCGGCGGTTCCGACCGCGGAGAAGGTGATCGCACGCAACGCCAGATCCAACTCGGCGCTCGGGGTGAGGATCGCCGCATTGTTGCCCCCGAGTTCGAGTAGCGGCCGCTTAAAAAGAGCGGCGCAGGTCTGCCCGACCTTTCGGCCCATGCCGGTCGAACCGGTCGCGCTCACGAGGCGCACGGCGGGATGCGCAACAAGGCTTTCTCCGGCTGATTTGTCGCCGATGACAACTGCACTCAGACCACCGATCGCAATGCCCTGCTCCTGGGCTGCCTCGAGGAGCAGAGCGTGTAGCGCGAGCGCGGACAGCGGCGTTTTTTCCGAGGGCTTCCAGATGACCGGATTGCCGCACACGAGGGCAAGAGCGGCATTCCAAGCCCAGACGGCCATCGGGAAATTGAAGGCACTGATAATGGCGACGGGCCCCAGTGGATGCCAGGTCTCGAGCAACTTGTGGTCGGGGCGCTCGGAGGCGATCGTAAGACCATAAAGCTGGCGCGACAGACCCACGGCGAATTCACAGATGTCGATCACCTCCTGAACCTCCCCCAAGCCTTCCTGGAGGATCTTGCCCATCTCCAGCGATATGAGCTGCCCCAGAGAACTCTTTTGCGCGCGCACCTTCTCGCCCAGCACGCGGACCAGGTTGCCCCGTTGCGGGGCAGGCACGCGCCGCCAGGCGAGAAACGCTTCCTCGGCTTTTTGGGCCACAAGGTTCACGTCTGCGGCTGAGGCCTGGCCCAAGCGCGCGAGAACGGATCCATCGATGGGCGAACGTACCTCGAGGGGTAGCGATTCGGGCCGGGGAACGGGTAACTGCAGGTTCGGGAATAGCTGTTGCACGGTGCTGGCAAGGGAGTGGGCCATGAGGTCATCCGGGGTCGTCTGCAGATCCGGGCCGCGAGTGATGGCGGGCCACGCTGCGGTTCTTCGTTGGACCGATCGACCGGCGCCCAAAGGGCGGGCACGGGAGGATCGACTGGGGGTCGCTGGGTCGCGCCTTCTGATTTTACCCGAAGGACGCCTGCCCCTGCGAGATGAGCGCCTTGCCCGGTACTCGTCGTCACGGGCTTGGCACGCTCGGATGGCCGGCGCTGCGCGGGGCAAGCACCGGATAGCACCAGAGTGGGCTCCTCCAGGCGTCAACGGCCTGACAGACCTAAGCGTTCTTGGCGCGTACCGTCGGCAGGTCTGGTCGGACCGCGCAGGGCCCGAGCGGCCGAGCCGGCGGCCCGTGAACCATTGAAAGGAATGACGTGATCTCCAAGCTTCGCACGCTCGCTACGAGCGCTTTGGCACTGGGACTGGCCGCATGGGCCGCGAGCAACCCCGTCATGGCCGATCCGCCGACTCGGGTGGCGCGCTTAAGCTACCTGGCTGGCACCGTGAGCTTCGATCCCGCGGGGACCCAGGACTGGGTCGAGGCGCAAGCCAATCGTCCGCTCATCACTGGCGACAGCCTCTGGGCCGACAGCAGTTCCCGGGCCGAGTTAAACATTGGTCGCGCGGCCTTTCGATTGGACAGTCAGACGAGCGTGACGCTAACCAACCTCGACGATCAGGTTGCCCAATTGCAGTTGGCCCAAGGCACTCTGTGCGTGAGCGTACGCCGCCTCTTGCCGCAGGACGTGGTGGAGATCGACACACCCAACCTGGCCTTCTCGATCACCCAACCGGGCTGGTATCGGATCAATGTCGCGCAGGACGGTTCCATGACACTGGCAACGGTACGCAATGGTCAGGCCAACGTGACCGGCGAGGGACGGGCCTACACGATCGCGACCAACGCCTCCTATAGCTTCACAGGAACGGACCTGTCGAACTCCACCTACTATGCTGTGCCCCCACCAGACGATTTCGATCGTTTCTGTAGTGCTCGCGAAGGGCGTAATCAGCGCTCCGAATCGGCGCGCTACGTCTCTGAAGACATGATCGGCTTCGAGGATCTGGATGACAACGGAAGTTGGCAGCAGGTCGATGGCTATGGTGCCGTGTGGACGCCCTCCCATGTCGATCCGGACTGGGTCCCTTATCGGGACGGCCATTGGGCCTGGGTCGATCCCTGGGGGTGGACGTGGGTGGACGCCGCGCCTTGGGGATTCGCCCCCTTTCACTACGGTCGCTGGGTCCAGGTTGGTCCGACCTGGGGCTGGATACCGGGCCCTCTTGGCATCGCTCCTGTATATGCGCCCGCGCTGGTCGCTTTCGTCGGTGGTGGTGGCGTGGCGCTTGCCGTCGGCGGAGGTGTCGGCGTGGCCTGGTTTCCTTTGGGACCTCGCGAGATCTATCGGCCGGCCTACGCGGTCAGTCCTGAGTATGTGCGCACCATCAACGTCAGCAATACGGTGGTCTCGGCGACCTATGTGACTACCGTCGTGAACAGCTCGACGACCGTCCACTATGTGAATCAGGGAGTACCCGGAGCGGTGACCGCGGTGTCTCAGACCACCTTCGCCGGAGGGCAGAATACCCGGCGTGCGGTCATTCCCGTCTCGCGCGAGGCGCTCGAACACGCGCAGGTGACGAATGTCGCCGCCGTGGCGCCGACCAACCGCTCGGTCGCCCCGTCTGCGGCGGCGCGCGCGCGGCCCTCACCACAGATCCTAAGTCGTGCCGTCATCGCGCGCACGCCTCCTCCGCCGGCACCAGTCGCCTTTGCGGCCAAGCAGCAGGAGCTCGCTGCTCATCCGGGCCGTCCGCTGGATGCGCAGTCTGAGGCCAGTCTGCGCAGCCGCTCGGCGGCGAGCGCTGCGCCGGCAGCGCGTAGCGTTACGGTCGTGAATGCGCCCCGCCCAGCGGCGGCTGCCGCGGTCCGGCCCGTCCCAGGCGGTCCTGCGGCACAGCCCGAGCGCACCGAGCCGACTCGTCCAGAATCCGTCGCGCGGCCCCCGGTGCCCCGGGTACCTCAGTCGCCTCAGTTACCTCAGTCACCTCAGCCACCGCGTCCCGTCTCCCCCGTCGCCCAACCGCGCCAGCCGGAACGGCCCTCCGAGACGAGCGGGACCGGCCGACCTGCGCTTCTCGAGGAGGCCCATCCGGCTGTACGGCCGGAAACGGAAGCGCCGCGTCCCGAGGCACGTCCGCCCGAGAGTCGGCCGGAGGTGGTGCGTCCACCTGCGCCCCGACCGGCTCCCAAAGAAGAGGGTAAGAACGAGAAGAAGGAGTAGCCAGTTCCCGGAGCGCGCCCCATGCGGCGCGCCGGGATCGTGCTGCAGTGCACCGTCATGCACCCGCGCAGGGTGCCTCGACGGGCCTGAAAACCGCGCAGACGGACCCGCCTCCCAGCGGGCGATCGAGGCGCATTGCGCCTTGATGCATCGCGTTTTGTGCATTGCGGAAAAGTGACTGCGGTGGCGTCGTTGCGGACACTGCGCCGCGTGCGAGGGCGCCCCGAAGCGGTGCGGGCGATAGCCGGATTGTCGCCGGGATCGACCCAGGTTGTGTTGCATAAAGCAGCGGACCTTGTTATACCGTTATCTGCGCAGGACATAGCGCCCTCGGTCAGCAGTGACTGCGCACGATAATCATTCAGAGACAGACCAAGGAGAGAACATGGCAACGAGCTTTATCCTAAACGGCACCCCTGTGTCGGTGAAGGCAGAAGAGGACACCCCGCTGCTCTGGGTGATCCGCGATGAGATCGGCATGCACGGAACCAAGTTCGGTTGCGGTGCGGGCTTGTGCGGATCCTGTACGGTACACGTGGACGGTCAAGCCGTACGTTCGTGTCTCACCATGGTCTCAAGCGTTGCGGGTCGCAAGGTGTCAACGATCGAGAGTCTTTCCAAAGACAGCAGCCATCCACTGCAGAAGGCCTGGGTGAAGCACGACGTACCCCAGTGCGGCTATTGCCAGTCGGGACAGCTGATGTCCGCTGCGGCACTTTTGGCCCAGAACAAGAATCCCAGCGACGCCGACATCGATACGGCCATGAGCGGCAATCTCTGCCGCTGTGGTACCTACAATCGCATGCGAGCGGCCATCAAGGACGCGGCAGCAGAGATGCGGAAAGCCTAGGAGACCACCATGACACAAACCCGTCGTGAATTCCTGAAGACCTCTGCGCTGACTGGTGGAGGATTGATGCTGGGTGTGGATCTTTACGCGACAGGCGACTTAGCTCGTGCTGCCGGGACCGTCTACACCCCCAATGCCTGGGTGCATATCGCCGATGACAATACCATCACTCTGATCTCGGCGCGCTCGGAAATGGGTCAGGGCGTCTACACCTCGATGCCGATGCTCATCGCCGAGGAACTGCATGTGGATTTGAAGTCGATCAAGGTGGCCATCGCTCCACCCGACAAAGCCTATACCAATGCGCTTCTGGGTGCGCAGATCACCGGGGGATCGACCTCGGTTCGCGATGGTTGGGAGAAGTTGCGCATCGGCGGCGCCCAGGTCCGTACGATGCTGATCACTGCCGCCGCCAATCGATGGAAGGTCGATCCGGCCCTGCTGCACGCTGAGAATGGCAAGGTCTACGGTCCGGGTAAACGCGTGGCCACCTATGGACAATTGGCCGAGGCTGCTGCGCAGTTGCCGGTTCCCGAAAAGGTCACCTTGAAGGATCCGAAGGATTTCCGCATCGTGGGCAAACGCACCGCACGGCTCGACACGCCGATGAAGGTCAATGGCACGGCCCAGTACGGAATCGACGTGGTTCTACCCGGAATGGTCTACGCCTCGCTCGAACAGTGCCCTGTGATCGGTGGGAAGGTGACGAGCTTCGATGCGACCCAGGCGCGCTCGATGCCAGGCGTCATCGATGTGGTTCAGATCAGTGATGGCGTGGCGGTCGTGGCAGACACCTACTACCACGCGCGCAAAGCGCGCCAGGCCTTAACGGTCGTATGGGACGAGGGTCCGGGTGCGAAGTTGACTAACGCTGTGATGATGGACAGCCTGCGGGGCGCCGCGGCGACCGACAAGGTGATTAGCATCAGCAAGGTCGGCGACGCGTCCGCGGCCCTCGGATCAGGTGTCAAGGTGATCAAGGCCGAATACCAGTCCCAGCTGCTGTCTCATGCACCTATGGAACCGATGAACTTCACTGCCGACTACCGCGACGGCAAGGTCAGCCTCATCGGCCCGACGCAGTTCCAGCAGGGTGCGCAGGGGGCTGTGGCCGCCGCGCTGGGGTTAAAACCCGAGGATGTCTCAGTCAAGACCACGTTCCTTGGCGGCGGGTTCGGACGACGGCTCGAACTGGATTTCATCGTCCAGGCCGCGCAGATTTCAAAGGCTGTAGGAAAGCCCGTCAAGCTCCTTTGGACCCGCGAGGACGACATCACCCATGACTTCTATCGCCCCATGGCCCTGCATCGGATGGCGGGTGCTCTGGATGCGAACAACAAGCCCGTGGCTTTGACGTTCCAGCTGACCTCCCAGTCCGTGACGCAGCGCGCCTTCGGGCTGCCCAAGGACACCCTCGATCCGTTTATGGCCGAGGCGTCGGTCGTGCCCTACGCGATCCCCAACATGACCCAGGATCTGGTGATTCATGATACGGGACTGCGCGTGGGGTACTGGCGCTCGGTCAGCCACGCGCTCAACGCGTTTGCCAACGAGTGTTTCGTTGACGAGATGGCCACCGCCGCGGGTCAGGATCCGGTCGCCTTTCGTATGGCGCTCCTGACCGAGAAGCCGCGCTTTAGCAATGTGCTGAAGCTTGCCACCGAGAAGGCCGGCTGGGGGACACCCGCAGCTGCTGGGCATTTCCGTGGCGTCGCGCTGATGGAGGGCTACGACACCTACATGGCGCAGGTTGCGGAGATCTCCGTGGGGGAAGATAAGTCGATCCGGGTCCATCGGGTCGTCGTGGCAGCGGATCTGGGCCGCATGGTCAATCCTGACACGGTCGAAGCGCAGATCCAGTCGAGCGTGATCTTCGGGATGTCCGCGGCGCTGGCCGGGGAGATCACCCTCGTCGATGGGCGCGTGCAGCAGACCAACTTCGACACGTATCCAGTCGTACGCTGGAATGCCGCGCCGAAGATTGATGTTCTCTTGGTCGAGAGCACGGAAAAGCCTGGCGGCATCGGCGAGCCAGCGACGTCGCTGATCGGACCCGCGATCGCCAACGCGGTGTTCGCCGCGACCGGCAAGCGGGTGCGCAAGATGCCGCTCTCGCCGGACAACATCACGGCCGCCTGAGAGCGACCCAAGAGCCACCTAAGAGCCTCCCCGGACTCGCCACGGCGAGTCCGGGATCCCCGCCGCACCGGCCCCAAGGCTCGGAGTCCATCGTCTCACATGGCTACGGGGACATGGGCGCCTTTGCCGCGCGTGGACGCCCCATCAACACCGGCTGAAAAAACACCGCTCCGATCAGGGTGCAAAAGAGTGAAAGCGCGAGCAGCTTGCCCATGCTCGAGGTACCCGGATGGTGTGACAGCCACAGGCTGCCAAAGGCGGTTGCGGTCGTGCCCGCGCTCAAGATGACCGCCTGGGTCAGACTCGATTGCAGCAGACCCGTCTGGCCTTTGCGCCAGGCGATGACGTAGTAGATCTTGAAGGCGACGCCGA
>CAJCID010000305.1 GCA_903970305.1 Rhodospirillales bacterium | reverse complement strand
TTCTACTTCCAGATGCTGCAAAGTCTCGCCTCCCACTATCGCTTCGACCTCGAAAAGCCTTTCGAAAAACTCGCGCGCACGGTGAGCGAGGTCATTCTCTACGGCTCGGGCAAGGACACGATCCCCTTTAGCTATGTCAACGAACGGGGCCGCACGGTCGTGCGCGAGCACACCTTCGAGGGGGTGATCCACAACCTTGAGCGGCGCTACCGTGAAACCGATTCGGTCACGGTTCGCGAAGAGCTGGCGAAGTACCTGAACAACAAGCCCTGTCCGGACTGCGAGGGCACGCGGTTGCGTGTCGAGGCGCGCAACGTCAGGGTGGGGACGCGCGGCGCGGACCTGCCGATCTTCGTGGTGAGCGCAAAGCCACTGCGCGAGGCACTCGCCTGGTTCGAGAGTCTCGAACTCGCGGGAGCCAAACGAGAGATTGCCGAGCGGATCATCCGCGAGATCGTCTCGCGGCTGAAGTTCCTCAACAATGTCGGGCTTGACTATCTCTCGCTCGAACGCAGCGCCGATACGCTCTCGGGTGGAGAATCCCAGCGCATCAGGCTCGCCTCGCAGATCGGCTCCGGATTGACCGGAGTCATGTACGTGCTCGATGAGCCCTCGATCGGCCTGCACCAGCGTGACAACGACCGGCTGATCGCCACTCTCAAACACCTGCGCGATCTGGGCAATTCGGTGCTGGTCGTCGAACACGATGAAGATATGATCCGGGCCGCAGACCATGTCGTGGACATGGGTCTGGGCGCTGGAGTCCACGGTGGCTCTGTGATTTCCCAGGGTACGCCGCAAATGATCGAGGAGGCGAGCGAATCGCTGACCGGCAAATACCTGGCCAATGTTCTGCGCATCGAAGTACCCGCGCGGCGCACCCCCGCGCGCAAGAATTTCGCTCTGAGCATCGAGGGAGCGCGGGGCAATAACCTCAAAGGCGTCCGGCTCAACCTGCCTGTCGGGCTTCTGGTCTGCGTCACGGGCGTTTCCGGGTCTGGCAAGTCGACGCTCGTCAATGACACGCTTTATCATGCTGTCGCGCGCCACCTCTATGGGTCGTCCGCGGAACCGGCCCCATTCGACTCGATCTCCGGACTTGAGCATTTCGACAAGGTGATCAACGTCGACCAGAGTCCGATCGGTCGGACGCCGCGGTCCAATCCGGCGACTTACACGGGTCTGTTCACCCCTATCCGGGAACTCTTCGCGGGCGTTCCGCAGGCCAAGGAGCGCGGCTACGAAGCGGGGCGTTTCTCCTTTAACGTCAAGGGCGGGCGTTGCGAGGCCTGCCAGGGCGACGGTGTACTCAAGGTCGAGATGCACTTCCTACCGGATGTCTACGTGCCGTGCGATGTCTGCCACGGCAAGCGCTACAACCGGGAAACCCTCGAGGTCCAATATAAAGGCAAGAACATCACCGAAGTGCTCGAGATGACCGTCGAAGACGCCCACGAATTCTTCAAGGCCGTGCCGGCTGTCGCGCGCAAACTGCACACCCTCTTGGACGTGGGGCTCGGCTACATCCGCCTGGGTCAGTCCGCCACAACGCTCTCAGGGGGGGAGGCCCAACGGGTCAAGCTCTCTTTGGAACTGTCCAAGCGTGACACCGGACGCACCCTGTACATCCTCGATGAGCCCACTACGGGCCTGCACTTTCACGACATCGCGCTCTTACTCAAAGTGATTCATGCGCTGCGGGACCACGGCAACACGGTGGTCATCATTGAACACAACCTCGACGTGATCAAGACGGCCGACTGGATCATCGACCTCGGGCCCGAGGGAGGCGACGGTGGCGGACAGATTCTTGCCGAGGGAACACCCGAGCAGGTCGCGAAGAATACCTCCAGTTTCACCGGGCATTACCTTGCACCTCTGCTCAGGCGCTAGCTCCCTCGCGGCTCCTGTGCCCGGATCAGTGGGTCAGCACGAACGTGGAGAAATCGTCCAACACCGGCGCGAGGCCCCGTAGCGGTCTTGCCATAGACCCGATCAGGGTCGTATGGGACACGCCGTCATAAGATTTGACGGTCACAGCGTCCCCTAGGGCACGCATCTCGTCGGCCAAGACGTCGGTGTTGCGCTCGGGGTAGACGAAGCGATCGTTCTTGGCCACCAACAGCAGTGTCGCAGGTGAGCCTTTGGTGACGTGCGCGACGGGCTGGGAGTCCGCTGGCGTATTGGGCGCACCGAAGATCGGCTTGATATCTTCGTCGACGATGGGCAGGAAGTTATACGGACCGGCCAAACCGATCCATCCCGCAAGCTTTGCCGGCGCAAGGTCCCATGGCTTGAGCCAGCGCTCATCGAGCGCAATCATTGCCGCGTTATAGGCCCCCGCGCTGTGCCCGGCAACAAAGATCTTCTGAGGATCGCCTCCATAGCGGGCGATGTTCCGAAAGGTCCAGGCCACGGCGCCGGCGCAGTCGCGCAGAAAGTCGGGGTATCGAACCTCAGGGTAGAGTCTGTAGTCCGCGATGACGGTGACGATCCCGCGTGAGGCGAGCGCCTCACCGACGAATAAGTACTCGGCGCGGGACCCGCTCTGCCAACTGCCGCCATAAAAGAAAACGACGACCGGAGCGTCTCGGGGTCGCGCACTGGGCTGGTAGACATCCAGGAGCATGTGGGGATCGGGCCCATAGGCCAGATCTGTCGAGCGGACATAAGTGTCCCCGGGGGCGAGTTCGTTGAGCACCGTTACGGGCGAGCAGCCGTAGACCAGGGCAAGCGCTGCGATGCCAACGAGGGAAAGACGGCGGGTGACCATGAATTGAATCCGGCTGGGATAAGGCCTGATGGTGCGGCCGACCCCTACGGTACGTTCTTCAGGGCTGCTTGGATGCAGACGATGCTGAGCCCCTGCCGCATGCGGTGATCCTGCGAGAGGGGCAGCGACTAGGCCTTCAGCCAGCGTGCGACATCGGGTGCGAAGTAGGTGAGGATGCCATCGGCTCCCGCCCGCTTGAAGGCGAGCATCGACTCCAGGACGGTTTTTTTCTCGTCGAGCCAGCCGTTCTGGAAGGCGGCCTTGAGCATCGCATATTCGCCGCTGACCTGGTAGGCGTAAGTTGGCATCCGAAAGGTCTCCTTGACCCGCCAGACGATATCGAGATAAGGCATGCCCGGTTTCACCATGACCATGTCGGCCCCCTCGGCGATGTCGAGCGCAACCTCGCGCAGCGCCTCGTCACTGTTGGCCGGATCCATCTGATAGGTCATCTTGTTGCCTTTGCCCAGATTCGAGGCCGACCCCACTGCGTCGCGGAAGGGCCCGTAATAAGCGCTGGCGTACTTCGCTGCGTAAGCAAGGATCTTGGTGTGAATGTACCCGGCCTCCTCGAGGGCGGCGCGGATTGCGCCGATGCGCCCGTCCATCATGTCCGAGGGCGCTACGATGTCGACCCCCGCCTGGGCTTGCGCAAGAGCCTGACGTACGAGGATCGGCACCGTCACGTCATTGAGGACGTATCCGGACTCGTCAATCACACCGTCCTGCCCGTGACTGGTGTAAGGATCCAGCGCGACGTCGGTCATGACGCCTAGTTCCGGAAAATTCTTCTTCAGGGCGGCGACGACACGAGGAATCAGTCCCTCCGGATTGACCGCCTCGATGCCATCCGGAGTCTTCAATTGGGCATCGACGACAGGAAACAATGCGATGACGGGGATCCCCAGGCGCAGCGTCTCTTCGGCAAGCGGTAACAAGTGATCCAGAGAGAGTCGTTCAACACCAGGCATCGAGGCCACGCTCTGCCGCACCTTGGTGCCCTCGAGCACGAAGACCGGATAGATGAGGTCCGCCGAGGTCAAAACGTTCTCGCGCATGAGTCGGCGCGAAAAATCGTCACGCCGCATGCGTCTTGGACGGGCCGCTGGAAAAGCCACGGGGGTTTGGATCTTGTGCATTGTTGGGCTCATTAAGTTTTGTTACAGATGAGGGCATGAAAGAGGCGAACTTTTGCCCTTCGGACAAATCATATCGAACAGATGGCTTCGGCTGTCTCCCGCTTCTCCTCCCTGAGCGGGTGCCTTTAACGAAAAGGCGTTATCGCCCCGACGTCATTCCCCTTGCGTCGGGGCCTTTTTTTGGGCCGCCGCCAATTCTTCATCATTGTGCGTCAAACCGAGCAGTTCGAGAACCCGCTCTTGCGCTTCGTCAATGCCGGTGCGCTTCAAGCTCGAAAAAAGCTGCGCCGTATGTTGCTCGCCATAGCGACCTAACCCCGAGCGGGTCTGTGCCAAGGCGGCGATGCTCTCGCTACGGTTGAGTTTGTCCGCCTTCGTCAAGAGCGCGTGAATCGGTTTTGTGCTCGGGCCGAACCACTCGATCATGGCCAAATCGAGATCGGTAAGGGGCCGGCGGGCATCCATGATCAGGACCAGACCCACCAACTCGCTACGCAGACGAATGTATTCGCTGAGCAGGGCATCCCAGTGCGCTTTGGCTGCGTGTCCCACCTGCGCATAGCCGTAGCCTGGCAAATCGACCAGGAAACCGCCGGGAAGAGTGTCGTCCTCGGGATGGCGACCGACCGCGAAGAAGTTCAGATGCTGGGTTCTGCCAGGCGTCTTGCTCGCAAATGCGAGTCGCTTTTGGTGACACAGTGTATTGATCGCCGTGGATTTGCCAGCATTGGAGCGCCCGGCAAAGGCCAGTTCCGGCAGCCCCAGGTTGGGGAGCTGCGTCAGTGCGTTGGCTGTGGTGAAGAAGCGCGCCTGCTGAAGAAGAGACATGGATCCAATCGGAAGAGCCGGTTCGTCCTGGTCCGCAGCATGCCGCCAAGCGCCGAACCCCAGGCCCATCCCGCGCCTCTGGGAGCAGACGGGAAGTTCTGTATAATAATGGGTTTGCGGTAATACACGGTCGGCACCACCGCTTGAAGTCCGTATCCCTTCGTCGCACACAGGTAACTCTGATGATCCGCGCCCTCGCCAAGTCTGTACCACCCGCCTGTCTCGCCTTCGTACTCGGCATCGCCGCTTACGCGCAAGATGCCCCGGCTCCCGCGAGCAACGCCCAAGCCCCTGACGCTGCCAAGGGCCAGGCCATCGCGACCCAGGTCTGCGCGGCCTGCCACGGCCCCGATGGCAACGCGGTGAGCAACGCCTTCCCTAAGCTCGCGGGCCAACATGCGGAGTACTTGGTCAAGGAACTGACCAACTTCAAGAGCGGTGAGCGGGCCAACGCGGTCATGGGGCCTTATGCGGCAGCGCTTTCTGAAGAGGATATGCGTAACGTCGCGGCGTACTTCTCAGCACAGGTCCAAAAGCCCGCGGTCGCGACAGATAAGGTGGCGGCCACGCTGGGCCGCAAGATCTATCGGGGCGGAATCGCCGAGAAGGGTGTGCCGGCATGCGCCGCCTGCCACGGTCCCGCCGGAGCGGGACTCCCGGTTCAGTATCCCCGGCTGGCCGGCCAGTGGCCAGAATACGCGCAAGCTCAGTTGACCGCGTTTCGTGGCGGTGTGCGCAATAACAATGTTGCGATGATGACGATTGCAGCGCGCCTCTCGGACGACGAGATGAAGGCTGTTGCCGACTATGTCGCGGGTCTGCGCTAACCCGGGGCAGAATCTGGTCTTGGGGTTCGGGCACAGAAGGAGCGACAGAGGTCTGCTGCTTCTCCTTTTTTTTGAGAATCTCAGTTAAGCGGCATGCAACGGTCCGTCCGAGCCTGACGAGATTGGCTGGCTTGACCCTGGATTGACCCGATACGCGCAAGTGCGTCGCCCGAACCCCAAGCCAAAAAGCGGGTCTGTAAGTTCAGGACGGCACGCACGACTACTGTCCTCACCACCTAGGACATCCATGCTGATCAAGCGCCCTGACCCCATCCTTTCGTCCGAAATCACGCCACGCGGCGTATTCGAGGGCAGGCGCGGCTTCCTACAGAAGGCTGCCGCAGGCTCGATTGCTGCCGCGGCTCTCGAACTTGCGCTGCCAGGTCGCCTTTTGGCGCAAAACAGTGCCGCTCCCAAGCTCGCCGCCAAGCCGAATTCCAGTTACACCGTGACTGATCGGACTACGCCCTACAAGGACGTGACCACCTACAACAACTACTACGAATTCGGGACCGACAAAAGCGATCCCGCCGAGACAGCGCATACCCTGAAAACCCGCCCTTGGACCATTCAGGTCGATGGGCTGGTGAAGTCGCCCATGACATTCGGTATCGACGATCTGCTCAAACTGGCCCCACTCGAGGAGCGGGTCTACCGGCATCGGTGCGTCGAAGGCTGGTCGATGGTGATCCCCTGGATCGGCTTTCCCCTGTCAGCACTATTGGCGCGCGTGGCACCGACCGGTGATGCCAAGTACGTCGAATTCGTCACCCTTGCCGACAAGAGTCAGATGCCGGGCCTAAACGCGGGGGTCCTCGATTGGCCCTATCGCGAGGGATTGCGCCTGGATGAAGCCAATCATCCGCTGACCCTTTTGACCTTCGGGCTCTATGGCGAGGTTCTGCCGAACCAGAACGGGGCCCCCGTCCGCCTCGTTGTACCCTGGAAGTATGGCTTTAAGAGCGCCAAGTCAATCGTTCGCATCAGTCTCACCAATCGCTTGCCGCTCACCTCGTGGAATCGCGCCGCACCATCCGAATACGGCTTCTATTCGAACGTCAATCCCAACGTCGATCATCCGCGTTGGAGCCAGGCGACAGAACGGCGTATCGGCGCGGGAGGTGTGTTCACGCCCAAGCAGAAGACTCTCATGTTCAATGGCTATGAATCCGAGGTCGGCCAGCTCTATGCGGGCATGGATCTGCGCAAATTTTTCTAGGGATACGCCGTGGTGCCGCCTCTCGAATCCCCCCTGGCAGGAGCCGGCCCGACGGAGAATGCGGGGCAACGCCCAATCCGCAAGAGGCCGAACAGGCTCGCAGCGCCCCCGGCGCGGGCCGTCACCGGGATCAAGGCCATCCTGTTTGTCGTCTCACTCGGCCCGGCGGTGCGCCTCTTGGTGGGGGCGCTCACCGACCAGCTTGGGGCCAATCCGGTGGAATTCATCACGCGCAACAGCGGCGACTGGACCCTCATCTTCCTCTCGCTCACTCTGGCGGTCACACCGGCGCGCTGGCTGACGCACTGGCATTGGCTCCAAAAGCTCAGGCGCATGCTCGGTCTGTTTACGTTTTTCTACGCGTTGGTGCATTTCACCACGTACTTCTGGCTCGACAAGTTTTTTGACTTGTCGGCGATCGGCAAGGACATCTTCAAACGTCCCTTCATCACGGTAGGCTTTGCGGCATTCGTCTTGCTCATTCCGCTTGCTGCGACCTCGACCAACGCGATGGTGAAACGCTTGGGTGCGCTGCGCTGGCGTAGGCTGCACCGCGCCATCTACCTGATCGCTCCGCTGGCGATCCTGCACTTCTGGTGGATGAAGGCGGGCAAACACGATTTCTCGAAACCCATCCTCTACGGCAGCGTCCTGGCCGGGCTCTTGGCAGCGCGGATCTTGCACGGCGCCTGGGTCCGATGGCGCGCCGCCCCTGCGCGAGTGCCTAGCGAGAGAGCGGCAGCAAGCTCTCGCTAGAGTAGAGGGACTCGATTGACTCACGCTCGCGGATCCGGTGCATCGAGGCGCCATCGATGATGATTTCAGCCGCGCGCGGTCGGCTGTTGTAGTTCGAAGCCATCGACATGGCGTAGGCTCCAGCGGAGAGGAAGGCGATGAGATCCCCCTCGGAGAGAGCGAGTTCGCGCGCGCGCGCGAGCCAGTCTCCCGATTCACAAATCGGACCCACAATCTCCCAGGGCAGGGCACCTGCACTGGCCTCTCGGAACGGCACAACGTCGTGCCAGGCATCATAGAGAGCAGGCCTTAGGAGGTCGTTCATGGCGGCATCGACGATCGCATAGTTCTTGGGAGTTCCAGGCTTGAGGTACTCGACACGCGTCAAGAGAAGTCCCGCGTTTCCGACCACCGAGCGCCCCGGCTCGAATAACACTCGAATCGGCTGACCCCCGTACTTCTCAGCGCGCCATCGGCCGACCCGCTCGAGCACCTGCCCGACGAATCCGCCGATCGGCACCGTCTGCTCCTCCCGATAGGCAATTCCCAGGCCGCCCCCCAGATCGAGATGCTCAATGGCGATCTGTTCACTTTGGAGTTGGTCCACCAGCCCCGTCAAGAGATCCAGCGCCTCGATCAGTGGCGCATCATTGAGCAGCTGGGAGCCGATGTGACAATCGATTCCCAGGATGCGCAGGTGCGGGTAACGGACGGCTTCCCGGAAGGCCGGCAGTGCCTGGTCGAACGGAATGCCGAACTTGGTTTCCTTCAGACCCGTCGAGATGTACGGGTGGGTCATCGGATCGACGTCCGGATTGATACGCAGTGACACCGGGGCGATCTGTCCAAGATCGCGCGCCACTGCGTCCAGCCGCCGCAGTTCGGAAAGCGACTCGACATTAAAGCAGCCGATGCCCCGGGTCAGCGCAAGCCGCATCTCCGATTCGCTCTTGCCTACCCCGGAGAAGATAGTCTTGGCCGGGTCGCCGCCGGCGGCCACGACTCTCTCGAGCTCGCCGCCCGAGACGATGTCAAAGCCGGCGCCTTGGTGGGCCAGCAACTGGAGCACCGCGAGATTTGAATTCGCCTTGACCGCATAGCAGATGAGTGCGTCGTGTCCGCGGCAGGCATCGGCATAGGCCTGAAATCCCTCGGACAGTGCCGCACGCGAATAGACGTAGGTGGGAGTCCCGTACTCGCTTGCGATCCGGTCCAGTGGCACCTCTTCGACGCAGAGTTGACCGAGCCGGTAGCCGATATGCGGCCGCAACGTCATGGCTCGGCGGGCGTGTATTTCAGACCGGGCTGATCCGAACCGTCGTTCGAAGAATTGGGCGCCGGACCGGCTGGCGGCAGCTCGATCGAATTGCTCAGTACAGGAGGGTTGGAGGTATCGGAGGTCAGCGGTAACCCGAGAAACAGCGGGGTGGAGAGCAGTGGTCCTGCCGACGAGGGCGGTGCTGCCGCAGGGGATCCAGGTCCGAGGTTGGGCAGATACAAAGGACCTCTTTGCCCGCAGCCGCAAACGAGCGCGCAGCCGAGAAGTCCGGACAAGATGCGAACCCGCCGCGGTCGCTGCCGATCCGCAGGGTGTTGCGCTGGGCGATGGACAGCAGGCATGATCTTGGACCGCAACATTAAAGGCAGTTTAGCATGAGCGACTCTGAGTTCCTCGATCTTGTCGATGAGACCCTGCTCCAGATCGAAAACGCGCTGGAGTCCGAAAACGTCGAGGTCGAACCCAGCCGGAGCGGCAACGTCTTGGCGCTGGAGTTTGAAAACGGCAGCAAGATCATTATCAACAGCCAGGTGGCTCTGCACGAGATCTGGGTCGCCGCCCGCGCCGGGGGGTTTCACTTCCGACGCGATGGCAGCCTCTGGCGGGACACCCGGGCGGGGACCGAGTTCTTCGCGGCACTTTCGAATTTCGTAGGCGAGCAAAGCGGCACCCCCGTCGCCCTGAAACCCTAAGCCCGAAGAGGCATAGCTCCCTAGTTGCGCAGCGTCCCGTAGGGTTGGGTTGGGCTGTTTTCGCCGCGTCCGGGGTTGCCGGGGGTTGCCGACACGGGAGGGGTCGACGGAACGCGCGCGGCAGGCGGAGGAGGTGGGGGAGGAGGTACCCCCTGAGGCGCTGCGCTGCCCGAGGCGGACGCTGAAGGTGAAACCGGCCCGGGCGGCACTTGGAAATTGGTGACAGGAGCCGGTGGCGCGTCGGGCAGCGCGCCAGGCGTCGCATCTCCCGGCAGGCCTTGGTCAAGACCGAGGGTTGCGATGCCACCCTGGCCGGGCTGGAACTCGGTATAGAAGACCTCCCCTCCGACATTGACCACTCCCGGGGGCATCACGCGATCCTTTTCCGGGGCACCCTTTAAGGCCTCCTGCATGTACGAGACCCACAATGGCAACGCCAGACCGCCCCCGGTCTCGCGGTCGCCAAGGGATTTGGGCTGATCAAAACCGATCCAGGCGATGCCAACGAGATTCTGGTTGCTATACCCGGCAAACCAGGCGTCGCGGGACTCATTGGTCGTGCCGGTCTTGCCCGCCAGATCGTGGCGCTTGAGCGCCACCGTGACCGGGGCGGCGGTCCCTGCGCGGGCCACGCTCTTCAGGAGACTGTCCATGACGTAAGCGTTGCGCACGTCGATGACCCGGTTCGCCTCGCTACCCGCCAAGGCCGGGTCTGCTTTCGCCAAGACCTGCCCGGAGCTGTCGGTGATCCGGGAGATGAAGAACGGGTTGATCTTGTAGCCGCCGTTGGCGAACACGGAGTAGGCGCCGAGCATCTGCCAAGGGGTCACCGAGCCGGCACCGAGCGCCATCGGCAGATAGGCCGGATGCTTTTCGGGATCGAAGCCGAAGCGGCCAATGTAATTCTGCACGTACTTCGGCGTGATGTACTGGAGGATCCGGATCGACACCATGTTCTTCGAGCGCTGGAGGGCCTGGCGCAAGGTGATCGGACCATCGTACTTGTTGTCGTAATTTTTCGGCTCCCAGGTCTGGCTTCCGGTGAGCGCGGCGTCGACTACGACCGGTGCGTCGTTGACGATCGTAGCCGGGGTGAATCCCTTCTCGAGAGCGGCAGAGTAGACGAAAGGTTTGAAACTCGAACCCGGCTGACGCCATGCCTGGGTCACGTGGTTGAATTTGTTGCGATTGAAATCGAACCCCCCCACAAGCGCATGAACCGCCCCGTCCTCACAGCTGGCCGCAACCAGCGCGGCCTGGATCTGGGGCAGCTCCAGAATCTCCCATGCGCCCTTGCTGTTCTGGGCGATCCGAATGATGGCTCCGCGCCGGATCCGCTTGGTCGGCAGCGCTTTGTCCGAAAGCGCCTGGGCCGCAAACTTCAGCCCATCCCCGCTGATTTCGTAGGTCTCGCCCTGACGTGCTGCGTGCACCACCTTGGGCGTGGCATCCAGAACCACCGCCGCCAGCAGGTCGTCGCTGTCGGTATATTCCAAGAGCGCATCCTCAATGGCCTGATCGAGTTCCTCGGGCTTGGTCGGCAGGTCGGCAAATCCCTCTGGTCCTTCGTAGCTGTGGCGGCGCTCGTAGGCGAGGACCCCATTGCGCAACGCAGCATAGGCGGCGTTCTGTTCGGTTGAGATGAGGGTTGTGTAGATGTTCAATCCGCGCGTATAGGTTTCCTCCTTGAACTGGTCGTAGGCGATCTGGCGTGCCATCTCGGCCACATACTCGGCATGAACGGAAAATTCAGTCCCTTCGACCTTCACACCCGGCTTCTCATCGAGTGCCTTCTTGTACTCTTCGTCCGTCAGGAATCCGAGGTTGAGCATGCGGTTCAGGACGTAGTGCTGACGCGCCCGGGCCCGCTCGGGATTGACGATCGGGTTATAGGTCGAAGGAGCCCGCGGTAAGCCCGCCAGCATGGCCGCTTCGCCCGGCGTGATGTCCTTGAGGGCCTTGCCGAAATACACCCGCTCTGCCGAGCTAAAGCCATAAGCGCGCTGGCCCAGATAGATCTGATTGATGTACACCTCCAGGATCTGGTCCTTGGTCAGAGTGGACTCGATCTTGAAGGCCATGAGCACCTCATAGAACTTACGCGTGTAGCTTTGTTCACTCGACAAAAAGAAATTGCGGGCGACCTGCTGGGTGATCGTACTTGCACCCTGACGGCGCCCCCCGCCGAACGCGGTGCCCCTTAGGGCATTAGTGATGGCAGCTCTAAGCACCCCAGCGTAATCAATCCCCCCATGCTGATAGAAACGATCGTCCTCGGCAGCCAGGATCGCCTGTTTCATGACCAGCGGAACGTCTCCAATGCGCACCACATTGCGCCGTTCCTCGCCAAATTCCCCGATCAAAACGTTGTCCGCCGTGTAGACTCGCAAAGGAATCTTCGGCCGGTAGTCGGTCAGCGAGTCGATCGGCGGGAGGTTCTTGTAGGCCAGAGCCGTCGCGAGCATGAGCAACAATGCGCCGGAAATGACAAGACCGCCTGCGAGTAGCGTGATCCAGAAGATGACGCGAAGGGAAATGGACAGGACAGGGTGCAGCCGACGGCGCGGGGGTCGTTCTTCGGGGGTGGACATGCGGGGGTCTTTGAAAGGGTTCGGCGGATTATAGCGGGCCGACCAGTCCGCCTCCTTTGCTTAGGCAACGTGTAGAAAGCAATGCCCTGGATTGTTCAGGACGGCCCCGGAGTGCCAATTGCATAAGCCTTCCGCTATGTTGTTTTTTCTGCGGCGGTCCATGGAAATAACTTTACATTTTTCGGAACATATTGCTAGCATCTCAAGTAAATTTTATATATATCCCCTAACCCCTCGTAGTTAATAGGTTTTTTACCAGCAAAACTACGGTTAGGACGCGGGTTAACAACCGTTCATCAGTGGAGAGCTCTCCTTGGCCTTCGATTTTGGGGCACTTTTTTCGTCGCAAAGTCAGCCGCTGCTGGGGCTAGACCTGAGTTCCTCGAGCGTCAAGCTCGTCGAACTCTCGGGTACGGCAGCGACTGGCTATCGCCTCGAGCGTTACGCGATCGAGCCCTTGCCCAAGGGCGCCATCACCGATGGTAACGTGGAAAATCTGGAAGCAGTCGCAGAGGCCGTCAAGCGGGCCTGGAAGAAGAGCGGCACCAAGATCCGCAACGTGGCCATGGCTTTGCCCAGCGCAGCCGTGATCACGAAGAAGATCATGCTCCCCGCAGGGCTCTCGGAAGAGGCGCTTGAACTGCAGGTCGAGACCGAGGCGAACCAATACATTCCGTTCGCGCTGGATGAAGTCAGTCTCGATTTCAGCGTGATCGGCCCGGCGCCGAATGCACCCGATGACCTCGAGGTCCTCCTCGCCGCCTCGCGCAAGGAGAAGGTGGAAGACCGCGTCGCTGTGGCCCAGGCTGCCGCGCTCAAGCCGGTCATCATGGATATCGAATCCTTTGCCACCCGCTCGACGGCCGAACGGGTCATCAAACTGATGCCCAATGAGGGAGAAGGCCAGATCATTGCGCTCTTCTCGATCGGCGCCTACACCACGACCATTTCAGCGACCCTGAACGGCCAGGCCATCTACGAGCGCGAGCAGGCCTTCGGCGGTGCGCAGCTGACCCAGGACATCGCACGCGCCTACGGCCTGTCGGCCGACGAGGCGGAAGCCAAGAAGCGCGCTGATGACCTTCCGGAAAACTATGAACGCGACCTCCTGCAGCCGTTTGCGGACAATATTGCACTCGAGGTCACGCGCGCGCTCCAGTTCTTCTTCACCTCGACACCCTACAGCCGGGTGGACCAGATCCTGTTGGCCGGCGGCTGCGCCGTGATTCCGGGTCTCGTGGATGTCGTGGGCACGAGGACGCAGGCCTCGACTTCCATCCTCAATCCCTTCAAGGGGATGGACATGAGTTCCCAGGTTCGCGAAAAGCAGGCCCGACTTGATGCACCTTCGCTCCTTGTCGCAACCGGACTGGCGATGCGAAGGAGCGGTCAATGATCCAGATTAACCTTCTTCCTCACCGGGAAGAGCGTCGCAAACAAAGGCGGCTCGAGTTCTACGTCATGGCGGGACTGGCGCTGATTTCGGCGGCCGTGATCGTTTTCATTGTCGGACTCATCATCAGCAACTCGATCGACGATCAGATGCAGCGCAACGACTTCATCAAGACCGAGAACGCCAAGCTTGACGAGCAGATCAAGGAAATTGCGGACCTCAAATCTGAAATCGACAGTCTGAAGGCCCGGCAGCAGGCCGTCGAGGACCTGCAGGGCGACCGCAATCTTCCTGTGCATCTACTCGATGAACTGGTCAAGCAGGTCCCCGAGGGCATCTACCTGCTGAGCTCCAAGCAACTCGGCTCGAAGGTCACCCTGACGGGGTACGCCCAGTCGAACGACCGGATCTCCGAGATGCTACGCAACCTGGGAAACAATTCGCCTTGGCTGGACACGCCCGAGCTGGTGGAAATCAAGTCGGCAACGATGGGAACCGACAAACGCCGGGTCTCTCAGTTCACCATGACGGTGAATCTGCGTCGGCCGGTCGGCGACAAAGCCAAGGACGCCGCTGCGGCTGCCAAACCGCCGTCGGCAGCACCGGCACCCGCAGCTCCTGCGGTAACGAAGTGATCGGGTGAGCCATGGCAGACCTCAAAAAATTAACCGACCAGTTCCGAAACCTGAACCCGAAGGATCCGGGCACGTGGCCGATTTTACCGCGCGTGGCCACGGCCTTGGGGATCGTCGTGGTGGTGCTCATCTTGGGCTGGTTTCTCTATTGGAGTGACCAGGTCGATCAGCTACACACCCTGGAGGATCAGGAAGTGGCCCTGAAGAAGGCGTACCGGGACAAATTGACGCAGGCAGTCAATCTTGAGCCACTGCGTAAGCAGAAGGACCAGGTCGCTCAATACGTCTTCCGGCTGGAGAAGCAATTGCCGAGCAAGGCCGAGATGGACGCGTTGCTGTCGGACATCAACCAGGCCGGCGTTGGGCGCGGCCTTCAGTTCGAGCTATTCCGGCCTGGCCAGAGCACCGTCAAGGATTACTACGCAGAGCTACCGATCGAGGTGCGCATCACGGGGAATTATCATGACCTGGGCCAGTTCACGAGCGACATTGCGGCCCTGCCGCGGATTGTGACGCTCAACAACCTCTCCATCACGACTGGAGCATCCGGTTCGGGTTCAAGCGCCGCCCCGGTCACTTCGTCGGCCATGCACGGGGACGTTCTCACCATGGATGCCATCGCCAAGACCTTCCGGTATCTTGATCCCGAAGAGATCACGGCGCAGCGACAGGCCAAGGCTCAGGCTCAAAAGGGAGTAAAAGTCCAATGAAGCGCCTGCTCCTGTGCGTCGGCTGTCTCGTGCTCGCTTCGTGCGGCAGTTCGACCGATGAAGTCCGGCAATGGATGGCCGATGTCAAGAAGGAAATCCGGCCGATTCCCACCAAGCTGCCCGAACCGAAGACCTACGAGGCCTTCGTGTACGCGGACAAGAGTGAAGTCGATCCTTTCGATCCCGCCAAGATCACCAATGTGCTGCGCAAACTCGCCGCGAAAT